>NZ_AP027291.1:4540578-4843283 GCF_030295745.1 Mycolicibacterium sp. TUM20985
CCGAGTTCACCGCCACGATGACCCCGGCTCACCGCGCGGTGTGGGAAGTGCTGTTCGCGAAGTTCGCCGCCCCCGGCATGTGCAACCCCGCCGACGAGCAGCCCTGCTTCTCGGGTATCCCGAGCCAAGCCCAGATCGACGCCGATGACCGCACCCTGGCTCAACGGCAACACGACGCGATGGAGTTCATCGCCCGCCACGCCCTGAGCAAGGGGGAACTGGGCCACCTCAACGGGGTGCCGACCTCGATCCTGATCCGCACCACCTTGGCCGATCTGATGACGATGACGGGCACCGCCACCACCGGCGGCGGCACGTTCATGCCCGTCACCGACGTCGTCAAGATGGCCGCCGAACACAATGCGACCAACTACCTGGGGGTCTTCGACGACGCCACCGGTCAGGTGCTGGACTTCTACCGGGCCCGCCGCACCGCCTCCGTGGCGCAAAGGCTGGCGATCATCCTGCGAGACGGCGGCTGCACCAAGCCCAGCTGCCCCGTCCCCGCCTACGGCACCCAGGTACACCACACCGTCGCCGACTGGAACGACGGCGGCCACACCAACGTCAACGACATGAGCCTGGCCTGTGGACCCGACAACCGGATGGTCGGCCCAGACGGCTGGACCACCACCATGAACGAACACCACGACACCGAATGGCACCCACCACCACACCTGGACACCGGACAAAACCGGATCAACCACTACCACCACCCCGAACGATTCCGCACACCCCCCGACGACGCCTGGACCCCCGACGTTCCGGCGACCCGCAACGAGCACGGCCCGCTCTCACCGGGAGATGGCCCGGCGGCCGGCGATGCACCGACCCAGCGGGTCGTACCTCCTGTCGGGCCTGATCCGCCACTCGCCGCCTGACAGTGGGTCGATGTCGACGCCGGACGCCGCACGCCGGCGACGGCGGGAGTCCTGCGTCGTTGCACCCTTGGGGGTTTTAGGATGGCGACGTGAGCGAGCAGGTCGAACATAGAGAATTCCAGGCGGAGGCCCGTCAGCTGTTGCAGCTGATGGTCCATTCCATCTACTCCAACAAGGATTCGTTCCTGCGGGAGCTGATCTCGAACGCGTCCGACGCGCTCGACAAACTCCGCCTCGAGGCGTTCCGGGACAAGGACCTCGACGTCGACACCTCGGATCTGCACATCGACGTCGACATCGACGGGCCGGCGCGCACGCTCACCGTCCGCGACAACGGCATCGGCATGACCCGTGACGAGGTGGTCGATCTGATCGGCACGCTCGCCAAGTCGGGCACGGCGGAGCTGCGCAACAAGCTTCGCGAGGCGCAGCAGGCGGGCGGTGGCGACGAGCTCATCGGTCAGTTCGGGATCGGCTTCTACTCGACGTTCATGGTGGCCGACGCGGTCGAGCTCGTCACCCGGAAGGCGGGCGAGAGTTCGGCTACGCGTTGGGAATCCAGCGGCGACGGGACCTACACCATCGCCACCGTGGACGACGCACCACAGGGAACCTCGGTGAAGCTGCACCTGAAGCCCGAGGACGCCGACGACGAAATGCACGACTACACCTCGCCGTGGAAGATCAAGGAGCTCGTCAAGAAGTACTCCGACTTCATCTCGTGGCCGATCCGGATGGAAGTCGAGAAGACCGGCGGGCAGGAGCAAAGCGACTCGGGAGATGTCACGGCCCCGCCGGCCGAAGAAGGCGCCGAACCGACCGTGACCGTCGTGACCGAGACGATCAACTCGCGGACCGCACTGTGGGCCAAGCCCAAGGCCGAGGTGTCCGACGAGGAGTACGCGCAGTTCTACAAGCACATCGCCCACGCCTGGGATGAGCCGCTCGACGTCATCGCGATGAAGGCTGAGGGCACGTTCGAATATCAGGCGCTGCTGTTCATCCCGTCGATGGCACCGTTCGACCTGTTCAATCGCGACGGACACACCGGGATCCAGCTGTACGTCAAGCGCGTCTTCATCATGGGTGACTGTGACGACCTGATGCCCGAGTACCTGCGGTTCGTCAAGGGGGTCGTCGACGCGCAGGACATGTCGCTCAACGTATCTCGCGAGATCCTGCAGCAAGACCGCCAGATCAAAGTCATCCGTCGCAGCCTGACCAAGAAGGTGCTGTCGGCGATCAAAGACCTGCAGGCGACCCGGACCGACGACTACGCGACCTTCTGGTCGCAGTTCGGCCGAGTGTTCAAGGAGGGCTTGCTCTCCGACGCCGACAACCGTGACACCCTGCTGCGGCTGTCGTCGTTCACCTCCACGTTCAGCGAGTCGACGACACTCGCCGACTACGTGGGACGGATGAAGGACGGCCAGGACCAGATCTTCTTCGCGACGGGCGAGTCGCGGCAGCTCCTGGAGCGCTCACCACACCTCGAGGCCTTCAAGGCCAAGGGTTTCGAGGTGCTGCTGCTGACCGATCCCGTCGACGAGGTGTGGGTGGAGTCGGTGCCGGAGTTCGACGGCAAGACGCTGCAGTCGGTCGCCAAGGGCGAGGTGGACCTCGGCGCGTCCGACGCACCGAAGGACGAGTCCGACCACGGGGACTTCGCTGCGCTGTTGAGCTGGCTGCAGGAGACGCTGGACGAGCACGTCAAGGAAGTGCGGCTGTCGACGCGCCTGACGTCGTCACCGGCCTGCCTGATCACCGACACGTTCGGCATCACCCCGCAGCTGGCCCGCATGTATCGCGCGTCGGGGCAGGAGGTTCCCGTCGGGAAGCGGATCCTGGAGCTCAACCCCGACCATCCGCTCGTCACCGGTCTGCGGGATGCGCTGGCCCGGTCGGAGCAGAGCGACGGGCTGGCTGAGACAGCCGAATTGCTCTATGGGACGGCACTTCTCGCCGAGGGCGGGGCGTTAGAGGATCCGGCGCGATTTGCAGCGCTGCTGGCCGACAGGTTGGCGCGCACGGTCTAGCCCCGGGCGTCGAATTCGGCGAGCACCTCGACGGTGTCGGCGCCCAGCTCGGGTGCCGGGCCTGCCACCCGGCCCGGTGTTCGCGAAAACCAGGTAGGCACGCCGGGAAACCGGACGGGCCCGTGTTTGGTGTCCACCGTCTCGAAGAGCCCGACGGCGTTGAGGTGCGGGTCGTCGAACAACTCGGCGGGTGTCTGGATCGGTGCGGCGGGAATCTCCAACTCCCGGAACAGCTCCAGCCATTCGGCGGTGGTGCGTTCCAGCAGCGTCTCCGCGATCAGGCCGTACATCACGTCGATCTGCTTCGCGCGTTGTTCGAGGGTCGCGTACGACTCGTCATTCCAGGCGGGTTGGACCGCCTCGACGAACGCCTTCCAGTGCTTGTCGTTGTAGATCAGTACCGCGACGTGACCGTCCTTCGTCGGGTACGGCTTGCGGTTCGGCGCCACCGTCCGCGGATAGATCGCCGGGCCGAGCGGCGGTGAGAACATGGCGCCGTTGGCGTGCTCCACCAACATGAACGACGCCATCGTCTCGTACATGCTCACCTCCACCTCCTGGCCCTCGCCGGTGCGCTCGCGGTGGAACAACGCCATCATCGTGGCGTACAGGGCGGTGAGCCCGGCGACCTTGTCCGCCACGATCGTTCCGACATAGGTCGTCTCACCGGTGAGCAGTTTCTGCACGGCGGCGACCCCGGATTGCGCCTGGATGATGTCGTCGTAGGCCGGACGATCGGCCTCGGGGCCGCGGCGGCTGTAGCCGTAGCAGTTGGTGTAGACGATGTCGGGGTTGATGGCGGCCACCTGGTCGTAGGCGAACCCCAGCTTGGCGATCGCCCTGGCCCGCATCGAATGGATGAAGACGTCGGCGTTCTCGATCAGCGCGCGCAATGCCTCCGCGCCCTCGTCGGTGGTGAGATCGATGACGACACTACGCTTTCCGCGGTTGACGTTGACGAACACGCCACTCATGCCCGGCGCCGGGCCCACCGAGATGTAGCGGGCGTTGTCACCTTCGGGCGGTTCGACCTTGATGACGTCGGCGCCCATGTCCGCCATGATCTGCGTGCAGTAGGGCCCCATCACCACGGCGGTGAGGTCGACGACGCGGATACCCGCGAGCGGACCGCTAGCCATCGCTCGCCGCCATCGTGAAGCTGTACCGGATGTGGTCGGCGTGTCCATCGGGAACGGGCGGGAACACCAGCGCCGCGGTGTCGTCGCGGATGGCGTCCAGGTGCTCACCGACGTCCTCGACGGACCAGGCCGGCCGGTACACACCGGGGGTCTCCGCGATGAACGCGCGGGCCAGCCGACCCGCGAGTGCAATGAGTACTTCGCCTGTGATGGAACATGATTCGTGGGATAGCCAACCGACCGCTGGGGCGACCAGATCGGCACCCATCGGCGGGTAGGCCGACGTGTCGATCCCCTCGGCCATCCGCGTGACGGCGGCGGGCACGATGACGTTGCTCTTGACACCGTGTGCGGCGCCCTCGAGTGCGGCGACGTTGGACAGCCCGAGGATGCCTGCCTTGGCCGCGGCGTAGTTGGCCACGGCGTGGTTCCCGTACAGCCCACCGATGGACGACGTCAGCACGATGCGCCCGTAGCCGGCGTCACACATCAACGGGAAGGCCGGACGCACGACGTGGAACGCGCCTCGCAGGTGGACGTCCAGCACACCGTCGAAGTCCTCGTACGACATGTCGCGAAGGGGGCTCGGCCGCACATTCCCGGCGTTGTGCACCAGCACGTCGACGCGGCCGAAGCGTTCCATCGCGGAGCCGACGATCGCCGCGCCACCCTCGGCGGTCGACACCGACTCCGTACACGAAATGGCCTCTCCCCCTGCCGCATTGATCTCCGCAGCCACGTCGTGGGCCGGTCCGGTATCCAGCCCCTCGCCGCTCAGGCTGCCGCCGACGTCATTGACGACGACCCGCGCGCCGCGGGAGGCCAGCAGCAGAGCGTATGCCCGACCGAGACCGCGACCACCGCCGGTGACGACGGCCACGCGACCGTCGAATCGAAGCTCGGTCGCGCTCAAGCGAACGGTTCCTCACCGGCGAGCTTGGTCCGCTGCAGCAGGCGGCCGGACGTCGGGTCGTACGGGGTGGCACGGTGCATCGTGCCGGTGTTGTCCCAGACGACCAGATCGCCCACCGACCACACGTGGCGGTAGACGAACTGTGGCGAGGTGGCCCAATCCCGCAGTCGCACCAACAGTTCGGCGCTCTTGCGGTAGTCCACGTCCACGACGTGCCGGGCGGTGGCACCGAGCACCAGCGACTTGCGCCCCGACCGGTGCCGCCACACCAGCGGCAGATCGCGGTCCCCGCCGATGGCCTGCATCTGGCGAAGCGTCCTGATGTCCGGCTCGGGCTCGTAGTAGAACAGCGTGTTCCACGCCGAGTGCATGACCCGCAGCGACTCGATCTCGGCCTTGTCCTCGTCGGGCAGGGCGTCGTAGGCGGCGTAGGTGTTGCAGAACTCCGTGTCGCCCTTGCCGTCGGAGCCGAGCGAGACACTCTGCAGCAGTGACGCCAGGATGGGCACGTCGTTCATCGTGCCATCGATGTGCCAGTACAGCGAACCCTTCAGGTAGTTGGCCTGCTTGTTGACCTCGGTGTCCAGCGACACCTTGTACAGCTTCTCGCCACGGTTCTCCGCCGCGAACGTGCCGAGGGTCTCGGTGAAGGCGATCTGCTCGTCGTCGGTGAACCCGATCTTCGGGAACACCAGCACGCCACGACGTTCCAGGAGCTCGCGGATGTCGGCGGCGTGATCGCCGCTGAGCAACGCGGCCTTGTCGGCGATGATCTCGGTGCCAATCCGCGGCGTGATCTCCCTGACCGAAAGCGCCGTCGAGGTCGTCACGTCCCGAGCTCCAATCCGTCGAGGTCACCCTTGGCGCGCCACTCCGACAGGAGGTCACCGAAGGCGTAGAAGCCTGGTGCGTAGGGCTCGCCGAGGTGACTGCGAATGCCCTCGCCGGCCTCAGAACCCGGGCCGCCGCCCTCGTTGTTGTAATAGCCGGGTGTGCACTCGGCGTCGAACGCCGAGGTGTCGATCGCCGTCTCGCGCACGGTCGCGCACCAGCCGTCCTGCGCGTCCTGCGTCGGCTCGATCGTGGTGACGCCGCGGGCTAGCGCCTCGGCGATGACGTACGCGATGTGCTCGCCCTGAAGTTCGTAGTTCGCAGCGATGTTCGCCGAGATGCCGACCTGGGTGAAGCCAGTGAAGAACTGGTTGGGGAATCCTCGGCTCGTCATACCGTGCAGCGTCTTGAAACCGTCGGCCCAGTAGTCGTACAGCGAGACGCCGCCGCGACCCTCGATGGCGTCGATGCTGTAGCGCCTGCTGATCTCGGTGGTGATCTCGAAGCCGCTGGCGTAGATGATGCAGTCGACCGGGTATTCGACACCGCCCGCGACGAACCCCTTCGCCGTGAGCCGCTCCACCCCCTTGCTGCCCGATACGTCGACCAGCGTGACGTTGGGACGGTTGAAGGTCGGCAGGTAGTCGTCGTTGGAACATGGCCGCTTGCAGAGGAACCGGTAGTACGGCTTGAGCGCCTCGGCGGTCGCGCCGTCCTCGACGAGGGTGTCGACGCGACGTCGCAGCCGCTCCATGAGCTTGTAGTCCTCCTCCTCTCGGATCGCCATGAACTGTTCGGGCGTCATCGAGGCGGGATCGGGCAGCGCCAGCACGCGGGCGGCGGTGTTGCGGCCGAGCTCGGTCCAGAAGTCGCAGACGAGGTCCGGCTGGCCCAAGGCCATCCCCTCGAAGGTCCAGGCGTGGAAGTTGCGCTGCCGTTCCTTCTGCCACCCGGGCTCGAGCGTCTTCACCCATTCGGGATCGGTGGGCGCGTTGTTGCGCCGATCCACGGTCGACGGCGTGCGCTGGACGACGTAGACCTGCTTGGCGTACTTGCCGAGGTACGGCACGATCTGGACGCCGGTGGCGCCCGTTCCGATGATCGCGACGGTCTTGTCGGCGAGCTTGTCCAGCACCGGCTCGGCGGAGGTGCCGCCGGTGTACTCGTAGTCCCAGCGCGACGAATGGAAGCTGTGCCCCTCGAAGTCCTTGATCCCGGGGATGCCGGGCAGCTTCGGGCGATTGAACGGTCCCGACGCCATCACGACGAACCTGGCGCGCAGGTCGTCACCGCGGTTGGTGCTGATGCGCCAACGCTCGATCTCGTCGTCCCAGATCAGATCGCGGACCTGGGTCGAGAAGATCGCACCGTCGTAGAGTCCGAAGTGCTTGCCGATGTTGCGGCAGTGCTGGTAGATCTCGGCGCCGTCGGCGAACTTCTTGCTCGGGATGAAGTCGAGCTCTTCGAGCATCGGCACGTAGCAATAGGATTCGTTGTCGCACTGGATTCCGGGATAGCGGTTCCAGTACCAGACACCGCCGAAGTCACCGCCCATCTCGATGACGCGGACGTCGTCGACACCCGCCTTCTTGAGATGCGCGGCCGTCAGCAGTCCGCCGAACCCGCCGCCGAGCACGGCGACGTCGACGTCCTCGACGATCGGGTCGCGCTCGACACGGGGGGTATGCGGATCGATCTCCGCGAAATCCGCGTAACCGTCGCTCGTTTCGACGTATTGCTTGGAGCCCTCCTTGCGCAACCGCTTCGCGCGCTCGTGCTTGTACTTCTCCCGCAGCGCCGGGATGTCGACGTCGGTCGGGGTCTGCGTCGGACCGCAAGTCTCGGGAACCGCCGTCATGCCAGCGCCTCCGCGGGCAACGCGGCCTCGTGCAAAGGCGCGGCCATCTCGTGTACCGCGGGCAGCACCTCGCGGGCGAACAGTTTTACGCTCTCGATCGCGTCGGCGTACGGCATCGTGCCGAACTGCGGGACGATGGTGACCTCGGAGAAGGAGCATGCCTCCTGGGCAGCCTTCAGCTTCTCGAAGATGACCTCGGGCGTGCCGATCAGCAGGTTGGACGCGTGGTACCCGGGCATCTTCTTGGTGCCGGGCTCGGGCTTCTGCACGGCCTCGGCGAGGACGGCCGTCGCGGTGGCCTCCCGGGCGGCATAGGCCTCATACCCCTTGACGCCCTTGAAGTTCGACGCGTCGGCGAAACCGTAGTGCACGGTCACGTCGCGGTTGGCCGTCCAGATCCACTCGTCGGTCTGCGCTGCTAGCTCCTTCTCGGGCGTCCCCGGGCCCGTGCAGTACATGAACATCACGTTCTTGGGCTGGCAGGGCTCGAAGCCCTCCTCCTTGCGGAAGGTGTTCACCTTCTGCACCTCGGCGCCGGCATCCCAGATCGGCTTGTTGCCGACGAACAGCGGCACCATTCCCCGCCGGGACAGGATCTCCAGCGACTCGGCCGTCGACGACGAGCTGTAGATCCGCGAGAACAGGTCCTTGCTGTACGGCTCCGGGCGCAAGGACATCTCGGGGAAGGAGAAGATCTCGCCGTCGTAGGAGAAGCGTTCACCGCTGAAGGCCAACTCGAGGATGTCCAGACACTCGTTGAACCGCTCGCGGCTCTCCTCCCGAGGCACGCCGACGGCGTCGAACTCGGACTTCGACACCCCGCGGCCGATGCCGATCGTGTCGTACCGACCCTTGGAGACGATGTCGAGGTAGGCGATCTGATGGGCTAGACGGACGGGGTTCCACCACGGGGCGACGGCGACGAACGTGCCGAGCCCGACCCGCTCGGTACGGCCGGCGAAGTACGTCAGCGCCTGAATCGGGTTGGGCGTCATGCCATATGGGGTTCCGCAGTGCTCCGGGAACCAGATCCCGTCGAAGCCCAGCGGCTCGGCCAGATCGCCGAGCGCCAGCGCGCCTTCGACGCACTGCCAGTCGGGAGTGTCGGCCGGGCTGCTGAAGTTTCCGGCGAGCACCCGGTCCCAGTCGTGTGAGTTCTGTGCTCCGGTGCCAAGATTGACCTTCATTGGGTGTCTCCTTCTGGTGTGAGGCCTTGGGGCTCGCCGACGCCCATGTACTTCGACAGCTGGTAGTGCAGGTTGACGGTGCTTCGTTCGCGGTAGGGATTGGGCTTGGTACCGGGGAAGCCGAATGACTTCATGCCCTGCTGGACCGCTGCCATGTTCGAGAAGTCCTGCGGCAGCACTGACAGCCAATTGGGATCGCCGACCGGCGTGTACACCCATTCGGTCTGCGGCTCTTCACCCTTCGGGTACAACTAGAACACCGCCACCTCGAAGATGCACTTGTTCGGGTCATAGCTGGGATCCGGTCGGGCGCTGTAGCAGAGCGCGCTGGTCAGACCCTGGCCGATCTGGAAGTTGGGGAAGAGCTGCCACGCCGTACCGCTCTGGCCAAGGACGTCGGCGGGGATGGTCGGCCAGACGACACCGCGCGCGGCGTCGTCGTTGCGGGCCGAGGTCAGCCAGTGCTCGAGGACCTTGTTGGCGGGGGTCCCCTCGGGCAGCTCGTCGACCAGCCGCTTGGCGGCGTTCACCAGCGTCTGCGTGGTGGTCGCGTTGGTCTCCTCCATGGTGTAGACCTGCATCTCGGCGGTGGAGATGCGGGGGTCGCCCGAGCCGAGCCGGATCTTGGACTTGGTCTCGTCCATACCCTTTGGCGCGTCGTAGCCGATGTTGCTGTGCTTGCCCTGCGCCTTGGCCCAACCCTTGAACTCGCCGAACTTGTTGAACTCCGGGTGCGTGGTGAACACGTGGTAGGTCTCGTTGAACGCCTCCAGCGCGACCTTCCAGTTGCAGTCGAAGTTCAGCCACTTGCGCCACTTGAAGCGCATGTTCTCCAGGCCGAAGGGGTCGAGGATCTTGGCGGCCGGAAACAGATAGTCCGCCAACGGTTCCGGGTCGGTGTCCATGTTGACGAACAGCCAACCGCCCCAGGTGTCGACGCTGACCCGTGCGAGGTGGGTGTTCTCCGGTGTGAGTGCGCCCTGCCAGTCGTCCTGCTCGCGGATGTGCGTGCACGCACCGTCCAGCCCGTAGGTCCACCCGTGGAAGCCGCAGACGAACGACTTCCTGGCCCGGTCGCAGGCGTTCTTGGCGCCCGGCGGCACGTCGACGAGCCGCCTGCCGCGATGCATGCAGACGTTGTGGTGCGCCGTGAATTCATTTGGGCCACTACGCACGACGATGATCGAGTCGTCGAGGATGTCGTAGGTCAGGTAGCTGCCGACCTCGGGGATCTCCTCCACCCTGCCGACCTGCTGCCACACCTTGCGCCACAATTTGTCGCGTTCGGCCCGCGCGTAGGCCTCGGAGACGTAGGCGTCGACCCCGATCGTCGTCGGTGCCGAGAGCTCCTCGAGCACCTCGCGCACGACTTCGTCCTTCGTATCTGTCATCGTTCTCCTCCCTGGGCGGGCGTGAGCGTGCGCATTGTCCGGTTTTCCCTCGCGTGTCGGGCCGCAGACACGCACGCTCGCGCGAGGGTGGGGGTCATGGTCGGCTGATCTCCGCGCGGAAGGTCTCGTCCTTCAGGAACAGGGACGTGTGGTCGGCCGCGAGGTGGCTCCACTTCAGGTTCAGGCCGCCGTCGACCAGCAGGGTCTGACCGGTCACGTAGCTGGACAGATCCGACAGCAGGAAGAGGATGGCGCCGGCCTGCTCCGCGGGCGTGCCGCGTCGCCCCATCGCGATGGCGGCGCGGTCTCGTTGGGGGTCGGGGTCCACGTAGGTCGCCGACGCCGCCGTCTCCGTGACCCCGGGTGCCACGGCGTTGACGCGGATACCGTCGACCGCCAGTTCGAGGGCCATCGTGCGCGTCATCGCGACGACCGCGGCCTTGGCCGTGCCGTAGGCGATGTGGAACGGCGCCGTGTTCAGCCCGCTGATCGAGCTGACCGAGACGATCGAACCGGGCCTGCCCTGCGCGCGAAGCTCGGCGGCGACGGCCTGGCTGGTGAAGAACGCCGTCTCCAGATTGGCGGTGAACAGCTCGCGCCAGTCCGCGCGCGTCACGCGAGTGGCCGGCATCCACGTATGCGGCGCCGCCCCTCCGGCCACGTTCACCAACCCGTACAGGTCGCCGTCGGCGCGCCGGACCGCGTCCATCACGACCGCGATGCCGTCGTCGGTGGAGGTGTCGGCCGGCACCGGAACGACTGCCAGGCCGCGCTGGGCGAGCGGACCGATGTGCTGGTCCAGGTTCTCCGCCGACCGGCTGACCGCGATGACCGTCGCGCCGGCCTCCGCGGCCATGGTCGTGATGGTCGTGCCGATGCCGCCGCCACCTGCGCCGGAGACGACGACGATGCGGCCCTCCAGCCCGAGCAGACCGTCGTGCGCAGCCATGACCCGCTTTCCGTTCGCATCCATTTGTCCGGACAACATATGGCCCTCTGCCATTTGGAGAACACTATTCCGCAGCTGCAAACACTCGTCAAGGACGGAATCGTAAATCCGCCCACTCTATTGTCTGGACCAAGGGAGCTTGCTATCGTCCGACGCGTGAGTACCGGAGGGACGACCCGATACGCCGCGACGACGTCGCCCGACGTTGCGGCCGGATGGCGACTGGATCGGCTGACGGCGCCAAGTCGATTGTTCGGTGCCAATGGCCTGCGCACGGGTCGAGACGGTCGCATCTACGTCGCGCAGGTCACCGGCAGCCAGATCAGCGCTCTCGACCTCGCGACGGGTGAGGTGGACACCGTTAGCGCCAAGGGCGGCGACATCGTCGCCCCCGACGACGTCGCGTTCGATCCGAGCGGCAACCTCTACGCCACCGAGGTCATGGATGGCCGCGTCAGCGTGCGGGCACCCGACGGCACCACCCGCGTGCTGCGCGACGACGTGCCGTCGGCGAACGGCATCACCTTTCATCGTGGCCGCCTGTTCGTCGGCGAGTGCCGCGAGGGCGGCAGGTTGCTGGAGTTCGACCTGACCGGCGGTCCGCCGCGGATCCTGGCGGAGAACCTGCCGTCGCCGAATGCCATGGAGTTCGGACCAGACGGGCTGCTGTACTTCCCGGTGATGGGCGCCAACGAGATCTGGCGCATCGACCCGGACGCCGGGGGTGCGCCCCAGACGGTGGCGACCGGGCTGGGCGTTCCCGACTCGGTGAAGTTCGACGCAGACGGTTACCTGGTGTCGACGCAGGTCGCCTCGGGGCAGGTGCTGCGCATCGACCCGCGCACCGGCGATCGGACCGTCCTCGCCCAGCTGACACCGGGCCTGGACAACTGCACGTTCGTCGAGGATCGGCTGTTCGTGTCGCACTTCACCGGCGCGATCACCGAGATCCTCGCCGGGGGCGCGACGCGCACCGTACTGCCGGGCGCACTCAACTGGCCGTTGGATCTCACGGTCGGCGACGACGGTCGCGTGCACGTGGCCGACGGCACGTACTTCTACGCGCTGCAGCCCGACGGCTCGCTGCAGACCGTCGGCATGCTCTTCTCGCCCGGCTACCCAGGCTTCCTCCGCGGGCTGGTGTCCTCGGGCCCAGGGGAATTCACGGTGACCACCTCCGGCGGCCAGATCGCCCGGTACCGGCCCGCAGCCAACGAAACCGATTACCTCGCAGACGGTTTCGACCAGTTGTACGGCGTCGCACTGGGTCCCGGCGGCGTCATCGCCGTCGAACAGGGCACCGGCCGGGTGCTGTCGGTGAACCGCGACGCCCACGTCGAGACCGTCGCGAAGGGTCTCGACCGTCCCGTCGGTGTGGCGGTATCCGCCGATGGCGACGTGTTCATCGCCGAGTCCGGTGCGGGCCGCGTCAGCCGGGTGACACCGTCCGGCGTCGAGACGGTCGCCGACGGCCTGGAATGCCCGCAGGGTCTGGTGCTCGCCGACGGCCGACTATTCGTCGTGGACGCCGGCGAGAAGGCCGTCATCGCAATCAATACGTCCGACGGAACGCGCACCACCATCGCCGCGGGACTGGCCGTCGGGCCTCCACCGGGCGTGGAACCCAAGCCGCTACGGGGCATGCCCCCGTTCTCCGGGCCGCAGGGTCCGTTCGCGGGGATTGCGGCGGGTCCGGACGGCACGCTGTACGTCTCGGCCGATGGTGAGGGCACCGTCCTGGCGCTGCGGCGTGATCCCCCGTGACCGGGCCAGCGAGGAGCGAAGCGGGATCGCGCATGACAATGAACTCCGCCGACCATCGCTATCTGCAGGTGGCCCGCGCCCTCCGCAAGGAGATCGTCGACGGTGTCTATCCCGTGGGGTCTCAGCTGCCCACCGAACACGAACTGTGCGAACGTTTCTCGGTGAGCCGGTACACCGTCCGAGAGGCGCTGCGCAGGCTGCGTGACGACAACCTGGTGGCGTCGCGGCCGCGGGCGGGCACCACCGTCGTGCCACGGGTCTCTTCGAGCTCGTATTCGCAGGACAACATGACCATCAACGACCTGCTGGCCTTCGCCAGCGGGGCCGATCTCGACATCGAGTCGACGGGCATGGTGACCATCGACGCCGAACTCGCAACGCGCACCGGGCTTGGAGAGGGTGAGCAGTGGTTGGCGGTCCTCGGCTTCCGGCAGGCCGCCGGTGCCGAGTACACCCACTGCTGGACCGAGTACTACATCAACCGCACGTTCGCGGCCGTCGGCAGGATGCTGCAACGGCACACCGGGCCGATCTTCCCCCTGATCGAGGACCTGTTCGGCATCAGCGTCGTCGAGGTCCACCAGGAAATCGGCGCGGTCTTGGTGACGCCCTTCCTCGCCGAGCGCCTGAAGGTCGCCGTCGGCAGCCCGGCCGTCGAGGTGCACCGCACGTACAAGACCTCCGACGGCGACGTCGCCCAGGTCACGATCAACACCCATCCCGCATCCAGCTTTCGGCACTCCATGACGTTGCGACGGGTGAAGGGCTGATCCCCTCATGGCCCGACGCAAGGACGATGCCTACGCACGCGGCCTGTGGGTCCGCACCACGCTGGCGGATGCGCTGCGCGACGCGGCCATCGCCACCCCCGGTCGGATCGTGGTGATCGACGGCGACACCCGGCTGGACTGTGAGGAGCTGTATGCGCGGGCCCTCCTCCTCGCCCGTGTGCTGACCGCCAGAATGCCCACCGGCAGCGTGGTCTCGTTCATGCTGCCGAACTGGCAGGAGGCCGCGGTCGTCTACCATGCGGCGACGCTGGCAGGTATGGTCGTGAACCCGATCCTGCCGTCGCTCCGTGATCACGAGCTGCGGTTCATCCTCGATGACGCCGATACTCGAATGGCGTTCGTGCCGAACGTGTTCCGTGGTCACGACTACGCGGCGATGCTGAGTCGCGTGACGGCGACGCTCGACGATCCGCCCGAGGTGGTCGTCGTCCGCGGTGACCCCGGCGCGCATACCACCTACGACGACCTGTTCGCCGCGCCGCAGGGAGAGTGCCCCGCGACGCTCGACCCGGACGCTGTCCGGATGATCATGTACACCTCCGGCACCACCGGCCGGCCCAAGGGAGTCCTGCACTCGCACAACACCCTTCATGCGCTGATCTGCCAGATCCGGGACAGCTGGCGGATCGATCCGGGCGACACGTTCCTGGTGCCGTCGCCGATCGCCCACATCGGCGGCTCCATCTACGCGTTCGAATGTCCGCTCCTGGCCGGGTCGACCGCCGTTCTGATGGAGAGTTGGGACCCCACCGCGGCGGTCGAGCTGATGACGACGGAGCGGTGCACGCACATGGCGGGCGCCACGCCGTTCCTCGCCCAGCTCCTCGCCGCGGCGCAGGCGGCGGGCACCACACTCCCCGACCTCAAGGTGTTCATCTGCGGTGGTGCCGGCGTCCCTCCGTCGCTGATCCGAAGCGCGACGGCATATTTCGACGGGGCGGCCGTCAGCCGGGTGTACGGCTCGACGGAGGTGCCCGTCACCACGGTCGGCGCCCTCGACGACCCCGACCTCGCCGCCGACACCGACGGGCGGCCGGGCATCGCGGGCATCCGCCTCGTCGACGGCGAGATCCGTGCCCGCGGTCCGCAGATGCTCGTCGGCTACCGCCAGCCGGACGACGAGGTCGGTGCCTTCGACGCCAACGGCTTCGTCCGCACCGGCGATCTGGGCCGCTGGGAGGGCGACTGCCTGGTGGTGACGGGACGCGCCAAGGACCTCATCATCCGAAACGGCGAGAACATCTCCCCGAAGGAGGTAGAGGACGTCCTGGTGGGTCATCCCGCCATCGCCGAGGTGGCCGTCGTGGGCGTGCCCGACGCGCGGACCGGCGAGCGCGCGTGCGCCGTGATCGTGGCGGCGAACGGCAGCGAGCCCGACGTCGGCGAGCTTCGCGCGTTCCTGGAAGCCCGGGGATTGGCCAGATTCAAGGCGCCCGAGCAGGTGGCCATCTGGGATGCGTTGCCGAAGAACGACGCCGGGAAGGTGCTGAAGCACTCGATCCGGGCCACGCTGAGCGCAAGTGAGGGACGATGACCGACAGGCAGGTGGCAATCGTCACCGGCGCGAGCAGTGGTATCGGCTTCGGCACGGCGGTAAAGCTGGCCGAGGCAGGCATGTCCATCCTGGGCACCGGCCGCGACGAGGCCCGGCTGGCCGAGTTGGCCGAGGCGGTGGGCGATCCCGACCGGGTGGCGACGCTGGCCGTCGACCTGACGTCCGACGAGGGTCCGCGCCGGGTGGTGGACGCTGCGGTGCAGCGGTGGGGTCACGTCGACTTCCTCGTCAACAACGCCGGTGTCGGCAAGCCGCAGCCGTTGCACGAGACCGATGACGAATCCCTGGACTACTTCCTGGGTTTGATGCTGCGGGCGCCGTTCCGCCTGACCCGCGACGTGCTGCCGCACATGGCGCCTGGCTCGGCGATCATCAACGTGACGTCCACCTTCGCGGTCGTCGGCGGCATGCGCGGCGGCGCATACTCCGCGGCCAAGGGCGGGCTGACCGCGCTGACCACCCACATCGCCTGCCAGTACGGTGCGCAAGGCATCCGGTGCAACGCGGTGGCGCCCGGCGTCACCCAGACGCCGATGGTCGCCGAACGCCTGACCGACGAGCGCTTCCGCAAGATCAACACCGAGATGACGCCACACCAGCGCCTCGGCACCATCGACGACATCGCCGGCACCATCGCGTTCCTCTGTTCTCCGGGAGGTAGTTTCATCAACGGGCAGACGATCGTGGTCGACGGCGGATGGAGTTCGACGAAGTACCTGTCCGACTTCGCGCTGTCATCGGAGTGGGTGCCGCGGTGAATCTGTTCACCGTGCTCGACCAAACCGCCAACCGCTTCGGTGACCGCGGCGCGGTATACGTCGGTGATCGGCTCGTTCATACGTGGGAACAGTTGCGCGACAGGGTAATGCGCATCGCCGCGTCCCTACGCGAGACGGGCGCACCCGGCGACCGGATCGCCGTCGCCAGCGAGAACCGCCCCGAGATCGTCGAGCTGATGTTCGCCATCTGGGCGGCCGAGCGCGTCTTCGTTCCCGTCAACTACAAGTTGCACGCCATGGAGATGCAGCAGATCCTCGATGACTCCGGTGCGACGCAGCTCTTCGCGTCACCGAAGATCGCCCAGGCGCTGGCGCCGTTCGCCACCGTGCCGGTGGAGACCCTGTCCTCCTCGGCCTACCAAAACCGTTTGTTGGCAGAACCTTCCGAGCGCCCGAGGGATACCGACCCGGCCGCGTTGGCATGGTTGTTCTACACGAGTGGCACGACGGGGCGGTCCAAGGGTGCCATGCTGTCGCACCGCAATCTGATGGCGATGACGGTCGCGCATCTCGCCGACTTCGATGACCCGGACCAAGATTGCAGCCTGATCCACGGCGCGCCGATGTCGCATGGCTCGGGGTTGTACGTACCGCCGTACGTGTTGCGCGGCGCGCGACAGGTGATCCCCGCATCCGCGGCGTTCGAGGCCGACGAGTTCCTCGACCTGTGCGAGCACCATCCGGGCAGCAGCGCCTTCCTCGCGCCGACGATGGTGCAGCGACTCGTCGCCACCGGAAGGCCGCGCCCGGACAACCTGCGCACGATCGTCTACGGTGGCGGCCCCATGTACGTCGACAGCATGAAGAAGGCACTCGATGCGTTCGGTCCGATCTTCGTACAGCTCTACGGTCAGGGCGAGGCACCGATGACCATCACCGGACTCCGTCGCGCCGACCACGTCGATGCCGACGACGGGGTGCTCGGATCGGTCGGACATGCGCGGTCGGGGGTCGACGTCGCGGTGCTCCGCCCCGATGGCACACCGGCGGCATGCGAGGAGATCGGCGAGATCGTCTGCCGCGGTGACGTCGTCATGTCGGGATACTGGCAGAACCCCGACGCGACCGCCGCGACCCTCGTCGGCGGCTGGCTGCATACCGGTGACATGGGTTGCTTCGACGCCCGCGGGTACCTGACGCTGCGCGACCGCTCCAAGGACGTGGTGATCAGTGGGGGCAGCAACATCTATCCGCGGGAGGTGGAGGAAGTGCTCATCACCCATCCCGACGTCACCGAGGCCTGTGTCGTGGGTGCGCCGGACGCGGACTGGGGCGAGATCGTCGTCGCGTTCGTCGTCGGTACGGCCACCGAACCGGAGCTCGAGGCGCTGCTGCTCGATTGCATCGCCCGCTTCAAGCGGCCCAAGCGCTACCTCTACGTGGACGAGCTGCCGAAGAACGGTTACGGCAAGGTCCTCCGGCGCGAACTACGGGATCGGCTTGCGCTGTAGGAGGCTGTAGAAAGAGAGCCATGGAGATCGAAGGCAGAGTCGCCGTGGTCACGGGTGCCGGTTCCGGAATCGGACGGGAGCTGGCCGTCGCCCTGGCGGCGGGCGGCGCGTCGGTCGTGGCGGGGGACGTGGCCGAGGCCGGGGTCGCGGAGACCGTCACGCGCATCGCGACTGCGGGCGGATCGGCCGTCGCCGTGGTGGCCGACGCCGCCTCGGTCGACGGCATCGACCACCTGATCGCTACGGCGCGTACGGATTTCGGACCCGTCGACGTCTTCATTGCCAATGCGGGCATCATGGGCGCACCGGGTCTCGGCGACGACGAGGGCGACTGGGACACCATCATCGACGTGAACCTGCGCGCGCACGTCAGGGCGGCGAAGGCCCTGGTGCCCGAGTGGGTGCAGCGCGGCGAGGGTTACTTCGTCAGCGTGGCGTCGGCCGCGGGTTTGCTCACCCAACTCGGCGCGGCCGGCTACTCCGTCACCAAGCACGCGGCCGTGGGGTTCGCCGAATGGCTCTCGATTACTTACGGCGACAAGGGATCGGCGTCTCCTGCGTGTGCCCGATGGGCGTGGACACGCCGCTGTTGACCCGGATCCTCGACGCACCGGACCCCGCCGCCCGGCTGGCCGGCGCGGCGGTGGCGACCGCGGGTGAGGTGATCGGGCCGCAGCGGGTTGCCGAGCTGACGGTGGAGGCGGTCCGCAATGGCCAATTCCTGGTGCTCCCGCACCCCGCGGTGCTCGACATGTACCGCCACAAGGGCAGTGATTACGAGCGGTGGCTTGCCGGCATGCGCCGCTATCAGGCCACCCTCGCCTGAACCCTCTTTCTCTCGCGCGAGCGTGCGTGTCTGCACCCGACATGCCGGGCAGGTTTGCCACATCGCGCACGCTCGCGAGCCGGCGGAATACGCCCGCGAGCTCTGGTGTTGCCCCCGATCATGAAAGCCTTCACGGAGTCGGAACGGCAAAACTTCCTCGCGGACAAGCACGTCGGTGTCTTGGCGGTCGCAGCCGACAAGGGCCGCCCGCCGGCGAGCGTCCCGATTTGGTACGACGTCACCCCCGACGGCCTCATCCGTCTCAACACCGGGGCGACGTCGCGCAAGGCTCGGCTGATCGAGGAGGCAGGCGTCGTGACCCTGGTGGTCCAGCGCGAAGAACTCCCCTATCAGTACGTGGTGGTCGAGGGCACCGTCGTGGAGACGACGACGCCGGCGCCGTTGGACGTGCGCGAGGCCATCGCCATCCGGTATCTCGGCGAAGAAGGCGGACGCGCCTTCGTGGAGGGGATGGGCGACACGACGAGCGTGCTGTTCACCGTGCGCCCCGATCGCTGGCTCACGGCCGACTTCGCCGACGAGATATAGCTGGGCTGTCTAGCGGCGTGGCGTCGTGGTGATGTGCACGTGGTCGAAGTGGCCGTAGCCCGATGCCTGCGGACCGGCCGGCGTGTAGTACGTGCCGCGCCAGATCACATCCTGTAAGCCGAATCGGCCCGCATTACTCATCGCGAACGAGAGAATCTCGTTTCCGAGCGCGATGCCCTCGGGGCTGTCGGAGTTGGGGATCATGATGTCGATCGCCAGACCGCTGGGGTGCCACGGCTTCGAGTCCGGCCGGACCCCGTCGATGGCCCGTATCTGGGGAAACTGTGCGCTGACGGCACGGGCAGCGAGAATGGTGTTGGGCTGCATTCCGGCCTCCGACGCGACGCCGACGGGCAACGCCTCCGAGACCTCTCCGCGGGGCGGAGCGACGTCGCCGGGAGGCACGCCAGGCATCGCGGCGATCGCCGGGTCACCCGGAGCGGGCGCACTCGGCAGCGGGGGTAGAACCGCGTTGTCGATCACCGCTTGCTGCTGTGGTGTCAACGCCGCGTACTGCGCCTCCGCGGCGGCGATCTGACGCAGCAGTTCGCGCCATTTGGCCTGCAGCGACGCACGGACTGCGGCGGCCGACTCCGCCGCGGCGCTGGCGTCGACGGCCGACCTCTCCGACGCCTGGGCGGCGGTAGCCGCGCGATCACTCGCCGAACGGAACGCCGCCAACTGTTCGGCTGCCCTACTGCTCACCATCCGATGCAGCGACAGCTGATCGATCAGCTGCTGCGGGGAGGCTGCGGTCAGCACCGCCGCCCACTGACCGCTGCCCCCACTCGTGTAGGTCATCGCCGCGATCCGATCGACGGCGGCCTGGTGCGGCGCTAGCGCGGAGTTCGCGGCCTCCAGGGCGGCCTGATCAGCGCGATGGCGGCCGACGGCCGCGGCCTCCTCGACGAGTCGGGCGTCGGCATCGCGCTGGGCGGCGGTGACGGCCTCGCGACTCTGCACTGCCTGCTGGGACAACGCTTCGAGCCTGGACAACGCGTCGGCCGCTGGGTCCGCCCGTACATCAACCACCGAGGAGACCAGCACCAGGACTGCGATCGCCAGACCGAACACCGTTCGTCGAAGGGAGTGGCGCACCCCGGTCACGCGGATATACACGTCCTTGCTTCAGGACCTGTCGTGGCCCGGCTGTCGATGTCCCGGCAAGGCTACGAAGTGACACCCACGATGTCTAGTCGGCGTTCCACGTCGTCACCGACGAGACCGGGCCCACAGCTGTTGTACATGTGCCAACTAATATGTCGAGGTGGCTGACCGGAGAAGGTTGTCCCCGGAGGACAGGCGCAACGAGCTGCTGGCGCTAGGCGCCGAGGTGTTCGGGCAGCGGCCGTACGACGAGGTGCGCATCGACGAGATCGCCGAGCGGGCCGGTGTGTCGCGAGCGCTGATGTACCACTACTTTCCGGACAAGCGCGCATTCTTCGCCGCCGTCGTCCGCAACGAGGGTGAGCGTCTGTTCGAGGCCACCAACACTCCCCCGCAACCGGGGCTCAGCCTGTTCGAACAGCTCCGCGCAGGCGTGCTGGCCTATCTCGAATACGACGAAGCCCACCCCCACGGCGCCTGGGCTGCCTACATGGACATGGGCCGCAGCGATCCGGTGCTGCGCGGGATCGACGACACGGACAACGACCGCCAGGCCAACCGCATCATCGACCGCATCACGGAGCCACTGGCCGAGCCGCTGCCGGCCACGGTGCAGCGCGACCTGCGGGCGGTCGTCTACGGCTGGCTGGCGTTCACCTTCGAGATGTGTCGCCAGCGGGTCGCCGACCCGTCGATCGACGCGGGGGCGGTCGCCGACGCGTGCGCCCACGCGCTCCTCGATGCCGTCGCGCGAATTCCGGACGTACCCTCCCCGCCCGAGTGACTTGGGCGCGTTTCCGTTCGCTCACCGAACGTTCGCGCGCCGAAATCGCGACAGGGGTGGGAGGGGCTTGTCGGTGGGTGCGGGCAGTATGGCGAGATGGCCCGGAAGACCGCTGAACCCGCAGCACCCCTGGCCCGCTTCAGCGACCTGACGCGGGAGTGGTTCACCGGGACCTTCGCCGCCCCGACGGCCGCCCAGACCGCGGCGTGGGACGCCATCGCCGACGGCCACAACACCCTGGTCATCGCACCGACCGGGTCGGGTAAGACCCTGGCAGCGTTCCTGTGGGCCATCGACCGGCTCGCGTCGGGTGAGCCACGCGCTGCCACCGCGGGCACCCGGGTGCTGTACGTGTCACCGCTCAAGGCGCTGGCGGTCGACGTCGAACGCAACCTCAGCACGCCGCTCACCGGCATCGGCCGCGTCGCGGAACGCCGGGGCGTGGCCGCACCGAGCATCACGGTCGGGGTGCGCTCCGGCGACACGCCGCCCAACCGCCGCCGCGAGATGATCGCCAGGCCACCAGACGTCCTCATCACCACGCCCGAGTCGCTCTTCCTGATGCTCACCTCGGCAGCCCGGGAGACCCTCGCCGAGGTCGAGACCGTGATCGTCGACGAGGTGCACGCCGTCGCGGCCACCAAACGCGGCGCCCACCTGGCGCTGTCGTTGGAGCGGCTCGACCAGTTGATGGACCGCCCCGCGCAGCGGATCGGGCTCTCGGCCACCGTCCGGCCGCCGGAGGAGGTCGCCAGGTTCCTGTCCGGGCAAGCCCCGACCACCATCGTGGCGCCGATGGCCGCAAAGACGTTCGACCTGTCGGTGCACGTGCCGGTGCCGGACATGGCGCACCTGGAGAACAACAGCATCTGGCCCGACGTCGAGGAGCGCATCGTCGACCTGATCGAGTCGCATCGGTCGTCGATCGTGTTCGCCAATTCGCGACGCCTGGCCGAACGACTCACCGCACGGCTCAACGAGATTCACGCCGAACGGCTGGGCAACGCGGTACCCGAGACGCACAATCCCAAAGTAGGCGGCGGTTTCCCCGCCCAGATGATGGGCAGCGGCGTGGCCCTCGGGGCCGAAGCGCTACTCGCCAAGGCGCACCACGGCTCGATCAGCAAGGAGCAGCGGGCGATCGTCGAGGACGACCTCAAGAGCGGTCGCCTCAAGGCGGTGGTCGCCACCTCGAGCCTGGAACTCGGCATCGACATGGGCGCCGTCGACCTCGTCATCCAAGTCGAGTCACCGCCGTCGGTGGCCAGCGGGCTACAGCGGATCGGGCGGGCGGGGCACCAGGTTGGCGAGATCTCCCAAGGCGTCCTGTTCCCCAAGCACCGCACCGACCTGATCGACTGCGCCGTGACGGTGCAACGCATGCTCGCCGGCGAGATCGAAACCATGCGGGTGCCCACCAACCCGCTCGACGTACTGGCCCAACACACCGTGGCAGCAGCCGCCCTCGAGCCTCTCGACGCCGATCGGTGGTTCGAGGCCGTCCGTCGCAGCGCCCCGTTCGCGACCCTGCCGCGCAGCGCCTTCGAGGCAACGCTCGACCTCCTCAGCGGAAAATATCCCTCCACCGAGTTCGCCGAACTGCGTCCGAGACTGGTGTACGACCGCGATGCCGGCACCCTGACCGGCCGGCCGGGCGCCCAGCGTCTGGCGGTGACCTCCGGCGGCGCCATCCCCGACCGTGGCCTCTTCACCGTGTACCTGGCCTCGTCGGCCGACACCGACAAGCCCTCGCGCGTCGGTGAACTCGACGAGGAGATGGTGTACGAGTCGCGCCCCGGCGACGTCATCTCCCTGGGCGCCACCAGCTGGCGGATCACCGAGATCACCCACGACCGCGTGCTCGTCCTCCCCGCGCCGGGACAGCCCGCCCGGTTGCCGTTCTGGCGGGGCGACGGGGTGGGCCGACCCGCGGAGCTGGGCGCCGCCATCGGTGCCTTCACCGGGGAACTGGCGGGACTAAACCGCGCGAAGTTCGACAAGCGTTGCGCAACAATGGGTTTCAATGACTTCGCCACCGACAACCTGTGGCAGCTCATCAACGATCAGCGGGAGGCCACCGGCACGGTGCCCACCGACACGACGTTCATCGTCGAGCGCTTCCGCGACGAACTCGGCGACTGGCGCGTCATCCTGCATTCCCCCTACGGTCTGCGCGTTCACGGTCCGCTGGCGCTCGCGGTCGCAAGGCGGCTCCGGGAGCGGTACGGCATCGACGAGAAGCCGACCGCCTCCGACGACGGCATCATCGTGCGCCTGCCCGACACCGAGGACGCCCCGCCCGGCGCGGAACTGTTCGTCTTCGAAGCCGACGAGATCGACCCCATCGTCACCGACGAGGTCGGCGGCTCGGCCTTGTTCGCGTCGCGGTTCCGGGAATGCGCCGCACGAGCCCTGTTGCTACCGCGTCGCCAACCCGGCAAGCGTTCCCCGTTGTGGCACCAACGCCAACGGGCCGCGCAGCTGCTCGACGTCGCCCGCAAGTACCCGGACTTCCCGATCGTCCTCGAGACCGTGCGCGAGTGCCTGCAGGACGTATACGACGTGCCCACGCTGCGCGAGCTGATGGAACGCGTTGCGCAGCGGCGCATCCGCATCCTCGAGGTCGAGACGACGACGCCGTCGCCCTTTGCGGCGTCACTGCTGTTCGGCTACGTCGGCGCCTTCATGTACGAGGGTGACAGCCCGCTGGCCGAAAGGCGTGCCGCCGCACTGTCGTTGGACAGCACGCTGCTGGCCGAACTGCTCGGTCGAGTCGAACTCCGCGAGCTCCTCGACCAGCAGGTGATCGCCGCCACCGCGGCGCAGCTGCAACACCTGGCGGCCGACCGCGCGGTAAAAGACGCCGAAGGCGTGGCCGACCTGTTGCGGCTCCTCGGCCCACTGACCGAGAGCGAGGTGGCCGAGCGATCGACGGTCGACGACGTCGCCGGCTGGCTGGAGGGGTTGCGAGCAGCCCGCCGCACGCTGACGGTGTCATACGCCGGTCGAACCTGGTGGGTGGCGATCGAGGACATCGGCCTGCTGCGCGACGGCGTGGGAATTGCCGTGCCCGTGGGCATTCCGGCCAGTTTCACCGACTCCGTCGCCGATCCGCTCGGCGAGCTGCTGGGTCGCTACGCACGCACGCGGGGCCCGTTCACCACCCGCGAGGCGGCGGAACGCTTCGGGCTGGGGCTGCGCGTGACCGCCGACGTCCTGGGTCGGATGTCGGCAGATCGGAAGTTGATCCGTGGCGAGTTCACGGACGGAGCCGCCCCGGCGGCGACATCGAGCACCGGAGCCGCCCCGGCGGCGACATCGAGCCGTGAGGACACCGAGCAGTGGTGTGACGCCGACGTCCTCAAGATCCTGCGGCGACGCTCCCTGGCGGCGCTGCGGGCCCAGGTCGAACCGGTCAGCACCGCCGCCTACGCCAGGTTCCTTCCGGCGTGGCAGCAGGTCGGGGTCGAGAAGAGCACGGGCATCGACGGATTGGCGTCGGTAATCGAACAGTTGTCCGGGGTGCCGATCCCGGCGTCGGCGATCGAGCCGCTGGTGTTCGGCCAGCGGGTCCGCAACTATCAGCCGGCGATGCTCGACGAGCTGCTCGCGACGGGCGAGGTGACGTGGTCCGGAGCGGGCTCGATCAGCAGCGGTGACGGGTGGATTGCGTTCCACAGCGCGGAGACGGCGGCTCTCTCGTTGGCCCCGCCCGCGGAGATCGACCTCACCGACGTCCATCGCGAGATCCTCGACGCGCTCGGTCACGGTGGGGCCTACTTCTTCCGGCAACTCACCGCCAACGCCGACGCCGGCGATGCGGGTTCGGCGGTCAAACATGCGCTCTGGGAACTGGTTTGGGCGGGCCGGGTCACGGGTGACACGTTCGCTCCGGTGCGTGCACTGTTGGCCGGGTCGGGTCGACGAGGTGGGACGCACCGGCAACGGCAACGGCCGCCGCGGCTGAGCCGGTACAGCGTCGCACACGCTCAGACCCGGACCACGGATGCGACCGTGGCGGGCCGGTGGTCAGCCTTGCCGCACTCCGAGCCCGACTCCACGATCCGCGCGCACTTCTCCGCGGAGCTTCTGCTCAACCGGTACGGCGTGCTCACCAAGGGCTCGGCCGAGGGGGTGCCCGGCGGGTTCGCGATGTTGTACAAGGTGCTGACTGCGCTGGAGGACGCCGGCCGCTGCCAGCGGGGCTACTTCGTGGAATCGCTCGGTGGCGCCCAGTTCGCCGTCGCGTCCACGGTGGACCGGCTGCGGACCTATCTCGACGGACTCGACAAGTCGCGTCCGGATTACCACGCCATCGTGCTCGCCGCCGCCGACCCAGCCAACCCGTACGGTGCCGCCCTGCCGTGGCCGAGCGACTCCGATACCGGGCACCGTCCCGGTCGTAAGGCCGGTGCCCTGGTGGTCCTCGTCGACGGCGGCCTGACGTGGTTCCTCGAGCGGGGCGGACGCTCGCTGCTGTCCTTCTCGTCGGATGCCGACGCGCACGCCGCGGCCGGAGCCGCGCTGGTCGACCTGGTCGGCACGGGCCGCCTCCAGTCGCTGCTCGTCGAGCGGATCAACGGCGTGCCCGTGCTGGAGCCCGGCGCCGGCCCGGACCACGAAGCGGTCCACGACGCGCTGGTGGGGAGCGGCTTCTCGCGCACTCCGCGGGGGCTGCGCCTGCGCTGATCGGCACCCAGCCACGCCAGAATGGCAAAAATGACAAAACTTCGCCGGCTGCGTTCCATACTCGGACCATGGTCTCGCTGATCGTTCATGCCATTCTCGGTGTCCTCGTCATCCTGTGGATCGTCCGCGCCAATCCCCACGTCTTCGCCCGGCCCGCCGGGGGCCCGGCGTTCTCTGCGTTGGAGATCGTCTTCTACGTCGTCGGCATCGCGTCGATCGCCCTCGGCTACTACTTCAACCATCAGTTCGTCGCGGAGTACGCCGTGCCCGGCGGCAACCCGATCTGGGGTGCGGGCAGCTGGCAGCAGTTCATCGCGCTCGGCTACGTCAACCCCGCCGCGGCGTCGGCAAGCCAGGACTACACGATCATCAACGTCATCCTGCTGCCGCTGTTCACCATCGTCGACGGCTATCGGCGCGGCATCCGTCGGCCGTGGTTGTTCTTCGTATCCAGCCTCTTCACCAGCTGTGCGTTCGCCTACGCCTTCTACTTCGCGGTCATCGAGCGTCAGCACCGTCATCAGAAGGCTACCGACGCGTTGCACTCGATTCCCGCCTGATCCGCCCGACACCGCGGTTGCCTACAGTGCAGGCATGGCCCTGCGATCCGCATTGACGGACATGTTCGGGATAGATCACCCGATCGTTCTGGCGCCGATGGGCGGTGTGGCCGGCGGCCGGTTGGCGGCCGGTGTCGCCGAGGGCGGTGGGCTGGGCATGATCGGCGGCGGTCGCGGCGAGCGCGACTGGTTGGCACGGGAGTGCTCCCTTGCCGCGAAGAGCACCGAAAAGCCCTGGGGCATCGGCCTATTGAGTTGGGCAATCGACCAGGACATCATCGAGTGGAGCATCGAGCGGCGGCCCGCCGCGATCATGCTGTCCTTCGGCGATCCCGCACCGTTCGCCGAAGTGGTCCGTGCCGCGGGGATTCCGCTGATCATCCAGGTGACCACGATGGTCGAAGCGCGACGGGCCATCGACGTCGGCGCCGACGTGGTCGTCGCGCAGGGCACCGAGGCGGGCGGCCACGGCGGCGGGCGATCGACCCTGCCGTTCGTTCCCGCCGTCGTCGACATCGCGGGCGCCGTCCCCGTGCTGGCCGCAGGCGGCATCGCCGACGGCCGGGGGCTGGCCGCCGCATTGGTGCTCGGTGCCGCCGGAGCGCTCCTGGGCACCCGCTTCGAAGCCACCGGGGAGGCCATGCTGACCGCGGCCGAGGTGAAGGTGATCACGGCAGCTGGGGCCTCGGACACCGTCCTGGGTCGTGTTGCGGACGTCGCGGCCGACGCGGGCTGGCCGGCCGTTTACCCGGCCAGGACGCTGCGCAACGCCTTCACCGACACCTGGCAGGACCGCGAGGACGAGTTGAGCACCGACGTCGAGGCCTTGGCCGCATTCCGCGCGGGCGTGCAGCGCGAAGACATGGACTACCTGCCGATCTGGGCGGGCGAGGCCGTCGACCTGATCACGGCGGTCGACTCCGCAGCGGCCCTGGTCGAGCGGATCGCCGACGAGGCCACCCGGGCCCTCGATGCCATCCGACGCAAAGAGGACTCATGACCGACGCATTGATCACCACCCCATTCGGGTCCGACTCGACTGCCACGGGAGTGATCGCAGGCGTCGACCTCTCCGGCAAGCGCGCGATCGTCACGGGTGCCTCGTCGGGTATCGGCATCGAGACCGCGCGTGCCCTCGCCGGTGCGGGTGCCGAGGTGACGTTGGCCGTTCGCGACGTCGCTGCCGGGGACCGCGTGGCAGCCGACATCGGCGGCCCGGTGCGGGTGGCCCCACTCGATCTGAGCGACCTGGACAGCGTCGACGCCTTCGTCGCCGCCTGGGACGGACCGCTGCACATTCTGGTCAACAACGCCGGGGTGATGGCGATCCAGCAGCTCACGATGTCGGCCAGCGGCCACGAAATGCAGTTCGCGACCAATCATCTGGGGCACTTCGCCCTGGCGGTGGGACTTCACGACGCGATGACCGCAGCCGGCGGGGCCCGCATCGTCTCGGTCAGTTCCGGCGGCCACCTGCGCTGTCCCGTCGTATTCGACGACATCGACTTCGCCTTCCGCGACTACGACCCCTTCGGCGCCTACGGCCAGTCGAAGACCGCCAACGTGCTGTTCGCGGTCGGGGCCACCCGCCGTTGGGAGGCCGAGGGCATCGTCGCCAACGCGCTCATGCCCGGCGGCATCGACACGCCGCTGCAGCGGCACCTTCCGCCGGAGTACGCCGCGCGGGCGTCGGCGGCGTTCAAGGCCGCGAGCACCGGCTTCAAGACCGTCGAGCAGGGGGCCGCGACGTCGACGCTGCTCGCGGCCTCTCCGCTGCTCGACGGCGTCGGTGGTCGGTACTTCGAGAACTGCAACGAGGCCAGGGTGGTCACCCGCCGCGGCGAGCCGGGCACGGGTGGCGTCGCGCCGTACGCCCTCGACGCCGCGAATGCCGAACGGCTGTGGGATGTTTCATTGGAATTCACTCATGCCAGAAGGTGACACCGTCTTCCGTACGGCGGAGAAGCTGCGGGCCGCCCTCGAGGGCAGGACGCTGACCCGGTGCGACGTGCGCGTGCCGAAGTTCGCCACGGTCGACTTGACGGGCGGGGTCGTCGACGAGGTCCTCAGCCGCGGCAAGCACCTGTTCATCCGCGTGGCGGATGCCAGCATCCACTCGCATCTCAAGATGGATGGGGCGTGGCTGATCGACGGCCAGATCAGGCGGGTGCCGATCCACAAGGTGCGGATCCTGTTGGAGACCGCGGACACCCGGGCGGCAGGCGTCGACCTCGGCGTCCTGGAGATCCTGCCTCGCGATCAAGACATGGAGTCAGTGGCCCACCTCGGACCCGACCTGCTCGGCGACGACTGGGAACCGCGGGCGGCGGCGGCCAACCTCGCGGCAGACCCCGACCGCGCGCTGGCCGAGGCGTTACTCGACCAGCGGGTGATGGCGGGCGTCGGGAACGTGTACGCCAACGAGCTGTGCTTCGTGCTGGGCCGCCTTCCGACTTCGCCCGTCAGTGCCGCGAAGGACCCGTTGCGGATCGTGCAGCGTGCGCGAGACATGTTGTGGCTGAATCGTTCCCGGGTCAATCGCACGACCACCGGCAACACCAGGGCGGGCAGCGACCTGTGGGTGTACGGCCGCGTCGGTCGACCGTGCCGCCGGTGCGGGACCACCGTCGAGTCGGATCGTGCGACGGTCACCGGCACGGAGCGAATCTCGTTCTGGTGCCCCAACTGCCAGACCTAGCGGTCGATCACGTACGCCCCTGGAGGATGCCCTCGATGTTGCGCTCGGCAAGGGCGGTGATCGACATGAACGGATTGCACCCGAGATATCCGGGCATCAGCGATGCGTCGTTGACGTATAGGTCCTCGTAACCCTTCACCCGTCCGAAGTTGTCGGTCACGACCCCGCGCGCGCAGCCGCCCAGCGGGTGAACCGTGTTGGGCCCGAATACCTTTCCCCCGAAGATGTCATCGCGATACTCCACGCCATTGGCCTGCGTCACCCGGTCGAACACCGTTCGGGCCCGCGCCTCCAGGTGATCGGTGTAATCCTGCGGCCACCGGATGTCGATCGAGTCCGAGGCGGCGTCGTAGACCATGTCGGCGCGATCACCGGTCTTCACCATCACGTAGTAGCCCAACGTATGGGTCTCCATGGGCAGGGGAATGGAGAACATGCTCGCGTACACCGGGTTGTCGGGGTCGTTGCGACCATCGAGGTTGATCATCCCCAGCAGGGACTGCTCGGTCCCGGCGGGATCGCCGTCCTGCAGGTGGTGAGCCACCATGACGTCCCCGTTGTTCCCGTACCCGCGACCGATCTCCTCGCTCAGGTCCGATAGTTCACCCGACTCCCTCGCGCGCATCAGGATGGCGTTCGTTCCCAGCACGCCGGCGCTGAGAAAGAGTTTGTCGCAACCGATTTCGCGGCGCTCGAGTTCCTTGCCCCACCGGTCGATCACGCGGGTGGAGACGACGTATTCACCCGAGCGTTCGCGGCGGACACCGATGACCTCCGTGAGCGGACTCAAGGTGACCTTGCCCGTGGCCAGCGCGGCGGCGATGTAGGTCGCATCGACACTGCCGAACCTGCCGAAGTTGTTCCCGTACTGCTGCTCGAGGTCGAAGGCAGAACGCGGAACCGTTCCCGCCTCTTCCTGCTTCATGTAGTCGAACGAGTAAGCGCTGCCGTTGTAGTCGACCGAGTACCCGGCCGCCGCCGCGTACTGCCGACCGGTGCGCGCGTACTGGAACCACGGGGTCTGCTCGAACCAGTCCCTGTCGCGGTAGCTGATGCGCAGCATCTCCTGGGCACGTGGAATGTAGCCGTAGAGGAACTCCCCGGGATCGATGTCGGGGAAGGCCTCGCGAATCTGCCCGGTGGTGGGGACCGCCGCGATGGCGGCGTTGATCAACGAGCCGCCGCCGACGCCGATCCCGCGGAACACGTTGTGTGCGCCATACGCCACCTGCTCGCAGATTCCCGCCTGGACCGGCTGAGGGGACGGCACCTTCTCGACGACGTCCTCGATCGAGATGCCGTCGAAGGACGGAATCAAGCTCGGCGGAACGGCGGAGAACCAGGTCGCGCGATTGTCCGGAGGCAGCATCCGCGAGAACCGCTTGCCATCCTCGTCGGGGGTGTCCCAGTGCCGACCCTTCTCCAGGATCAGCGTGTCGATGCCCGCCTGGCCGAGGCGCAGTGCCGACACCCCGCCGCCATAGCCGCTGCCCACCACGATGGCGGAATGGTGGTCACGGCGAGCGGCCGGTTGGTCACGGCTCACTCCGTAGGTGATCGCGCCGGCTCCAGCCGCCGCGAAGGCCGCCGTGCCGTAGAGAAAGCGGCGTCGCGATATCGCCGTCACACGCACCGTCCGTTCGAATTCAGCACTCGATCTTGAGTGGCTCCATCAATTTCGACTTCGCATCTTCGTCCACTTTCGACGGTTACGACGTCACCAAACGACATTTGCGCCCCCTTGCGTAGCCAGTTGCCTGACAGCGCATTCCCAGCCATCACCGTCGGCGCTCAATCAAATCGACCGATCGACGATCCGAAAATCATTCGAAAACAACCCATCTGCGCTGGACAAGCGGTTGATCTCCACACCATCCGGCCAGCCCAATGGCCCTTGGGCTCAGCAATGCGGCCTGATCGCTCGTCAAGAAGCAAAAACCTACTTTAGGGTACGCTTTCCCAAATATAGGTGTTAACTGAGTTACGAATTGAGCTCGGTGCTTGGGGGGTGTGATTTGTCGACTCGACTGAACGATCATCCCAATCAACGCGAATTCAAGATCAATTCTTGGCGTGATCCAAAAAGGTACCTCTGGCTCCTCGGCCTTCTGGTTCCGACGGTGTTCGTGGTTGCCTGGCTGGGGGCGTACCTGACGGGAGCGGGCATCTTCTGGTGGCTCGGACCAATCGTGACGTTCGGCATCCTCCCCGTCCTCGACTACGCGGTGGGCCCCGATGCCGCCAACCCTCCCGAGAGTGCGCTGGCGCGATTGGAGGACGACCGCTTCTACCGCTGGGCCACCTACCTGTACCTCCCGATCCAGTACTCGTCCCTTGTGCTGGCCTGCTGGCTGTGGAGCGGGGGCGGAGGAGTCACCCTGGGCCCGGTCGATCAAGTGGGTGTGATGGTGACGATCGGCGGGATCGGCGGAATCGCCATCAACGCCGCGCACGAATTGGGTCACCAGCGGGCGAAGTGCGAACAGCGGCTGAGCAAGATCGCGCTGGCGCAGGCGTGCTACGGCCACTTCTTCGTCGCACACAATCGCGGTCACCACGTTCGGGTCGCGACACCCGAGGACCCAGCCAGCTCGCGGATGGGCGATAACCTGTATGCCTTCATTGCCCGCTCGGCGGTGGGCAACGTGCGCTCTGCGTGGTGGCTCGAACGCCGACGGTTGGCTCGAATGCGGCGCTCGGCGTGGAGCTTACGGAACGACGTCCTCAATGGCTGGCTGGTGAGCGTTGCCCTGTTCGGAGTGTTGGTCTTCGCCTTCGGAACCGTCGTTCTGCCGTGGCTCGTCGGACAGGCAGTGGTGGGCATCTGCTTGATGGAGGCGATCAACTACGTCGAGCACTACGGTCTTCGGCGGCAGCTACGTGCCGACGGACGCTATGAACCCGTGCGCGCCTCGCACAGCTGGAACAACAACACCGTGGTGGCTAACGTCCTTCTGTTCCATCTGCAGCGCCACTCCGATCATCACGCCCATCCCTCCCGCAGGTACCAGGCGCTTTGCCACCACGACGAGGCACCGCAGCTACCCGCCGGATACGCCGCGATGCTACTGCTGGCGGCCGCTCCTCCGCTCTGGCGCCGGGTGATGGACCGGCGCGTGCTGGCCCACTACGACGACGACATTCGCTTGGCGGCGCTGCGACCACGCAGCGCAGCGCGACTGCTCGCGCGCTACGGGCCGGACGTCTCGCCCGTGGGGCTCTAGCGGCCCGGTAGCGCCAGCCGGCAGATCTTGCGCACGACGGTGCCGAACTGCTGCGGCAGCGGTCCCTTGTTGTAGGGGACGCCGTAGCGCTCGCAGATCTCCTGTACCTCCGGCGAGATCTCCGCGTGCCGGAACGCCGGGATGTCGGGGAACAGGTGGTGCTCGATCTGGAACGACAGGTTGCCGCTCATCACGTGGAAGAGCTTCCCGCCGGTCAGGTTTGCCGAGCCGAGGACCTGTCGGAAGTACCACATGCCGCGACTCTCGTTCGCGGTTTCCTCCTTGGTGAATTCCTGTGTGCCATCCGGGAAGTGACCGCAGAAGATGATCGCATACGACCACACGTTGCGGATCAGGTTCGCGGTCAGGTTGCCGGTGAACACCCACGGTGCGAACGGGCCGGCCAACAGCGGGAAGGCCACGTAGTCCTTCAGCGTCTGCCGCTTCACCTTGCCCCAGATGCCCTTGAGGGTCTCGCGCTTGTCGGCGATCGAGATCTCCCCGGTGCGGATCCGCTCGGTCTCCAGTTCGTGCAGGGCCACGCCGTACTGGAACAGGATCATCAGCAGGAACGCGTAGACCGGGTTGCCGTAGTAGTAGGGCGTCCACCGCTGATCTTCGCTCATCCGCAGGATCCCGTAACCGATGTCGCGGTCCATGTCGACGATGTTGGTGTAGGTGTGGTGCATGTAGTTGTGCGAATGTCGCCACTGGTCACTCGGGCAGGCCGAGTCCCACTCGAAGTTGCGGCTCGTCAGCGCGGGATCGCCCATCCAGTCGTACTGCCCGTGCATGACGTTGTGGCCGATCTCCATGTTGTCCAGGATCTTCGACGCCGCCAGCATCGCCGTCCCCGCGATCCAGGCGGGGGGCAGGATGCCGGCGAACAGCAGGGCCCGGCCACCGACCTCGAGGGCACGCTGGGCCTTGATGACCCCGCGGATATAGGACGCGTCCCGCTCGCCGAGGTCGGCGACGACCCGCTCGCGCAGGGCGTCGAGCTCTTCGCCGAAGGCATCGGCCATCTCGGGGGTCATGGTGACGGGCTTGCCGCCAACGACCTTGGTGATGGCCTGCCGGATGGGGGCGGGCAATACGTCGGCGACGTCTTCTTCGATCGTCTGCTCGAGCATGGTAGTCATGGCTGATCCTTTCGAGTCGAAACGTGTTGTCAGAGCGAGAGTTCGACGTCACCGACGGGAACGGACACGCAGATCTGCACGTCCTCCTCGTCGGCTGTCGACACGGCGCCGGTGATGAGATTCTTGACCGCGCCGCTGGTCTTGCGACGGGTGCAGGTGTGGCAGATGCCCATGCGGCAGCCATTCTCCGGCGTCAGACCGGCCGCTTCTGCTTGCTCGAGCAGCGACCGTCCGTCGTCGGTCACGTCGACACCGCTGTCGGCGAACGCCACCGTGCCGCCGGACGCCTCGGTCGGGACGGCGAACACCGGCGGCACGAAGCTCTCGAAGAGGGCGTCCGCGAAGTGCTTCCGGACCGCCTCGACGAGTGCGGGCGGACCGCAGACGAATACGGCGTCGGGCGTGGCGATCTCGGCCACGTGCTCTGCACCGAAATAACCCGTGAGATCGCCGGCCTCAGCCGACCGCGAGTAGCCGTGCAGAACGCGCACGCCGGGCATGGCGGCGAGGTCCTCGCGGTAGCAGGCCTCCTCGGGAGTACGGGCGTAGTGGATGAAGGTGACGTCCCGGTCCGAACCTTCGTCTCGCATCGTGCGGAGCATCGAAAGCACCGGGGTGATCCCGCTGCCACCGGAGACGAAGAGAACCCTCCGTGGACGCTCGACCGGCAACGTGAAGTCGCCGCCCACGCCGTCGAGTCCGACGACCATGCCCGGGCGTGCATTGCGGAAGAGGTGCTGGGAGACCACACCGTCGTCGTGGACGCCGATCGTCAACTCGAGGAGATCGGCGTCCTCGGCATTGGCGGGCGAGTAGCAGCGGGTCTGCCTGCGGCCGTCGACCTCGACGGTGAGGTTGACGTGTTGGCCGGCACGCAGGGCGGGTCCGGCCGTGAAGGCCGCATTGGGTTCGAGAGTGAGGGTGACACTGCGGGGCGTCTGCCGACGGACCGCGACGACCTTGGCGCGGGCATCGCCCAGCGTCCAGGTGGGCTCTACGAGCTCCGTGTAGCGATCGACGCCGTGCGGTCCCGTGAGCAGGTCGACCAGCGGCGACCGCAGCACCCTGTCCCGCAGACTCAGCGTCTTCGTTTGAGTGAACATGTGTACACCGTGCGACACCTACCCCAGTGCCGTCAATGACTTTCTCCAGGTTGTGGTAGGTTTCACAACGGTGAACGAACGTACGCCCAGTTCACGATCGTCCCGCTCGGGACGTTCGGGTTCCTTGCGTTCCTCACGCTCCTCGCGGGACACCGTCTCGCGGGAGGACCGCAAGGAGGCCACCCGCCGGGCCATCGTGGCGGGGGCGTTGCGACTGCTGGAGGAACGCAGCTTCAGCGCGCTGAGCCTGCGGGAGGTGACCCGCGAGGCCGGCATCGTGCCCGCCGCCTTCTATCGGCACTTCGACTCGATGGAAGCCCTCGGCCTGGTTCTTATCGACGAGTCCTTCCGCGCCCTGCGCGACATGTTGCGTGGCGCGCGAGCGGGCAAGCTCGACCCCAGTCGCATCATCGAATCCACCGTCGACATCCTCATCACCGGAGTGAACGAACGCCGTGAGCACTGGCGCTTCATCGGCCGGGAACGCAACAGCGGCGTGACCGTGCTGCGCTACGCCATCCGCACCGAGATTCGTCTGATCACCTCGGAGCTGGCGATCGACCTGACGCGCTTCCCCGGCCTGAACGCCTGGAGTGCCGAGGACCTCAACATCCTGTCCAGCCTGTTCGTGAACTCGATGATCTCGATCGCCGAGGCCATCGAAGATGCCCCCGATCAGACGGCACTCGACGAGATCAGACACACAGCCGTCAAGCAGCTTCGGCTGATCATCGTCGGGATCAACGGATGGCGCAGTAGCGACTGAGGCCCGCGAATAGGCTGGGGCGCTATGCCGCATCTCGAACTGACTCGCCCGCGCCCCGACGTCGCCCTCCTCACGCTGAACCGACCGGACAAGCTCAATGCGCTGAACTATCACCTGGTCGAGGAACTGCACCAGAGCCTCGAGGAGGTCGGTTCCGACGATGGGTGTCGCGTGCTGGTGTTGACCGGCGCGGGCCGCGGATTCTGCTCGGGTCTGGACCTGACCGAACCGATGCCGGCGGAAGCCGCTCGCGGACTGGAGTTTCCGCGGTCCGGAATGCGGTGGCAGGAGCGCATCGCCGAGCTCACCACGCGGTTGAGCGGCTTGCGCCAGCCAGTCATCGCCGCCGTCAACGGACCCGCCTACGGTGGCGGGTTCGCGCTGGCGATGGCATCCGACATTCGCGTCGCCTCGACGTCGGCCCGGTTCTGTACCCAGTTCATCAAGCTGGGACTCGGCGGCTGCGACATCGGCGTCAGCTACACCCTGCCGCGGATCGTCGGTGCCGGTCAGGCATTCGACCTGATCCTCACCGCCCGCACGGTGGATGCGGACGAGGCGTTGCGCATCGGCCTGGTGTCGCGGGTTTCCGCGGGATCCGCGGTCGACGACGCCCTGGCGATCGCCGAAACACTCTGCAGCTACGGCAAGTTCGGACTGGAGTCGACCAAGCAGGTGTTGTGGGCCAATCTCGAGGCGTCCAGCCTGCACGCGGCACTGCAGGTGGAGAACCGCAGCCAGATCCTGTCCACGACCAGCGGCGAGCTCAACGACGCAAAGGCCGCCTTCGCCACCCGCAAGAACCAGTGACGACGTCGCCACGCGTCGGGTCTAGCGGGGCGTGCCGCCGCCGTCGACGATGACGACCTGTCCGGTGATGTAACTCCCTGCGTCCGAACACAACAGCAGCGCAGCGCCCACCATCTCATCGGGGCTGGCTAGGCGCTTCATCAACGTTCCGCCCACCATGCCGTCGATCGCCTGCTGCGGATTCTTGCGCATCATGTCGGTATCGACGGGGCCCGGCGCGATCGCGTTGACCCGGATGCCGTCCGCCACGTACCCCGCCGCCATCGAGCGGGTGAACGACATCAGCGCGGCCTTGACCGAACCGTAGATCGCCATCGTCGGGGCGAAGTTGAAGGCACCCACCGACACCATGTTCAGCACTGCCGCATGCGAGCTCTTCCTCAAATATGGAAGTGCCCTCTGCGCCAGGAAGATCGGTCCGTGCAGATTCACCTCATAGGATTTCGCCAGCGCTTCCGGGGTCATCTCGCCCATCGGTTCCGCCAACGCGTTGGCGGCGTTGTTGACCACGACGTCGACACCGCCGAACTCGCCAGCGGTGCGCTCCACGAGCAGGTCCAGATCGTCGAGGTTGCCGATGTGAGCGGCGACGCCGATCGCTTCACCGCCGAGGCCACGCAGATGCTTGGCGGCCTCGTCACAGGCGTCGGCCTTGCGACTGGCCACCACGACGCGGGCCCCGGCGAGGACGAACCCCTCCGCCAGGGCCAGTCCGATGCCGCGACTCCCGCCCGTCACGATCACGGTGCGGTCGGTCATGTCGAAGAGCCGGTCGAAGGCTGGGCGATCCATGATCGCTAGTAGAACAGACCGGTGGTGACGATCGGTCGGCATGGCCCAGGTCGACGTGGCGACGGGGTCTGACCGTCACAGCGAGCGCTCGCTGACGAACACCTGCCGATCGCCGCTCAGCGGATCGACGAACTCCACGCGGTGGGCCAACAGCTGCAACGGATCGGGGAAGTCGTCGGCTCCCACGTCGACCACCTCCGGGTACAACGGGTCGCCGAGAATCGGCAGCCCCAGCGACGCCATGTGCACCCGTAGCTGATGCGTCCGGCCGGTCCGCGGAGTCAACCGGTACAACCCGTCGCCAAGGTGCTCGACGAGCGTCTCGGCGTTCGATTCACCGGGTTCCTCGTACGCCTGTAACCGCCCGCGCTCCTTGAGGATTCGACTCCGGAGCGTCAGGGGAAACGCCAACGTGGACACGTCCGCCCGCGCCAGGTACGTCTTGCGCACCTCGCCACGCGCGAACATCGTCTGATACGCCCCGCGGACCTCACGGCGCGCGGTGAACAGCAGCACACCGGCGGTCAGCCGGTCCAGGCGGTGCGCCGGCGCAAGCTCGGGCAGGTCGAGTGAGCGACGCAACCGCACCAGCGCGGTCTGCGCCACGTGCCGGCCCCGCGGCATGGTGGCCAGGAAGTGCGGCTTGTCGACGACCACGATGTCGTCGTCGCGATACAGCACGGGCACGTCGAACGGGACGGGAACCTCCTCGGGCAGGTCACGATAGAGGTAGACGAAGGCGTTCGGGGCAAGCACCGTCGACGGGCTCACGACCGATCCGTCGGCGCAGACCACTTCGCCCGCAAGGACTTTCTCCGCAGCCCGCTCACCGAACCGGTCGGCCAGTTCGACGAGCACCGCTCCCCCGCGCAGCCGCACCCGCGTCGGACCGATGCCGTCGCGATCGGGTAGCGGGGAACGCGTCACGTCAGTGGCACCGGTTCCAGGATCTCGGCCCGCGCCTCGGGTGCCGCGGCCCGTAACGCGTCGGCGGACTCGTCGTCGGGTTGGGTCTGCGACAGCACCTCGGCTTCGACCCGGGCCTGATACGTGGTCACCTCGCGGTCGACGTCCGCGGGACTCCAACCCAGCACCGGGGCAACGACTTCGGCGACCTCGCGGGCACAGTCGACTCCGCGGTGCGGGTACTCGATCGAGATGCGCATGCGACGCGCCAGGATGTCCTCGAGGTGCAGGGCACCCTCGGCGGCCGCGGCGTAGTACGCCTCGACCTTGAGGTACACGGGCGCTTCGGTGATGGGCGTCAACAACTCTGGACGTCCCTCGGCCATCGCCAACACCTCGCCGATCAGCGAGCCGTAGCGGTCCAGCAGATGGCGAACCCGATACGGGTGCAGGTTGTAGTGCGCGCCAACGTGTTCAGTCTGATTGATCAGCGCGAAGTACCCGTCCGCGCCCATCAGCGGCACCTTCTCGGTAATCGACGGCGCCACCCGGGTGGGAACGAAGACGCTGGCCGCGTCGATGGCGTCCTCGCCCATCACCCGGTAGGTCGTGTACTTGCCGCCGGCAATTGCGACGAGACCCGGCGACGGCGTGGCCACGGCGTGCTCACGCGACAGCTTGGACGTCTCTTCGCTCTCCCCCGCCAGCAGTGGCCTCAATCCCGCGTAGACGCCGTCGATGTCGTCGTGGTTCAGCGGCGTCGCCAGCACCGTGTTGACCGTCTCGAGGATGTAGTCGATGTCGGCCTTCGTCGCGGCGGGGTGCGCCAGGTCCAGATTCCAGTCGGTGTCGGTCGTCCCGATGATCCAGTGGGTGCCCCACGGAATGACGAACAGCACCGACTTCTCGGTGCGCAGGATGATCGCCACCTCGCTGACGATCCGGTCCCGCGGCACGACGATGTGCACACCCTTCGACGCGCGCACCCGAAAACGCCCGCGCTGCTTCGACAGTGCCTGAATCTCGTCGGTCCAGACACCGGTGGCGTTGACGACCACGTGGCCACGGACGTCGGTGACCTCACCGTCCTCGCTGTCGCGCACGCGCACGCCCGTCACGCGGTCGCCCTCGCGCAGCAGCGACACCACCTGCGTCGAGGTTCGCACCACCGCACCGTAGTGGGCTGCGGTGCGCGCCACCGTCATGGTGTGGCGCGCGTCGTCGACGACGGTGTCGTAGTAGCGGATCCCGCCGATCAATGAGCTGCGCTTGAGCCCCGGCGCCAACCGCAACGCCCCGGCCTTCAACAAATGTTTCTGCGGCGGAACGGATTTCGCGCCACCCAGCTGGTCGTAGAGGAAGATGCCCGCCGCGACGTACGGCCGCTCCCACAACCGCTTGGTCAGCGGGAAGAGGAAGGGCAGCGGCTTGACGAGGTGCGGTGCGAGCGTCGTGAGCGACAGCTCCCGCTCGTGCAGAGCCTCGCGGACCAGCCCGAACTCCAGCTGCTCCAGATACCGCAGTCCGCCGTGGAACATCTTCGAGGATCGGCTCGAGGTTCCGGACGCGAAGTCACGCGCTTCGACGAGGGCCACCTTGAGACCGCGGGTGGCGGCGTCGAGGGCGGCACCGGCGCCAACCACGCCGCCGCCGATGACGACGACGTCGAAGTGTTCGCTGCCCAGACGTTTCCACGCCTGCGCGCGCCCGTCGGGGCTGAGAAGGGTCTGGCCGTTGCCCGGACCGGGGATCGGGTCACTCACGCGAGGGACTCCCTCTAGTTACTCGTCGGTAGGCGTACTACTGCGAGCCTACGTGTTCGTCAGTCCAGATCGTCGTGAGCCATCAACCGGCGGGCCGCCTCGACCGTCGACCCAGACAGCGACGGGTACACCGACAGGGTCTGGGCGAGGTCGGTCACCGAGATCCGGTTCTGCACCGCCAGGGCGATCGGCAGGATCAGCTCCGACGCGATCGGCGCTACGACGACGCCCCCGATGACGACACCGGTCGCCGGGCGGCAGAAGATCTTGACGAAGCCGCGGCGCAGCAGCGACATCTTGGCTCTGGCGTTGGTCGTCAGCGGCAGCATCAGCGTGCGCGCGGGCACCGTGCCGTCGTCGATGGCGGTCTGCGGGACGCCGACCGCGGCGATCTCGGGGCGGGTGAAGACGGCGGCCGCGACGGTGCGCAACCGAATCGGCGACACCCCCTCGCCGAGCGCGTGATACATCGCGATGCGGCCCTGCATGGCGGCCACCGACGCCAGCGGGAGGAGCCCGGTACAGTCGCCGGCAGCGTAGATGCCGGCGGCAGTGGTGCGCGAAACCCGGTCCACCGAAAGGTAATTGCCCGCGTTCAGCTCGATGCCGACCTTCTCGAGGCCAAGCCCCTCGGTGTTGGGCACCGAACCGACGGTCATCAGAGCGTGGCTGCCCTCGACGGTGCGACCGTCGGCCATCGCGACCACGACCCCGTCGGCGGTGCTGGTGACCGATTGGGCGCGGGCGTTCTTGACCAACTTGACGCCACGTTCGGCGAACGTCTCCTCCAGCACCGCGGCGGCGTCGGAGTCCTCGTGCGGCAGGATCTGATCGCGGCTGGCCACCACGGTGACCTGGACGCCCAACTCCGTGTAGGCGTTGCAGAATTCGGCGCCCGTCACACCCGAGCCGACGATCACCAGATGCTCGGGAAGCTCGGTGAGGTCGTAGAGCTGACGCCAGTTCAGGATGCGATCGCCGTCGGGGACCGCCTGTGGCAGAACCCGTGGGCGCGCGCCGGTCGCGATCAGCACCACGTCGGCCTTCAGCGTGCCGACCTTGCCGTCCGATGTGGTGACCTTCACACGGTGGTGCGCCATGCCGGGAGAGTCGTCGACCAGCTCGCCGCGTCCGTGGATGATCGTGACGCCTTCGCGCAGCAGGTTGGATCCGATGTCGGCGGACTGGGATCGTGCCAGCGTCTTCACGCGATTGTGGATCTGGGGCAGCGAGATCTTGGCGTCTTCGATCTTGATGTCGAAGCCCAATCCGTCGGCGCGGCGCAACTCGGTGCGCACGCCGGTCGAGGCGATGAACGTCTTGGACGGCACGCAGTCCCAGAGGACGCACCCGCCACCGATGCCGTCGGACTCGACGATGGTGACCTGCGCGACGCCGGGCCCATGGCCCGCGGCGACGAGTGCTGCTTCGTACCCGGCGGGGCCGCCACCGATGATCACAATGCGGGTAACCACGGCCATCAACCTAGTCTGCTGTGTCCAACTCAACCCGGTGGTTGCCCGCCCGCCGACCAATCCACCCCTTAGGCTTACCGCCGTGCCGATCTACGCCGCCTACGGATCGAACATGCATCCGGAGCAGATGCTGCAGCGTGCACCCCATTCGCCGATGGCGGGAACGGGGTGGCTGCACGGCTGGCGGCTGACCTTCGGTGGTGCCGACCTCGGCTGGGAGGGGGCGCTCGCCACCCTCGTCGAGGATCCGCTGTCGAAGGTCTTCGTCGTGCTCTACGACATGACCAAGGAGGACGAGGAGAACCTCGACCGCTGGGAGGGTTCGGAGCTCGGCTTCCACAAGAAGATCCGCTGCCGCGTCCACCGGGAGACGTCCGACACCAGCACCGACCCCGTCCTGGCGTGGCTGTACGTCGTCGACGCGTGGGAGGGCGGCATCCCCTCGGCGCGGTACCTCGGGGTGATGGCGGAGGCCGCCGAGATTGCGGGCGCTCCAGAGGAGTACGTCCACGATCTGCGCACCCGCCCGGCCGGCAACGTCGGTCCCGGCACCTAACCCGCCGTCGACTCTGCGCCCAGCGCTGAGCGGAGGGCTACAGCCCGGCGCTCTGCTCGACGATGTTGGTGAACACCCGCACCCCGACGCCCAACGCCCGCTCGTCGAGGTCGAACGTCGGCTGGTGAAGGTCCAGCTGCGGACCGTGCCCTGGCCACACGCCGAGCCGCGCCATCGCGCCGGGAACGTCCTCCAGGTACCAGGAGAAGTCCTCGCCACCACCAGACTGCCGGGTGTCGGTCAGGACGTCGGGCCCGATCGCCTCGATCGCGTGGGTGAAGATCCGCGTCGACACTTCCTCGTTGACCACCGGAGGAACCCCGCGGCGGTAGTGCACGCTGTACTCGACCTGCAACGGCGCGAGCAACGACGAAACGATCTCGCGGACGAGCTGTTCCATCATCACCCAGGCCTCGCGGCTGGCGGTCCTGATGGTGCCCGCCACGCTGCCGGTCTGCGGGATCGCGTTGGCGGCGACGCCGGCGTTGACCGCGCCCCACACCATGACCGTGTTGTTGCGGGGATCGACCCGTCGCGACAGCACGCCGGGGAGACCGGTGATCAGGGTGCCCAACGCGTAGACCAGATCACCGGTCAGATGCGGCCGCGAGGTGTGCCCGCCCGGTGAGTGCAGGGTGATCTCCACCTGATCGGCCGCCGACGTGATCGGTCCCGGCCGGATGGCGACCCTGCCGACCTCCAGGCGTGGATCGCAGTGCAGCGCGAAGATCCGCGATACCCCGTTCAGCGCACCGGCGGCGATCGCATCGATGGCCCCGCCGGGCATCAGTTCCTCCGCGGGCTGGAAGAGCAGCCGCACGCCGACGGGCAGCTCGGGCACCGACGCGAGGGCCAGGCCTGCCCCGAGCAGCACTGCCGTATGGCCGTCGTGACCGCACGCGTGGGCAACGCCCGGCACCAGCGACGCGTACGCCGATCCCGTCCGCTCGGCCATCGGCAACGCGTCCATGTCGGCGCGCAACGCCACCCGCGGACCGTGGTCGGGTCCGAAGTCACACGTGAGACCGGTGCCACCGGGCAGCACCTTGGGGTTCAGACCGGCATCGGCCAGGCGGGAGGCGACGAACTGCGTCGTCTCGAACTCCTGCCGGCCGAGCTCGGGATGGCGGTGGATGTGCCGCCGCCACGCCACCAGCTCGTCGTAGTTGTTGGCCAGCCAAGCCTCGGTGGTCTGCGCGATGTTCACGTGCGCCCCGCCTTCAGCCCCAGGACCCTGTCCCGCTCGGCGGGTGTCTGGGCCAGCTCGACGACGGTGCGGGCCAACATGACGGCTCCTTCGATGACGGCCGTGTCGGCGCTCGGTCCTGCCGCGGCCGCGGCGAACGCGGGCTGATGGATCGAGGCGCCGTCGGCGTCGATGCCGACGATCGGGTGGATGCCCGGCATGACCTGGGTGACGTTGCCCATGTCGGTGCTGCCGAGCGGGAACGCCGCCTCGATCTCCGGCCCGACGGGGTTTCGCCCGAACCGCACCATCTCCGCGCGGAACACGTCGGCAAGCCACTGGTCGGGCGTCAACTCCAGGTAGGACGGCTCGGTCGCCTCGACCCGATGCCCGCAACCCGTGGCCACCGCACCCGCCAGGAAGCAGTCCGACATCCTGCCCTCCAGCTCACGCAGTGATCCGGTGTCGTTGGCGCGCATCGTGTAGTGCATCTCGGTTCGGGCCGGGATGACGTTGGTCGCCTGCCCGCCGTCGGTGACGATGCCGTGCGCCATCTGACCCGGCGCGAACTGTTGACGCAGCAGCCCGATCGCCACCTGGGACACCGTGATCGCGTCGGCGGCGTTGAGGCCCAGGTACGGCGCGACCGCCGCGTGTGCCTCGCGACCGGTGTACTCGACCGCGACCTGCGACAGCGCCAGTGACCTCGCGCGTGCGATGTCGAGTGGGCCGGCGTGCAGCATCACCGTGGCCGCGATGTCGTCGAAGGTGCCCGCCTCCAGCATCAGCGCCTTGCCGCCGCCAGCCTCCTCGGCGGGGGTGCCGAGCAGCACGACCGTCAGGTCCAGATCATCGGCGACCTCGGCGAGAGCCAGCGCGGTGCCGACCGCCGACGCGGCGATGATGTTGTGTCCGCATGCGTGGCCGATGCCGGGCAGCGCGTCGTATTCGGCGCAGATGCCGATCACGAGTGACCCGCTGCCGAAGTCGGCGCGGAAGGCGGTGTCCAAACCCCCTGGTGCCGCGGTGACCTCGAATCCGCGTTCGGCGACGAGCGCCTGGGTCTTTGCGCAGCTGCGGTGCTCGTCGAACGCGAGCTCGGGTTCGGCGTGAATGGAGTGCGACAGCGCGATGAGGTCGCCACGGCGTCGTTGGACTACGTCTTCGACGATCGTCGACGCTGTGGCAGTGGGCATCGGAGCAGTATCTCACCACTGCTTTGCTCTTCGCGCGAGCGCTCATCGCCGCCCCTCTGCATCGAGACTGCGCACACGGTGACGATTACCCGCACTCCCTCGCCGTGAGTGCAGTCTCGATGACCGGCGGTACGCTCTCTCGCCGTGACCACTGCATCAACCGACCCGCAGGACGTTGCCGACGAAGCCGCGGCCGCGCTGTGCACGCGCACCGGGGTCGACTCCTTCGACGTCGCCGTGGTCCTCGGCTCGGGGTGGGCACCGGCCGCCGCGGAGTTGGGCGCACCGCTCGCCACCGTCGCCATGGCAGACCTACCGGGCTTCACCCCGCCGGCCGCCGCCGGCCATGGTGGCCAGGCATTGCTGGTCGACGTCGCCGGTAAGCGAGTGTTGGTGCTGCTCGGCCGGATTCACGCCTATGAGGGTCACGACCTTCGCCACGTCGTCCATCCCGTCCGGGCGGCCTGCGCGGCAGGTGCCCGCACAGTGGTGCTGACCAACGCCGCAGGCGGGCTCCGGGCGGACTACGCGGTGGGCCAGCCGGTGCTGATCGCCGACCACCTCAACCTGACGGCACGCTCACCCTTGGTCGGGGCGCAGTTCGTCGATCTGGTCGACGCCTACGCGCCGCGGCTGCGGGCACTCGCCCGCGAGATCGATCCGACCCTCGCCGAGGGTGTGTACGCCGGGCTACCCGGACCGCACTACGAGACACCTGCCGAGATCCGGATGCTCCGCACGCTCGGCGCCGACCTGGTTGGCATGTCGACGGTCCACGAGACCATCGCCGCCCGCGCTGCCGGTGCCGAAGTGCTCGGGGTCTCGCTGGTGACGAACCTGGCCGCCGGGATGACCGGCCAACCGCTCAGCCACACCGAGGTGCTCGAGGCGGGGCGTCAGTCGGCGACGCGGATGGGTTCCCTGCTGTCCGAGGTACTCGCGCGCCTGTAGCCGATCCGCCGGGTGAGGACGATGAGCCCACGTGCCATCAACGGCGCGGCGAACAGCATCAACAGCACCCGTACGACCTGCGCCGCGATGATGAACGTGACGTTGGAACCGGTCTCGACGGCGGTGGCAAGCACGGCGTAGATCCCGCCGGGGCTGGTCGACAGGTAGCCCTCGAGGGGGCTGATCCCCGTCACGTGGGCCAGCAGGATGCCCAGTCCTGCGCAGGCGACGTTCAGCACGACGATCAGACCGAGTGCCGTGGGGAGCGCGCGTCCGATCGCCCGCATCGACTCACGGGTGAACGCGACACCGGCCTGCCACCCGATGACCGCGTAGCCGAGCTGTACCAGCGCCATCGGCACCGACAGCCCGAACGACGTCCCGGTCAGCTCGAGGACGATGGTCACCGCCATCGGGCCGAGAAGGCCGGCTCCGGGCAGCCGGGCCAGCCGACCCGCCGTCGCGCCGACGAGCACGATGACCACCAGCATCCCGAGGCTGACATACCAAGGCGCCGAATCGTCTTGGGCCGGAGCGGCGCCGTTGCCGGTCTTCTCGGCGTGATAGACGAGCGTGACGACGACGGGCATCGAGGCGGTGATGAGAGCGACCCGCAGGTACTGCACCACGGCCACCACACGGTCGTCGCCGCCGAGTTCGCGGGCGATCGCGACCAGACCGGAGGCACCACCGGCGACCAGTGCGAGCGATCCGGTGAGCGGGCTGATGTCACGGTGCAGACCCAGTAGCGCACCGGCGCCGATGCTCAGGAGCAGCGTGCACACGGCGACTGCCAGCACGAGCGGCCAGTCCGAGCCAAGGGCGGTGAGCGCGTCCTGGTGCACCATCGTGCCGATGTAGACGCCCAGTACGCCCTGGGCCGCGATGCCCGCCTTGCGCGGCACGCGTGCCGGCGCCAACGACCCGAGAGCCAGGACGATGCCGACGATCAGGGCCGCAAAGAGTGCCGCCGACGGCACGCCCACGAGGTCCAGGGGCACGGTCACCCCGATCGTCACCGCGATCAGCAGCACCCACTTCCACATGACTCCAAGTATGCGCTTGCTAATTCATGATCTCAAACTGCAGTGAGCGTAAGTTATGCCAAGGTATAACTTGGTAATGCGAGCAACTGGAACCTCCAGCAGGGCCAACGCGACCGAGCTGCGCGAGTCGATCATGGCCTTGACCCGGCAACTTCGTCGCCACCGCAGCGACAACGGGCTCACGCTGAGCCAGCAGCAGATCCTCGGGGAGGTGAGCCGGGCCGGTGTCACGACGCCCGCCGAGCTCGCCAACCGGATGCACGTGCGCGTGCAGTCGCTGACCGAGGGCATCAACCTCCTGGAGTCGCGCGTTCTGGTGGCCCGCCGGACCGACGCCGGCGACCGCCGTCGTCAGCTCATCGAAGTCACGGCCGACGGGGTCGCGCTGCTCGAGGCCGACCGCGCCGAACGCGACGAGTGGCTCAACGCGGCGATGCGGGAGACGCTCACCGATCTCGAGAGCGATCTGCTGATGCTGGTGGCGCCGGTGCTTCGGAAACTCGCCGATGGCGATGAGCGCTTGCGCGAAGAGCAATGAAAACCCGAGGACCGCACCGCACAATGGGCGCCATGACCGACCAACCCCTGACGTTCGGGACGGCGGGGTTACGAGGCCCCATGCGCCCGGGCCCCGGCGGCATGAACGTCGACACCGTGACCACGGCGACGTGGGCGCTGGCGAAGGTACTGAAGGACAGATGCCTGGGCGGGTCGACCGTCGTGGTCGGCCGCGATGCCCGCCACAACTCCGACGATTTCGCCCTGGCGACCGCCGAAGTGCTTGCGGCCGAGGGGTTCACGGTCGTCCTCCTGCCCGACCCCGCGCCAACACCGGTGGTGGCGTTCGCGGTGCGCCGGATGGGTGCCGCAGCCGGCGTCCAGATCACGGCATCGCACAACCCTCCCACCGACAACGGTTACAAGGTCTACCTCGACGGCGGCATGCAGATCGTGCCGCCGACCGACCGCGACATCGAGACCGCCATGTCCAACGCGCCGGCCGAGGTGCCCCGCGACGAGGTCACGCCTGCCACCACCGACCTGATGAACGACTACGTGCGTCGCGCCGCCACCGTGCGCCGGGCCACGGGCGACGTCCGCATCGCGCTGACGGCCCTGCACGGCGTCGGCGGCGAGCCTGCCCTGCTGACGTTGCGAGAGGCCGGTTTCACCGACGTGCACGTCGTCACCGAGCAGTACTCGCCCGACCCCGACTTCCCCACCGTCGCCTTTCCCAACCCGGAGGAGCCCGGCGTCACCGACCTGCTGCTGACCCTGGCCGCCGAGGTCGAGGCCGACGTGGCGATCGCGTTGGACCCCGACGCCGACCGGTGTGCGGTGGGCATCCCGACGCCGTCCGGCTGGCGGATGCTCTCGGGTGACGAAACCGGTTGGCTACTCGGCGATTACATCCTCTCGCAAATCGAGCCAGGTGACGTCATGAACGGGTGCGTGGTGGCTAGCACCGTCGTATCGTCACGTCTGCTCGCGGCGATCGCCGCCCGACACGGCGCCCACCACGTCGAAACGCTGACCGGCTTCAAGTGGCTGGCACGGGCCGACGCGGGTGTCGCGGGCCGCACCCTGGTCTACGCCTACGAGGAGGCGATCGGCCACTGCGTCGACCCGGCGGCCGTTCGCGACAAGGACGGAATCAGCGCGGCCGTTCTCGCCTGCGACCTGGTGTCGGCGCTGCGCGACGAGGGCCGCGCCCCGACGGATGCGCTGGACGCCATGGCCCGATGTCACGGCGTGCACACGACGACCGCCATGTCGGTGCCCGCCGACGCCGCGTTGATGGATCGCCTCCGGGAGTCACCGCCCGCCCGGCTCGGTGGAGAACCCGTCGAGGTCACCGACCTCTTGGCGCGCCGGGGCCAGCAGCGCACCGATGCGTTGATCTACACCGGCGAATCCGTGCGGGTGGCCGTGCGACCGTCGGGCACCGAGCCGAAGGTCAAGGCGTACCTCGAGATTCGACTGCTTCCCCGCGACGACCTGTCGGTCGCCCGCACGGTCGCCGACGAACTCGTCGAACGGTTGCGGGTCGACGTGTTGGAGCTGCTTCAGCGAGGGCCGAACTGACGGTCACCCGCGTCGCCGAGACCCGGCACGATGTAGGAGACGTCGTTCAGTCCGTCGTCGATCGCCGCGGTGTACAGCGTCAGGTTGGGTGCCGCCTTCTGCAGTGCGACAATGCCTTCCGGGGCGCACACCACGCACACCGCGGTGATGTCGACGGCATTGCGGGCCTGCAACAGCCCCAGGGTGTGCACCATCGAGCCACCGGTGGCGAGCATCGGGTCCAGCACCATGACCGGCGTCGTACTGAGGTCCTCCGGCAGTGACTCGAGGTAGGGGGTGGGCAGCGCGGTCGCCTCGTCGCGGGCCACGCCCACGAACCCGACCTTCGCCTCGGGGATCAGTTGCTGCGCCTTCTCGACCATCCCCAGGCCGGCCCGCAGCACGGGCACCAGCAGCGGTGGCGAGGCGAGCCGTGATCCCACGGTCTCGGCCAGCGGAGTGCGAATGGGCACCGGCGTCGACTCCGCGTCGCGGGTGGCCTCGTAGACCAGCATCAAGGCCAGGTCGCACAACGCGGCGCGAAAGCCCGCGTTGTCGGTGCGCTCGTCGCGCAGGATGGTCAACCGGGCAGCGGCGAGTGGGTGATCGACAACGCGGACGTCCATGCGGCGAACCCTAATGGAACCACGACGTCGGAGACGTCCATGGAACCAGAGCGTCGTGGCCGACGTCATAACATCCGTGATCGCCGATACCTCCGACATCCAAGGGTTCAGCGCTGCCCAACTGAGGCACGCCGACGACCTCGCCTCCGTGGCGGCCGACTTGACCGCCGCCACGGCCGCCACCGACGCGTTCGGTCCCATCGGGGCAGATTTTCTGCTGGCGTTGAATGGAGCGTTGAGACGGGAGGCGCAGTATGCCGCGCAACTCGCCGAGCGCCTCGCTGCGGCGAAGTCGACGGCAGGCGCCGCGGCCACCGCCTACCGATCAGCGGAAAGCGTTGCTGGACGATCGATCTCGCTCCTCGGGGCCTAGACGATGCCGAGCGCCCTGGTGAGCGGGTTGATCGCCCCGCTGCGCGAGCTGCAGGCGATGGTCGGCACGGGTACCTCCGACGCCGCGCCGGCGCTGGCGGCGATCCGCACCGCATTGACCGACGTCGCGGCCGCGACGATTCGGTCACGGCAGCAGACGCGGTGGCTGGGCGATGCCGGTGACGCGGCGTCGGACTTCACCGACGCGACCGTCGCGGCCATCGACGCACTGGCCGCCCGAGCCGCCCACCTCGGTGCCGCTGCGGCCGACGCCGCCGACGCCGTCGCCCGTGCCCGGGCCCGGTTGCAGACGATCGTCGATGGGTTCGAAGCCCGCGCCGAGGCGCTCGAGTCCAGGCTCGACGAACCCGGTGTCGTCGACGAACTCATCGCCGAGGCTCGACGGGCCATGACCGAGGCCGACGCCGTGATCGAGGATCTGCGCGCCGAGCTCGACGGACAACGGGCGGCGGTGGCCGAGCCGCCATCGGGCGCGCTGCCGACGATGCCGATGGGCGCGGGTTCGGGGCTAGGCGGACTCGGCTCGGGCGCCGGGGCGGGTTCGGGGCTCGGCGGCGCGAAGCCGAGTGACTCGTTGCTGTTCGATTCCCGGTCCGACGCGTCCGCGGGCCCCGATGCCCAGCCACTCAGCGATCCCGGGATGTTCGGCAGCGGAGTCTTGGTGCGACTCCCCGATGGCAGCACCGCCACCGCGCCCAACGCGGTCGCCGCCAGTGCAGTCCGGCACGCTCTCACGCAGCTGGGTGTGCCCTACGACTGGGGCGGTACGACGCCCGGCGTTGGCCTGGATTGCAGTGGTTTGACGCAGTGGGCGTATCACGAAGCGGGACTCGACCTTCCGCGTCTCGCCCAGGAACAGGACGTCGGGTCTGCGGTCGACGAGGCATCGCTGCGCCCTGGCGATCTGGCGGTGTGGGACGGCCACGTCGCGATGGTCGTCGGCAACGGCCAGATGGTCGAGGCGGGTGACCCCGTCAAACTGTCGGCGATCCGAACGTCGAACGCGGGTCAGGGCTTTCAGGGGTTCTGGCGGCCGACGGCCTGACATTGCCTCCAGGTCACAAATGGGGTCGAAAGAACGGCGCGAACGCCCCCTACGGTCGGTCGGTGGCAGAGGCAGCAATCTGTGGCTAAAACAGTCGCGGGCTCCGACGTTCCGCTATGGTTTTGCGGTGTAGTCAATTTGCTGCTCTTCACTGAGCGACGCGATCGGACTGGCACCGAACGAACTCACCGACCTTGGTTTCGTGGCGACATCTTGGTCACGGGGGATGCAGACATGGGTTGCGCTATCTACATCGGTCGGGTCGGCGCGTTGGCGGTGGCGTTGGGTGTCGGGGCGGCGGTGGCCATAGGATACGGGATCGGCACCCCGACGGTGGCGTGGGCCGATGAGGGCAACGAGTCCTCGGAGAACACGCCCAACTATCCCACCGCTCCGAATGATCCCAGTGGTCCGAGCGATCCGACCGGTGTGCAGGACGCGGGTTCGGGCAGCGGTGCGGGGCCGGGTTCGGTCAGTGGCAACGCCCCGACCGCCCCGGACATGCAGCTCTCGGTGTCGGGCAACGCGCAGATTTCGGGTCAAGACGTGCCGCAGGGCAACGGTCCGGGCAGCTCCACCGCGACCCCGGAGATCACCGCGTCGACCCCCACGCAGACGGTGACCCCCTCGCCGACGGTGACCCCCTCGCAGACGGTGACCCCGCCCACCGGTCCCGCTTCGATCGAGGTGCCGCCTGAAGCGGGTGCCGTCGTTCCCCCGGCCACCGGCACGACCACGACGACCCCCACGATCACTACGGTGATTCCCAACGGCAACGACCCGGTCGGGCAGAAGCTCTTCGCTCCCGTCGGCGGGTCGACGTTCCGGGTGAACACGTTTAGCCTCGCCTCTGACCCCGGGCAGCCGACGTTGTTGGCCGCCGCTGCCGCGGCGGCGGTCGCCGCGGACGCCCCGGCTCCCGCGCCGCTGGTCGATCAGCCCGAGAACCTGTTCGAAGCCTTGCTGGCAACCCCCATCGTGTTGGCCAACATCGCGATCACCGCCGTGTCGACATTCCTGTCCTCGATCTTCGCTCCCGGCCCGACCATCCCGGCGCCGCCGGTGATGTTATTCGTGGTGCTGGGCTGGGTGCAGCGTGAACTGCAACGCACCTTCTTCAATCAGTCCCCCACCGGCGTCGCCGACGCGGTGACCACCTCTGAGGACGTCGCGAAGACATTCTCCGTATTGGGCAACGACACCGACGGCGACCTGGGTGCCGGTGACGTACTGACCATCACCGACTACACCCAACCCGCCCACGGCGCGGTGCTTCTCAACTCAAACGGCACCTTCACCTACACCCCGACCGCCAATTTCAGCGGCACCGACACCTTCACCTACACCGTTTCCGACGAGGCCAGCCCCTGGCACACCCACGGCCTGGCCGGGTACTTCTTCGGCGGTGGACACAGCTCCACCACCACCACCGTGCCCGTGACCGTCACGCCGGTGCCCGACGCTCCGGTCGCGGTCAATGACACATACACCGTGGATGAGGACCGCACTCTGATCGTCGGTGCCACCGGCGTGCTCGTCAACGACAGCGACGCCGACGCCGATGCCATGACGGCCGCGCTCACCGTTGGCCCCGCCCACGGCACCCTCAGTCTCATCGCAACGGGCGCGTTCACCTACACCCCCGCAGCCAACTACCACGGCACCGACACCTTCACCTACCGCACGTTCGACGGCACCCTCAACAGCAACACCGCGACCGTCACCATCAACGTCACCTCAGTCAACGACGCGCCGATCGCCAATCCCGACACCTACACCACCGCCGAAGACACCCCGCTGACCGTCGCAATCCCCAACGGCGTCATGGGAAACGACAGCGACCCCGACGATGACGCCGCCCTCACCGCCACCGTCATCACCCCACCAACACACGGCGTGCTGAACTTCGACTCCAACGGCGCGTTCACCTACACCCCCGCAGCCAACTACCACGGCACCGACACCTTCACCTACCGCACGTTCGACGGCACCCTCAACAGCAACACCGCGACCGTCACCATCAACGTCACCTCAGTCAACGACGCGCCGATCGCCAATCCCGACACCTACACCACCGCCGAAGACACCCCGCTGACCGTCGCAATCCCCAACGGCGTCATGGGAAACGACAGCGACCCCGACGATGACGCCGCCCTCACCGCCACCGTCATCACCCCACCAACACACGGCGTGCTGAACTTCGACTCCAACGGCGCGTTCACCTACACCCCCGCAGCCAACTACCACGGCACCGACACCTTCACCTACCGCACGTTCGACGGCACCCTCAACAGCAACACCGCGACCGTCACCATCAACGTCACCTCAGTCAACGACGCGCCGATCGCCAATCCCGACACCTACACCACCGCCGAAGACACCCCGCTGACCGTCGCAATCCCCAACGGCGTCATGGGAAACGACAGCGACCCCGACGATGACGCCGCCCTCACCGCCACCGTCATCACCCCACCAACACACGGCGTGCTGAACTTCGACTCCAACGGCGCGTTCACCTACACCCCCGCAGCCAACTACCACGGCACCGACACCTTCACCTACCGCACGTTCGACGGCACCCTCAACAGCAACACCGCGACCGTCACCATCAACGTCACCTCAGTCAACGACGCGCCGATCGCCGCCGATGATGCGTACACCGTGGGCGCTGGACGGGCCCTAACAGTGACCGCCGCCGGTGTGCTCACTAACGACACAGACGTGGATAGCGGTGCTGTGCTGACCGCGACCGTGGTTCAAGGGCCCGCCCACGGAACAATGGCCCTGAGCGCAGACGGCACCTTTACTTACACCCCGTCGAGCGGATTCAGCGGTACGGACTTCTTCATCTACACCGTCAGCGACAACACGAACCTCACTGACACGGGCGTGGTGACAATTGCCGTCACGCCGATTACGGCGAGCGATGACGCCTTCACGGTGCTGATGGACACCAGCACCGTGCTTTCTCCGGCGTTGGGCGCTAACGACACATCTGTCACCGGCTTGGAAATGGGCGCGATCACCATCGTCGACGCCCCCACCCACGGCAGCGTGCAGGTCAACCCCGACGGCACCGTCACCTACCGGCCCTACAACGACTACCGCGGCACCGACACCTTCACCTACACGGTGGAGGATGGGAATGGGCTTGGAATCGTGTCCAACACCGCCACCGTCACGGTCACCGTGATCAGCCCCATCATCGCCACCGACGACACCTACACCGTGCTGATGAACGGCCCCACCGTCCTCTCACCGGGGTTGGCCGCCAACGACACCCGCTACCCCGGCACCAACTTCGACCTCGGCGCGATCACCATCGTCACCGCACCCACCCACGGCACCGTGACCCAAGCCGCCGACGGCACCGTGACTTACCGCCCGTTCAACGGCTACCGCGGGACCGACACCTTCACCTACACCCTCGGCGCGGCCAGCCCGGGCATCCCCGCCTCCAACACCGCGACCGTCACCGTCACCGTGATCAGCCCGATCATCGCCAACGACGACGCCTACACCGTGCTGATGAACGGCCCCACCGTCCTCTCACCGGGGTTGGCCGCCAACGACACCCGCTACCCCGGCACCAACTTCGACCTCGGCGCGATCACCATCGTCGACGCCACCACCCACGGCAGCGTGCAGGTCAACCCCGACGGCACCGTCACCTACCGGCCCTACAACGACTACCGCGGCACCGACACCTTCACCTACACCCTGGCCGCCGCGAACACCTTCATCCCCACCTCCAACACCGCCACCGTCACCGTCACCGTGATCAGCCCGATCATCGCCACCGACGACACCTACACCGTCCTGATGGACACCCCCACCGTGCTGTCACCCGCGCCCAGCGCCAACGACAACACTTACCCGGGCACCAGGTTCGACCTCGGCGCGATCACCGTCGTCGACGCCCCCACCCACGGCACCGTGACGCAAGCCGCCGACGGCACCGTGACCTACCGCCCGTTCAACGACTTCCGCGGGACCGACACCTTCACCTACACCCTCGGCGCCGCGAACACCTTCATCCCGGCCTCCAACACCGCCACCGTCACCCTGACCGTGATCAGTCCGATCATCGCGGCCGACGACGCCTACACCGTGCTGATGGACACCCCCACGGTGCTGTCACCGGCGTTGAGCGCCAACGACACCCGCTACCCCGGCACCAACTTCGACCTCGGTGCGATCACCATCGTGACGGCACCCACCCACGGCATGATCAGCCAAACCGGCAACACCGTGACCTACCGGCCCGACAACGGCTACCGCGGGACCGACACCTTCACCTACACCCTCGGCGCCACGAACACCTTCATCCCGGCCTCCAACACCGCGACCGTCACCCTGACCGTGATCAGTCCGATCATCGCGGCCGACGACGCCTACACCGTGCTGATGGACACCCCCACGGTGCTGTCACCGGCGTTGAGCGCCAACGACACCCGCTACCCCGGCACCAACTTCGACCTCGGTGCGATCACCATCGTGACGGCACCCACCCACGGCATGATCAGCCAAACCGGCAACACCGTGACCTACCGGCCCGACAACGGCTACCGCGGGACCGACACCTTCACCTACACCCTCGGGGCGACCAGCCCCGGAATCCCCACGTCCAACACCGCGACCGTCACCCTGACCGTGATCAGTCCGATCATCGCGGCCGATGATGCGTACACCGTGGGCGCTGGACGGGCCCTAACAGTGACCGCCGCCGGTGTGCTCACTAACGACACAGACGTGGATAGCGGTGCTGTGCTGACCGCGACCGTGGTTCAAGGGCCCGCCCACGGAACAATGGCCCTGAGCGCAGACGGCACCTTTACTTACACCCCGTCGAGCGGATTCAGCGGTACGGACTTCTTCATCTACACCGTCAGCGACAACACGAACCTCACTGACACGGGCGTGGTGACAATTGCCGTCACGCCGATTACGGCGAGCGATGACGCCTTCACGGTGCTGATGGACACCAGCACCGTGCTTTCTCCGGCGTTGGGCGCTAACGACACATCTGTCACCGGCTTGGAAATGGGCGCGATCACCATCGTCGACGCCCCCACCCACGGCAGCGTGCAGGTCAACCCCGACGGCACCGTCACCTACCGGCCCTACAACGACTACCGCGGCACCGACACCTTCACCTACACGGTGGAGGATGGGAATGGGCTTGGAATCGTGTCCAACACCGCGACCGTCACGGTCACCGTGATCAGCCCGATCATCGCCACCGACGACACCTACACCGTGCTGATGAACGGCCCCACCGTCCTCTCACCGGGGTTGGCCGCCAACGACACCCGCTACCCCGGCACCAACGTCGACCTCGGCGCGATCACCATCGTCACCGCACCCACCCACGGCAGCGTGCAGGTCAACCCCGACGGCACCGTCACCTACCGGCCCTACAACGACTACCGCGGCACCGACACCTTCACCTACACCCTCGGCGCGGCCAGCCCGGGCATCCCCGCCTCCAACACCGCGACCGTCACCGTCACCGTGATCAGCCCGATCATCGCCACCGACGACGCCTACACCGTGCTGATGAACGGCCCCACCGTCCTCTCACCGGGGTTGGCCGCCAACGACACCCGCTACCCCGGCACCAACTTCGACCTCGGCAACATCACCATCGTCACCGCACCCACCCACGGCTCCGCGACCGCCAACCCGGACGGCACGGTCACCTACGGGCCCTTCAACGGCTACCGCGGCACCGACACCTTCACCTACACCCTCGGCGCCACGAACACCTTCATCCCCGCCTCCAACACCGCCACCGTCACCGTCACCGTTGTCCCGCAACTCCCCGCCGCGGTCAACGACACGGCCACCGTCGCCGAGGACAGCACCGCCAACACCATTACCGTGCTGGCCAACGACGACGTCATCTACGCAGGCTTCAAACCGGTTCGAGCGGTGAGTGATCCGGCACACGGCGCCGCGCTCGTCACCGCCGACGGTGCCACGATCATCTACACCCCCGATCCCAACTTCGACGGCGGCATCGACACCTTTACCTACACCCTCGACGGCGGATCCACCGCCACCGTCACCGTCTACGTGACGCCGAACATGATCACCACCACCGTCGGACGACCCGACGCCAACGGCACCGTCACCGGAACCGCGCTGTTGAACAACCCGGTTCCCGGATTCGTCGGGTACGCCATCACCGGCGCACCCACGCAGGGGTACGTCACCGTCAACGCGGACACCGGGGTGTTCACCTATACCCCCACCAATGCCTCCCGGCTTGCCGCCACTGCGATCACCACCGATACCTTCACGATCACCGCCTCCGACGTCCCAAGGACCGCTGCCGAGATCGTCGCCGTTCCCGTCAGCCCCGCCGCTTTCACCTTCACCGGCACCATTACCGTCGGGCCGTCCCCCGCCGCGGTGGCGGTAAGCCCCGCCGGCACACAGCTCTACTTCGCCGACACAGGCGGGTCGGTGTCAGTGTTCGACAGGGCCACCAACACCGTCACCGACACGATCCCCGTCGGGTCGAATCCGGTCGACATGGCGATCAGCCCAAACGGCAGATTCCTTTACGTCGCCAACCAGGGCAGCGCCTCAGTGTCGGTGATCGACACCGCCACCAACGCCCTCACCCGCACCATTACCGTCGGGTCCATCCCGACGTCGGTGGCGGTGAGCCCCGACGGCACACGGGTCTACGTCGCCAACCAGGGCAGCGCCTCAGTGTCGGTGATCGACACAACCATCAACACTGTCGCTGCCACGATCGCCGTGGGGTCCGGTCCGATGGCGGTGGCGGTCACCCCCGACGGTCAACGGCTCTACGTCGCCAACAGCAACAGCAACACGGTGTCCGTGATCGACACCGCCACCGACACCATCACGCACACCATCGCTGTCGGAGGATCTCCCGACGCGGTGGCGGTCAGCCCCGACGGCCAACGGGTCTACGTCGCCAACAGAACCAGTGGCTCGGTGTCGGTGATCAACACTGCGACCAACACCGTCACTCGCACCATTGCCGTCGAAAACCTTCCCGGCGCAATGGCGATCACCCCCGACGGGAAACGGGTCTACGTCGCCAACTACGCCAGCAGATCGGTGTCGGTGATCGACACCGCCACCGACACCGTCACCGACACCATCCGGGCCTGGTCCGGTCCGGTCTCTCCGGTCGCGGTCGAAGTGGCCCCTAGCGGCACCCTCCTCTACATAATCGACACCAGCGGGTCGGTGTTGGTGATCGACACCGACAACAACACCTTCGCCGGCACTCCCATCCCCGTTGGGTCCAGTCCGGTCTCGGCGGCGGTCAGCCCCAGCAGCGCAACGGTCTACGTCGTCAACAACGGCAGCAACACGGTATCCGTGATCGACACCACCACCATCACCGTCACCAACACCATCGCCGTCGGAGGATCTCCCAACGCGGTGGCCGCCAGCCCCGACGGCCAACGGGTCTACGTCGCCAACAGAACCAGCGGCTCGGTGTCGGTGATCAACACCACCACCGACACCGTCACTCACACCATCCCCGTCGGAACCCTTCCGGCAGCGGTGGTAGTTAGCCCCGACGGCATGCAGCTGTATGTCGCGAACAGCTACAGCCCGTTCGCAAACAGTCTCAGCGAAACGGTGTTGGTGATCGACACCGCCACCAACACCGTCACCGGCAGCGTCTCCGTCGGATCCCCGGGTGGATTGGCCGTCAGCCCTGACGGCAAGTTGCTCTACGTCACCAACTTCGATGACGACACGGTGTCGGTGATCGACACCAGAACCAGCACCATCCTTGACACCATCACCGTCGGAACCTTCCCCACCGAGTTGGCGGTCAGCCCCGACGGCGGCCGTCTGTACGTCATCAACCAGCTCGGCTACACGGTGTCGGTGATCGACACGACCACCGCCACGGTAACGGTCACCATCCCCGTCGGGTCCACTCGGGTCGCGGTGGCGGTCAGCCCCGACGGCAGCCTCCTCTACGTAACCAGCTTCGATGACGACACGGTGTCCGTGATCGACACCGCCACCAACTCCGTCATCCGAGTCATCCCCGTCGGATCAAGACCGGCCGCGGTGGCGGTCAACGCGGACGGCACACAGGTCTTCGTGGCCAACCAATCCAGCAATACGGTGTCGGTGATCAGCCTCACCTGATCCAGTGCTGGCACAGACCTTTCCGGGTCGGCCGACACCACGGAACCGTCGACAGCCAAGCGGCAACCACACTCAGCATCACCCCATGGCGATCTGCACCGAAACTGGTAGCCGGTCGAGGCGGGTGACCCGGTGAAGCTGTCGCCGATCCGAACCACGAATGCGGGTCAGGGCTTTCAGGGGTTTTGGAGACCGACGGCGTGAGTCATGACCTCATTCGTAGAGGCGTGCGATGACATCGGCCGACTTCTTCACGATGACGCTGCGCTTTGCCTTGAGGCTCGGCGTGAGATCACCTGACTCGACCGATAACTCGCGATCGAGGATGGCGAACTTCTTGATCTGTTCCCATCGATTGAGCTGCTCGTTGAGAGTGTCCACGTAACCGCCCATCAACTCCATGGCCGACGGGTGGCGCGTCACCTCGCTGAGCGACAAGTTCGCAAGACCGTGCTTGGCCGCCCAGTCCATGAGAGCCTCGGCATCCGGACTCACGAGCGCCACGCAATAGGGTTTGGCATCGCCGTAGACGATCATCTCGGTGCTGTACGGGCAGACCGCCTTGAAGGTCGTTGCGATCGCCGACGGCGCGACGTACTTGCCCTGCGAGGTCTTGAAGAGATCCTTCTTGCGGTCGGTGACGCGCAGGAATCCGTCATCGTCGATCGTGCCGATATCCCCCGTGTACAGCCAGCCGTCGCCATCGAGCGCTTCGGCGGTGGCTTCCGGCAGGTTGTGGTACCCGGTCATCACCGACGGGCTCCTCAAAAGGATCTCGCCGTCGTCGGCGATCCTGACCTCGGTGCCGACGAAGGGCAGGCCGACGGTGCCGAACCGGTATGCGTTGGGGCGGTTGATGAATGACGCGGCCGCGGTCTCGGTCATGCCGTAACCCTCGAGCACGATGATGCCGATGGCGTCGAACCAACGCGCAATGTCTTCGTTCAGCGGTGCGGCGCCGGAAACGAAGAACCGCAGTCGTCCACCGAAGCGGTCCCGGATGGTCGAGAACACCAGTCTTTCGGCGATCCGCTGCTGCACCGATTGCAGGGGCGATGACTTTCGTCCGGATTCCCTGGCCGCGGATGCGGCGACTCCCACGCGGATGGCCCAGCGGAAGACGGCCTGCTTCGCCCTGCTCTCGTCCGCGATCGTCGCCTGGATTCGGGCGTGGGCCTTCTCGAAGATCCGGGGAGCGGCGCCCATGAACGTCGGATGCACGACGGCAAGGTTGTCGACGATCTTGTCGACCCGACCGTCGATCGCCGTCGGGTAGCCGATCACTAGCGGCAACACGAGCATGACCTTGCCGAATGCATGCGCCAGTGGGAGCCACAGGAAGTTCAGGTCGTCGGCGTGGAGGAAGTCGACGGCGTCGATCGCTGCGGCGGTGTACATCCACGCCCGGTGCGGTAGCCGCACTCCCTTCGGCCGCCCCGTGGTCCCGGAGGTGTAGATGATGCTGGCCAGGTTCTCGGAATGAAGGTCGGCGACGCGCTTCTCGACGATGTCCGGAGACGTAGCCAGCAGCTCTTCACCGGCGGCTTCGAGTTCGGCGAGGGTCATCACGAACTCACCGTCCCCCTGGCCGTCGATGATCACGATCCTTTCGACGCCGGGCAGTTCTGCGCGACGCTCGAGCAACTTGTCGACTTGGGTCTGGTCTTCGGCGATGACGACGCGGCTGCCCGAGTCGGCGACGATGAACGCGATGTCGCGGGCATTCGTCGTCGGGTACAAGGTGGTGGTGGCGGCGCCGGCACACAACACGGAGAAGTCGGCGAGGGCCCACTCGTAACGGGTCGAGGACGCCAGCGCGACTCGGTCCTCGGTAGCGATACCCAGCGAGATCAACCCGGCAGCGACGAGGTGGACCCGATCTCCGAGCTGCTGCCACGTGACGCTCTTCCAACCGCCGCCGTCCGGGAACCGGAACGCCTCGGCCTGCGGCGTCGCTACCACGCGATCCAGGAACAGCCGGGCGACCGACGACGCCCGGTAGGCAATCTCGCCCGCGTCGCCGTTTTGGGGAGCGGTGCTTCGCTCCCTCACGACGACATGCGGTGCGCGATCGGTGTCCTCTCGCATGGCAGCCTCCTAACCGGTGTGCGTCGCACGGTCGGTGAGACGGCTCCCGCCAAGCTCCGTCGATTCGCGGCAACACTTCACCGTCGATCTTGCGGTCCGCGCCTCCACGCGGGTAGCCCACTCAGTCCCTTCAGGAGGGGACGAACGGCCCTAGGCCATTGCACTCGACCGCGCATCGACATTCGGACCTGTCACCCAATGACCGGCAGCCGCCGTTTGCGCGCCAACGCGACCAGCGCGTGCTGCATCACCGCACGCACGTGGGCGTCGACCCGTCGCACGTCGGGGTCACTGCCGAACTCGGCGCCAATGTCGATCGGCGGCAACACCTGCGTCACGATCTTCGTGGGCAGCGGCACGTTGACGGGCAGCACCGCGCTGAGCCCGAACGGAAATCCGATGGTGACCGGGAGGATGTCGGTCCGAAACATCCTGCGCTCGAACGCCGTCAGGCGCAGCGCGCTGGCGAGCCGTCGTCCCCTGGTCAGGTAGAACTGGTTCTCCTGCCCGCCGATGGACACCGCCGGAACGATGGGAACGCCTGCCTCGATGGCCGTGGTGACGTAGCCGGTACGTCCCCCGAAGTCGACTACGTTCTCCTGCCGGGTGGGTCGGTAGACGTCGTAGTCACCCCCAGGAAAGACCAACACCGTAGAGCCGGTCGCGAGCGCCGCCAAGGCATTCCCCGGCGTCGCGCGGATCACACCGGTGCGCTCGAAGAAGTCGGCCACCGGCCCGCGGAAGAAGTTGTCGTGGGCGAGCACGTAGAGCGGCCGGTCGTATCCGAACGCCTGGTAGTAGTCGACCGCGATCACCGAGTGGTCAAAGGTGACCAACCCGCCGGAATGATTCGACACCATCAGCGACGCACCGGGCGGGATGTTCTCCAAACCCGTTACCTGAGAACGGAAATACGTCTTCACGATCAGGCGGGTCAGATCCACGACCCGCCGGGTGAGACCCGGGTCCCACTTCTCGACGACCGAGCGCCTCTCGTCGGCCACGCTAGCCGCCGTAGTAGCCCAGCCGCAGCAAGGTCGCGATCTCGTCGACGAGCGGCATGCGGGGAATCGTGCGGTTGCTGAGGTCCTCGAAGACGGGCATGAACTTGCTGGGCAGGCTCGAGTTGTAGCGCAGCACGATCGCGTCGACCCGGCTCTGATCCAGTGCGCAAAACTCGCGGGCCGCATCGGTCGCCGCATCCACGAGCGCGTCCACCTCGCCGAGCCGCTGGTTACCGGATCGGCCTAGGCGGGTCACCTCGCCTCCGCCGGGATGTCGTGCTGCGATGCGACCCGCTTCCGCAAGTGGCCGGGATACCAGGACGTGAAGGTGGCCGCGCCGACGAGCACGGCGTAGCTCAGCGCGTGACAAGCCCACTCCGGCAGCAGAAGGTGTTTCATGAGCAGCCAGGCGACCAAGGTGTTGACGGTGAACACCGATGCCCAGACCGCGGTGAGTTGTTCATTGGTGCGAATGAACAGTGGGCTGTTCCACTTCGATGGGTCGGTGTGCTGGCGCGCGTACTCGAGCGTGAACGGCTTGCCGTCAGACCGATCTCCACCCGGTGCATGGTGTCCCTGGCGAAGATCAGGAACGCAATCCAGGGCGCGAAGGACACCACCAACTTGAGAAACGACACCGTGCCTTCTTCTTCCACGCGTGGGGGACCGCTGGGGGTGAACCCCCATGCTCGCGCCGCGAGCCGCACGTCCACAGAGGCAAAGGTCCCGAGGTCGACGCTCTTCGGGCTTCGCTGAGGTCGCCGCATCGAAACAGGTTCCGGTCAAGCCTCCGTCACGACGGTACCGACGCCGTATACCCGTAACAGGGTGGTCCCCAGAGTCCGCGGCCCGCGGCCCGCGCTTCGTCCTCGGCGGCTTCGATCGCGCCGTACCGGCTCACCGGGTGACGGTCGTAGACGTAGGACCGGGCCGTGCCGGCGCGGGCGGCTTCGACCGAGTAGTCCCACCCGTCCGCTCGGACGAGGTAGGCGAGGGTGCGGCCATAGCGATCGGTCGCGTCCTGGGTGGGGTCGCCGACGAGGGCGACTCGCTGCCCGCGCATCGTGGTCGTGGCGAAGTCCGTGGCCTCCGGGCCCCAGCAACCCACGGTGTAACCGGGCTTCTTCGTTTCCGGGGTGTCGATTCCGAGAAGGCGCACGCGAAGTCGACCCCGGACGTCGTCGCGGATGTCGATCGTGTCGCCGTCGACCACCCTCAGCACGACGGCCGTCGTGGCGACGGGATCGGCGGTCGCGGCCGGTGAGACGACCAGACCGCACCACGTGGCCGCCACCACCAGGATGGCGGCGGACACGCGGGCGGCGAACATCAGCTGCAGCAGTCGATTTACGACTCGCAGGCGATGCCGTCGCCGTCGCGATCCCCGCCCGACCAGTAGTCCGGGTCACTGTCCGGGATGTCCCACCGACCGTCCTGATGAGCGGCCGTGCAGTTCTTGTAGGGCCCATCGGCGGCGGCCAGTGGCGCGACCCCGACGGCGACGGCACTGGCCAGCAATGCAGCAACGGCAAACTTCGTCAACATATTCATTCCCCTTGTGAGAGCGATCACATCCCCGACCCGAGCAAAACGATAAGCCTGCTTTACTGAATCTCCAAACCTGCAGCTAAAAGTGTATTTAGACGCTTTTGGACACCGGCGACAAGATCAACTTCGCAAAGGTCCCTCACCAGGCGTCGGAAGCGCCGATGCGCGGTGGTGGCCCCAGCACTGCCGCCCCCAGCAATAAGGTGTCGGGTCGTCAGTCCAGCCGCGGGTCGATCAGGGTGACGCCGACCGGCGCGGCCGTGTCCAACGTCGTCAGCAGCCGGGCGCCCTCGACGAGACCAACCACGCGCTCGACGAGATCCTGCGGGCGCAGGCGTCCCGCGTGCACCGACTGCAGCATGTCGGGATAGTCCACGCTGGCCATGCCGTGGCTGCCGAGAACGTCCAGCTCCCAGGCGATCACCCGATCCATGGGCACCGCGGGATAGCCGCCGACACTGGGGAGCAGTCCCACCTGCACGTGCCGACCGCGGCGTCGAAGGCTGTGGATCGCGTCGGCACAGGTGCCCGGCGTCCCGACCGCGTCGACCGCCACGTGGCTGCCGCCGCCAGTAAGGTCGCGTACCAGGGCCGCGACGTCGCTCGCGAGTTCTCCCCCGCCGCTTCGCTCGCCCGCGCCATCGGCGAGCACCGTGTGTTCCGCACCGAAACGGCGCGCCAGCGCCAGCGCCTCGGGGGTGCGGTCGACCGCGATCACCCTGGCGCCGGCGGCCACCCCGACCTGGACGGCGCTGAGCCCCACCCCACCGGCCCCGACGACCGTCAGCCACTCGCCGGGCGCGACCCGCGCCCTGGCGTGCAACGCCCGGTACGCCGTGGCGAACCGGCAGCCCAGTGCCGCGGCGGCAGCGTCGGGCACCCCGTCGCCGATCGCCACGAGGTTCGTGTCGGCTGCGTGCAGTGCCACGTACTCGGCGAAGGAGCCCCAGTGCGTGAAGCCGGGCTGCGTCTGGTCGGGACACACCTGCGCCTGCCCGCTGCGGCACCACTCGCACGTACCGCATCCGCAGACGAAGGGTGTCGTGACCCGGTCTCCGAGCGCCCACTTCCGCACGTCGGCGCCCACCGCGACGATCACGCCGACGAGTTCGTGACCGGGTACGTGGGGAAGCGCGACCCCGTCGTCGTGCCCGGCCCAGGCGTGCCAGTCGCTGCGGCACAGACCCGTGGCATGTACCTCCACGACCACGCCACCCGGCGACGGCTCGGGATCGGCGACGGACCGCACGTCCACCGGGCCGCCAAACGTTTCGAACACCACCGCGCGCATGCCCTCATCGTCGCGTGCATGCTGTGAGGCATGACGCGCTGGTATGCAGTCGACCCCGCCGACGAAGACTTCTTCGCGTCGGCGCCCTACGTCTTCCGGTACACCAAGACGTTCGCGGCGCCGCCCGCGACGGTGTGGGAATCACTGGTCTCCGATGAGTCGCTCGCCGCGTGGAGCGCGACGGTCAGTGCGGTGAAATGGCTGAGCGCCCGTCCATTCGGCATCGGCTCCACCCGCGAGGTCGTCCTGGCCCCCGGCCTGGCTCGCGTGCGTGAACGCTACTTCCGCTGGGACGAGGGGCAGGGTTATTCGTTCGCCGTGTACGAAGCGAATTTGCCGGTGTTCGCCCGTTTCGCCGAGGACTACGCGATCGAACCCGCGGGCACCGACGGCGCCGCGACGACGTTCACGTGGATCGTCGCCATCGAGCCGAAGCGAGCGTTCAAGGTGCCCTTCATCGCGCTGGCGCCGGTGCTCAGGCTCGCGTTCGGCAGGATGGCCGCAGATGGGGAGCGCCACTTCGCCCGCACCGCCTGACGGCAGAGCGCCCAGGCATCGTCGTTAGGCTGTGCCGCATGGCTGCTGACATCGTGCCGGTGAGGCTCGGGCTGACCAAGGGCGATCTCTACACACTGTGGGCTCCCTCGTGGCGCGACGAAGACGACGAGTGGCAAGCGTTCCTCGGCAAGGGGGACGACCTCTACGGCTTCGAAAGCGTCGCCGACCTGGCCGCCTTCGTGCGGACCGACGCCGACAACGACCTCTCCGACCATCCGGCGTGGGATTCGTTGAAGGAATCCTCTGCACACCGGCTCGACCCGGGTGAGGCCCGTCAGCACGATCTGATCGGGGTGCCCGAGGTGGCCGCCGAGAAGCCGACCGAGGAGTCGGTGGCCACGCTGCTGAGCGCTCTTGCGGTGGTGCAGTCGATCGGTTCGGTCTGCGATCTGCCGGTGGTGTCGAAGTTCTTCAACGGCAACCCCGTTCTCGGTTCCCTCGGCGGCGGCGTCGAGGCATTCGAGGGCCGCAGCGGTCGCAAGCGGTGGGGCGAGATTGAAGCCGTGATCGGCCGCGGTTGGGACGGCGTGGTGGACGCCATCGACGAGATCGTCACGATCCCCGAGGTGGACGCCGCGGCGTCGGAGAAGGCTGCCGCCGAACTCGCCGAGCCGGCACCGGAACCCGAGGTCCAGGACGAGGACGACGCCGCGGACGACGTCGTGATCGACGACGAGGTCGACACCGACGACGAGGAGGCAGCGCTGACGGCGCAGGCCACCGAGCAGGTTCTCGGCAGTGACGAGGATTTCTGGGCGCACGTCGGCATCGACCCGATCCGCCTGCTCACCCGCGGCGGCACGTTCTACACACTGCGTTGCTACATGGACGACAAGCCGATCTTCCTCGGCCGCAACGGACGCATCAGCGTCTTCGGCTCCGAGCGCGCGCTGGCGCGCTACCTCGCCGACGAACACGAGAGCGACCTGTCGGATCTGGCCACGTTCGACGACATCAAGACCGCCGCCACCGACGGCTCGCTGCAGATCGACATCACCGACGACAACGTCTACGTGTTGCGGACGCTGTCCGACGACATCGCCGACGGCCCCGACGCCATCGACGTCGAGCAACTCGAACTCGCCGTCGAATTGATCCGCGACGTCGGGGAGTACGCCGAGGACACCTCGGTCGAGGAGGCTCTCGATGCGGACCAGCCGCTCGGCCGGTTCGTCGCGCACGTGTTGTCGCCCGACACGGTCGGCAAGCCGCCGTCACCGCACGCGAAGGCCGTCGCGCAGTGGGAGAAGGTCGAGGCCTTCGTGGAGTCCCGTCTGCGCGAGGAGTGACTTCCGGGGCTAGAAGTCGGCCGGATCCGGTCGCACGACCGACCGCGGTGTCAGGCCTAGCCCGCGGACGTGCTCGGCGATCGCTCCGAGGTGCGTGACCCACACGTCGTCGTGTGAGCACACGTAGTCGATCAGGCCCTCCAGCGCCGCGGCCCGCGACGGTCGTCCGGACAGGAACGGATGGTTGGTCAGCACGAAGCAAGCGCCTGCCGCGCGTAGCCCGTCGAACTCGAGGCGCCACATCTCTGCGACCTTGACGGGGCTCTCGATCAGCCCGGTGCCCGAGAACTCCGGCACGAAGCAGTACTGCTCCCAGTCGTCGAGCGCCCACTGGATCGGGATCTCGACGAGAGACTCGGTACCGACGGAGAGTTCATAGGGGTGGTCGGTGTCCATCAGCGAGCTGTCGTACAGAAACCCTCTGTCCTGCAACAACTTCGGGGAATGCCAGTTCAGTTCCCACATCGGTGCGCGGTAGCCGACCGGCCGCACGCCGGTGACCTCCTCCAGCACTGCGCTCCCGCGGTCGAGGATGGCGGCCTCCTCCTCGGCGGACAGTCCCGCCATCGCCTCGTGCAGGTAGCCGTGGTGGGCGATCTCGTGGCCCTCGGCGACGATGCTGCGGACCACGTCCGGGTAGCGCAGCGCCGTGTATCCGGGCACGAAGAACGTCGACGTGATCTCGTGGCGGGCGAGCATCTTCAGGATGCGGGGCACGCCGGTCAGCGGTCCGTACGCCTGATGGCTCATCGCCGACATGCGGTTGGCGTGGCCGTGGTCGACCGCGAGCATCGCCGATTCCGCGTCGACGTCGAAGCTGAAGGACGCCGCGGATTTGGCGGTACCCGGCCACTCCACGGGATCGGCTGGCACACTCATGATTCCGCCCTCCTGGCCAATAGTGACACCAACTCGTAGGCCACGTTGGCCGCCGCGACTCCGGTGATCTCGGCGTGGTCGTAGGCCGGTGACACCTCGACGATGTCGGCGCCGACCAGGTCGAGGCCGTCGAGGCCGCGCAGGATCGACAGTAGCTCGCGACTGGTCATGCCGCCCGCCTCCGGCGTACCGGTGGCCGGTGCGTGAGCCGGGTCGAGGACGTCGATGTCGATCGATACGTAGAGGGGGCGGTCGCCGATCGCGGTGCGCAACTGCTCGACCACGTCGTCGGTGGTGCGGCGTTCGAACTCCGCACAGTGCACGATGGTGAACCCGAAGCCCGCGTCCTCGACGAGATCGGTTGGCGCGTAGAGCGATCCGCGGATGCCGACGTGCGCGCTGTGGCCAGGGACGAACAGGCCCTCCTCCGCCGCCCGCCGGAACGGTGTCCCGTGGGTCAGAGGCGCGTCGAAGTAGGTGTCCCAGGTGTCGAGGTGGGCGTCGAAGTGCAGCAGCGCCACCGGACCGTAACGACGCCGGTGCGCGCGCAGCAGCGGGTAGGCGATGGTGTGGTCGCCGCCGAGGGTGACCAGACGGGCGCCGGCGTCGATCAATTCGTTTGCCTGCGACTCGATCTCGGCGACCGCGGCGGCGATGTCGAAGGGGTTGGCCACCATGTCACCGGCGTCGACCACCTGCTGATGGGCGAACGGTGACACCTGGAGCTGGGGGTTGTACGGGCGCAACAGGCGTGACGCCTGCCGGATGTGCGACGGGCCGAACCGGGCGCCGGGGCGGTAGGTCACCCCCGAGTCGAACGGGACGCCGACGACGGCGACGTCGCACCGGGTCACGTCTTCTCGCCGGGGCAACCGCGCGAACGTCGTCAACCCGGCGTACCGCGGGACCGCCTGCCCGTCGACCTGTCCCCTGATGTCGTCGTTCATACTCGGCACCGCGTCGATCCTCCGTTGACTTGAAGCGTCTGGCCTACCATCGCACCGATGTCGTCACGTGCGAGAAGCGCCACGGCGCTGGCGATTTCGGATGGGCGTCCGATTCTTCCCATTGGGATGTCGGCACCGTAACGCCGCTGCATCTCGGCCAAGCTGACCGAGGCGGCCGCGGCGTCGACCTCGAGCTGTGGCGTGTCCACCACCCCTGGCGCGACGGCGTTGACGGTGATGTTCTCGCGGGCCAGTTCCCGGCCGAGCGTCTTGACCAACGCGATCAGGCCCGCCTTCGACGCCGAGTAGGCGCTGGCGCCCGGCCAACCGATGACACCCCACTCGGAGGCGATCACGACGATGTTCCCGCCGCCTGCGCGCCGCATGCCCGGCAGCACGGCCTGAATCGAGGCGAAGGTGCCCGCGACATTGGTGTCGACGACCTTCCACCAGTCGTCCTCGTCGTCGTCCAACTGCTCCTCGCGCAAGCGCTCGTCGGTGGTGAACGGCGCCATCGTCATGTACGCCGCGTTGCACACCAGGATGTCGACGGGGCGACGGTCCCGTTCGATCCCGTCGACGAGGTCAACGAACGCGGGGTCGGTGATGTCGCCGACCGCGGGGAATCCCTCGGTCGCCGCGACCACCTCGTCCAACGCCGCGCTGGGCCGGAGGTCGTTGACCGCCACCTCGGCGCCGTCGGCGGCAAGCCTGCGGGCGATCGCCGAGCCGATGCCTTGGGCCGCGCCGGTCACGAGCGCCAGCCGTCCACGTAATGGTTCGTCGCTCACTAGATCACCGCTCCGCCGTTGGGTGAGATGACGTCGCCGGTGCAGTACGCCGCACCGTCCTCGACGAGGAACGCCACGATCCGGGCAACCTCGTCGGGTCGGGTCAGTCTGCGGTTGGGCAGCGTGGCCAGATAGTCCGGCGACCGCCACGGCGAATCGGCGGACAGCAGAGGGGTGTCGGTGGGGCCGGGCGCCACCGCGTTGACCCGCACCCCGCGGCCCGCGACCTCGGCGGCGAGGCTGCGCACCAGCCCGATGACGGCACCCTTGGCCGCGGCATAGTGCGCGTCACCGTCGCCGCCGCCGATGGCGAGTTCGGAGGTGATCGCGACGATCGCTCCCGACCCTCTGGTCAGCATCGACGGCAGCACCGCCCGCGCCGTGTTGCGCAACCCGCCCAGGTGCACGCGGAGCATCCGGTGCAGTGCAGTCGCCGAGACGTCGGACACCGGGGTGATGTCGTAGTGCCCGGCCGCCGACACCAGAGCGTCGATCTCACCGAGCTCCCGGCGGATCTCCTCGATGGCGGCCTGCACGGCGACCGGGTCCGAGACGTCGGCGACGTGATCGGCGGTGTCCGACAGGTCGATACCCGCCACCGTCCAGCCGTCGGCCCGCAGGAGGTCGGCCACGGAGGCGCCGATGCCGGATGCCGCGCCAGTGACGATTGCGTTGCGCGACATCAGGTTCCAGACGTGGCGCGGTCCGCCTCGTCGGCGAACCGCTCCCCCACCGGGGCCTCGATGTTCCGGCGCACGGTCAGGTAGATCGCCACGCCGACGACGCCGAGCACCGCCGTGGTGAGCACGCTGGCCCAGTTGATGAACCACGGCTGGCCGGGTTGGGTCCGCGGCCATGCGACGTTGACCGTCTCGAAGATGATCCACACTGACGCGAGGTAGGTGACCGGGGCGCCCCAGCGGCCGAGGTTGAACGGGCCGGGCTTCCACTTCCCGGTCAGACGCGCGATGGCCGCCCCAATCACGGGTACGCCGAACGCGATGTAGAAGCCGATGATGTTGAAGTTGACCAGGATGTTGTAGAACTGCGAACCGGCCAACAGGATGAACACGATCGCGACGATCGCGGTCAGCGCAATTGCGTTGACGGGCAACCGTTCCGGGCCCGCCAACCGGCCCAGCACCTTCGAGCCGGGCAGGCTCCGGTCGCGGGCGGCTCCCCAGATGCATCGCGAGACGGCTGCCTGGACGGCGAGGAAGCTCGAGATGAACCCGATCACGAACATCGCCAGCAGTGGCTTGGTCACGCCGGCGCCGAGGTGCGCGGTCAGCGTCTCCGACACGACGTCACCGGACTGGGCAGCCACCACCTCGTCGAGATTGGGGATCGCGAGAATCAATGCGGCACTGGAGAACATCACCACCAGGCCCACCAGCAGGAGACCGAGGATGATCGCCTTGGGCACGTTGCGCTCCGGATCTTCGACCTCCTCGGCGATCGACCCCGCGGCCTCGAACCCGAGGAAGGACCAGCCGACGAAGGCGACCGCCAGCAGCATGGGCCCCGACGTCCACGTCGCGGCGTCCGGGAGACCCGCGCTGGAGAAGAGCGCCGAGAACGGGTTCTCGCGGTAGAACACCAGCAGCACGATGCCCAGGCCGACCGATCCGATCACCTCGCACGTGATGCTGGCGATCACCATCACCTTCAGGACCTGTCGGCCCACGACGTTCACCGCCGTGCCGAGCATGATGATCGCGACGGCCACGCCGGCCGTGAGCCATCGGCTGGGCTCGGTCACGCCGAAGATCTGCAGCAGGAATCCGCTCGCGGCATACGACAGCGTGCCGAGCGCGATCGTCAGGCCCCACATGTAGGCCCAGGCGGCGGCCCAGCCCGACGTGGTTCCCCGCACGTGCCGCGACCACTGGTAGACGCTGCCCGCGTACGGCCACCGGGAGGCCAACTCACCGAATACCCCGGCGACGAGGAGCTGACCGATCAGCACCACCGGGAACGCCCAGAAGAACTTCGGTCCGGCGGCGAACAGGCCGAGGGTGAAGATCGCGTACACCGCCGCGATGGGTGATACGTCGGCGAAGGCCAACGCGAGCGCCGCCCGGAAGCTGAAGCCACGGCTCAGCCTCGACGGTGTTTCGGATTCTGTCATCGCGACTCCTCAGGACTGGTTGCAGTGACCCTGTACCTGATCGCGCCGAAGCGGAAGCCGTCGATCGTCTGAAATGTCGTTTCAGAACTAGATGATCGTCTAGGTTTGAATCTACGATGGCCTATCGACTGACCGACCTGGTGAACACCCCGCACCTGCGGCTGGGCGTTCGCGCGGGCGTCGGCGGGCTGGACCGACCGGTGTCGTGGGCGCAGACCTCGGACCTCGAGGAGCCCTGGTCATGGCTGGCCGGCGGTGAGCTGCTGATGAAGAACGGGCGCACACTGCCCGCATCCGACGGCGGGCAGACGGCACTCATCCGCGGACTCGCCGAGCAGGGCATCTGCGGCATCGTCATCGGGCTCGACTCGGCCACACCGGATCTCACCCCCGCCGCGGTGTCACTCGCCGACGACCTGGCGTTCCCCGTGCTGCTGGTGCCGTACTCCGTCGGGTTCGCGGCGATCGGGCGGGCCGTGGCGGGCGGCGCCGAGGACGACGAGGGTCGGCGCATCGCGGTTACCGAACGCGTCTACCAAGTCATCCGACAGTCGGTGAATCACCAGGGGGCCGACGGTGCGCTGAGCCAGTTGGGCCGCGACGTCGCGTGCCGACTGGCGGTCCTCGACGCCGCGACGGGTGAGGTCGCACTCGATTCGTCGGATCCCGTGGCGGATCCGCTGCGACGGGCCGTGACCGACGAGATCGCCGGACGACACGGTGCGGTGCCGGGCGTCCTGCACGTCTCCGCCAATGATCAGCGTGCGTTGGTGGTCGAGGTGCCCGACGAGGAGCCGACGGTGTTGGTCGCCTACGGCTTTCGGTCCACCCCGCCCGACGTCGTGCAGTTGCAGCATCTGGCGTCGGCCATGGCGGTGCTGCTCGCCCAGCAGAACGTCCGCCGGGAGCACGACCGACGCATCGGAGCGGAGGTGCTGGCGTCCCTGTGCGACGGCAGGCTCACCGGCGGCCAGTCTCCAGGCATTCTCGCCGATCGGGGGCTACGGCCCGCGGCGACGGCGTTAGTGGCGATCTCGGGCGGCTCCCAGAGCGCCGAACGGCACCTGCACGTGCGCCTCGGCCGTCGTCAGGTGCCGCACCTCCTCCTACGGCGGGGACCGGTGCTCTACGCCCTGGTGCCCGCCGGTGACGGCCCGCTCGCGGCGTTGCGACACCGCGTGGGCGCCGAGGCGGCGATCGGCGTCAGCGACCCCCTGGGGCACCCGCGCCGCGGCCCGGCGGCGGTCCGCGAGGCAACGTGGGCGATGCGCGCCGCCGACAGCACGTCGGAGCGCACCGCCCACTACGGCGACGTCACGATGCTGTCGGTGCTGCGCGACACCGAGGAGGCGCAGGTGGTCGTCGACCGCGTGCTGGGCGCGCTGATCGTTTACGACGCAGGGCATTCCACCGACCTGGTCGCGACGCTGGACACCTACCTCCGATGCGACCGATCGTGGGTGCGAACGGCGAAGGCGACGGGTGTGCACCGCCAAACCGTCGTGTATCGCATGCAGCGGATCGAGGAGATCACCGGCCGCCGGATCACCGACACCGCCGCCATCGCCGAGTTTTGGCTCGCGCTGCGGGCCAGGGACCTGCTGAGCCCGGCGGGTGTGGCCGATGAGTTCTCCGCGGGCCGCCGGTCGACACCTGCATGAAGACCACCAACGGACTCATCTCCCGCTCCCTCGACGTTCCCGGCGCCCGACTGCACTACGAAGTCCGCGGAGGCGGCCCGCTGCTCCTCGTCATCGGCTCGCCGATGGCGGCCGCGGAGTTCGCCCCGCTCGCGCACGCAATGGCCCACGACCACACCGTCGTCACCTACGACCCGCGGGGTTTCGCGGGTAGTCCCGTCGACGATCCGAACAGTCCGTCGAACCCCGATCTACGCGCCGACGACGTCGTGGCCATCCTCGACGCGCTCGGCGCCGAGTCCGCCGACGTGTTCGGCTCCAGCGGCGGCGCGGTCACCGGTCTCGCACTGGTCGCGCGCTACCCCGACCGCGTGCGCACGCTGGTGGCGCACGAACCGCCGCTGTTGGAACTGCTTCCCGACGCCGAGCAGCAGCGGGCCGCCACCAGAGACATCACCGATACGTTCCGCACCGAGGGGTTGCACGCCGCGTGGATGAAGTTCATGGTCCACGCCGGCTTCAAGGTGGAGACCTTCGGCTCAGACGACGCCGGCCCACCTGAGCCGCACGGCGCCCCGGTGAACCCCGAGCAGGAGTTGGCGGAGGGGGCGCGCTTCTTCATTCACGATCTGGCTCCCACCACGCAGTACCTACCCGACTTCGAGGCCCTCCGCGCGTCGTCGACCCGCATCGTCATCGGCCTCGGCGTGGAGTCGGGCCACCTGCTGACCCACCGAACCTCGGTCGCCGTGGCCGAGCGACTCGGCATCGACACGACGGAATTCCCCGGCGATCACGGCGGGTTCCTTGGCGCCCCAGGTGAATTCGCCGACCGGCTGCGGGCGGTCCTCTAGCGATTTCGGCGCGTTTCCGTTCGCCGAGCGACCGTTTGCGTGCCCAAATCGCGCGGGGGTCAGCCGATGAGGACGGCGAAGCGCGGCTTGATCACGTCGTCGATCAGCGCCAGGCGCTCGCGGAACGGGATGAACGACGACTTCATCGCGTTGATGGTGAACCGCTCGAGATCGCTCCAGCCGTAGCCGAACGCCTCGACCAGACGCAGCATCTCCTGACTCATGGTGGTATCGCTCATCAATCGGTTGTCGGTGTTGACCGTCACTCGGAATCGCAGCCGGGCCAGCAGCGCGAACGGGTGCTCGGCGATGCTGGCGACGGCGCCGGTCTGCACGTTGCTGCTGGGGCATAGCTCCAACGGAATGCGCTTGTCGCGCAGGATGGACGCCAGCCGGCCGAGCGTCGCGTCGTTGTCGCCGTGGACCTCGATGTCGTCGACGATCCGGACCCCGTGGCCCAACCGGTCGGCGCCGCAGAAGGCGATCGCCTCCTGGATGGACGGCAGACCGAATGCCTCCCCGGCGTGAATGGTGAACCGCGCGTTGTTGTTTCGCATGTACTCGAAGGCGTCCAGATGCCGCGTCGGAGGGTACCCGGCCTCCGCACCGGCGATGTCGAAGCCGACCACGCCCTTGTCGCGGAAACGGATGGCCAGCTCGGCGATCTCCCGCGACCGGGCGGCATGCCGCATCGCGGTCACCAGGCACCGCACCGTGATCGTCTTGCCGTCGGCCGCGGCCGCCTTCTCACCGTCGGCGAAACCGGCCAGCACCGCGTCGGTGACCGCGTCGAGCGACAATCCGCCGTCGATGTGCAGCTCGGGCGCGAACCGGACCTCGGCGTAGACCACCGAGTCGGCCGCCAGATCCTCGACGCACTCCAACGCCACCCGGTGTAGCGCCTCCGGTGTCTGCATGACGCCGACGGTGTGGGCGAACGGCTCGAGGTAGCGGACCAGCGAGCCGCTGTGCGCGGCCGTCCGGAAGAACGTGGCCAGCTCCCGGACGTCCCGCGTGGGGAGACCGTCGTAGCCGAACTGCTCGGCCAACTCCACCACCGTCGCGGGTCGCAATCCGCCGTCGAGGTGATCGTGGAGCAGGGCCTTGGGTGCCCGCTGGATGTTCTCGAGCGTCAGTGGAGTGGTCATGCAGTCCTCCTCAGGTGATCCGGTCGATGATCAGGGGGCGCGCCTCGGGCACCTCGTCGCCGACGGTCCAGCCACCGTCGAGCTCGGCCATGGCCCCGTCGAAACGTTCGGGTGTGTCGGTGTAGAGCGTGAAGAGCGTCTCGCCCGCGGCCACGGGTTCGCCGGGCGTGCGGTGGATGTGCATTCCCGCGCCGAACTGCACCTGCCCGCCGGGTGTCGATCGACCCGCACCGAGCCGCCACACCGCCAGTCCCACCGCCATCGCATCGATGTCGACCATCGTGCCACCACGCGGCGCGGTGACCGTCTCGGTGTGCGATCCGATCGGTAGGGGCTGCGAGAGGTCACCACCCTGGGCGGCGACGAGGTCGCGAAACCGGTCCATCGCCGTGCCGTCCCGCAGCGTCTGCGCCGGGTCCACGCCATCGATCCCGGCGGCGTCGAGCATCTCGCGCGCCAGCGCCAGCGTCAGCTCGACGACGTCAGCGGGGCCGCCACCGGCCAACACGTCGACCGACTCGGCGACTTCGATGGCATTGCCGACCGCTCGGCCCAACGGGTAGTCCATGTGGGTCAGCAGCGCGCGGGTGTCGATCCCCCGCGCATTGCCGAGGGCGACCATCGTCGTCGCCAACTCCCGCGCCTCTGCCTCCGACGCCAGGAAGGCGCCCCGCCCCACCTTGGTGTCCAACACCAGCGCACGGGCGCCCTCCGCGAGCTTCTTGCTCATCACCGAACTCGCGATCAACGGCAGGGACTCCGTCGTACCGGTGACGTCCCGCAGGGCGTAGATCTTCCGATCCGCGGGCGCCAGCTCACCGGCGGCGAAGATGGCCGCTCCGATGTCCTGAAGCTGTTGGCGGATCCGCGCTTTGGACAACTCCGCGGTGAACCCGGCGATCGCCTCGAGCTTGTCGAGCGTGCCACCGGTATGGCCGAGGCCACGGCCCGCGGCCTGGGGCACGGCCGCTCCACAGGCCATCACGACGGGCACCAGCGGGATGGTGATCTTGTCGCCCACCCCGCCGGTGGAGTGCTTGTCCACCAATCGCAATGGCTTGCCGTCGCGGCGGAGATCGCCGAAGTCGAACTGCTCGCCGGAGTCGATCATCGCGGCCGTCCAGCGCGAGATCTCACCGGGAGTCATGCCGCGCAGGAAGATCGCCATCAGCAGGGCCGACATCTGCTCGTCGTGCACGACGCCGCGGGTGTAGCCGTCGATGACCCAGTCGATCGCCGCGTCTGGCAGGACGCCACCGTCACGCTTGATCCTGATGACCGTCGGAGCGTCGAACGTGAACCGCGTCACTGCGTTTGGCTCCACCCTTTGACGGCGTCGAGATCGTCGGGCCCGAACGCGTCGGGGAGCAACTCACCCAACGCCCGTGGACCGGCCGGATGGTCGATCAGCATCCCCGGCCCGCCGTGCTCGAGGAGCACCTGGCGACACCGTCCGCACGGCATCAGCAAGCCCCCGGTGGCGTCGACGCACGTGAGTGCGACGAGCCGTCCGCCGCCACTGGAATGCAGCGCGCACGCCACGGCGCACTCCGCGCAGAGACCCAGGCCATATGAGACATTCTCCACATTGCAACCGGTCAGAATTCGGTCATCCGCCGTGACCGCTGCCGCCCCGACCGGGAATCCGGAATAGGGCGCATAGGCGTGGGCGCTGGCTTCTATTGCCTTGTCCCGCAATGTGTTCCAATCAATTTCCGGCATCGCACCAGCCCCGTCGTCGGTGTTCTGAATGCATTTAGAAACTCCGGTTTCACTACTGCCATCGTGTTTAGGTAACCCTAATTCCGATGCCACGAGGGCGATCGACGGTCCCACGCTAGTTCTTTCCGTGCACGGTTTGGGATTAGAGTCGGCAACAGGTTTGGGCAAAGGTTGGCACTGGTCCCCACCGGCTACCAAACCTTCCACCGAGGGCGTTGGAGGCCGGAGATGAGCACAGCCACGACAGCGGATTCCGCGATACCCGCGCCGCGACCGCGCCGCCGCACGCTGTACCGCGGCGACCCGGGCATGTGGTCGTGGGTCTTGCACCGCGTCACGGGCGCGACGATCTTCTTCTTTCTCTTCGTGCACGTCCTGGACACCGCGTTGGTCCGGGTCAGCCCCGAGGCCTACAACGCGATCATCGATACCTACAAGACCCCGATCATCGGCCTGCTGGAGATGGGCCTCGTGGTTGCGGTGCTCTACCACGCGCTCAACGGCATCCGCATCATCCTGATCGACTTCTGGCAGAACGGTCCCAAGTACCAACGACTGATGCTGTGGGTGGTGCTCGCGGTCTGGATCACCGTCTTCATCGCCGCCCTCGGCGTGATGGGCATGCACATGGCGGAGCGTTTCCTATGAGCCGATCGTCAGGAGCCAATCCCTACGACCACGTCAGCGAGCGCGGCGGTCCCGCTCCTGTCATGCAGCGCAGCCACGACCGGCCCGCCGGCCTGGACAACCCGCGCTCACCCCGCGGACGCAGCGCGATGCCGAACTTCGAGAAATACGCCTGGCTGTTCATGCGCTTCTCCGGGATCGTTCTGGTGGTCCTCGCGCTCGGCCACCTCTTCGTCGGCCTGATCTGGGACGGCGGCGTCTACCGCATCGACTTCAACTACGTCGCGCAGCGCTGGGCCTCGCCCTTCTGGCAGACCTGGGACCTGCTCCTGCTGTGGCTGGCCCAGCTGCACGGTGGCAACGGCATGCGCACGATCATCAACGACTACGCCCGCAAGGACTCGACCAAGTTCTGGTTGAACGCTCTGTTGGGGTTGTCGGTCCTGTTCACGGTGGTGTTGGGCACCTACGTCCTACTGACCTTCGACGCAAACATCTCGTGACCGGACGACGGTTCACGAAGAAGATGGAGAGCACGGCATGTTGATCGAACATCGCTACGACGTCGTCATCGTCGGTGCCGGCGGCGCAGGAATGCGCGCCGCAGTCGAGGCAGGCCCGCGGGCGCGGACCGCCGTCCTGACCAAGCTGTACCCGACGCGCAGTCACACCGGCGCCGCGCAGGGCGGCATGTGCGCCGCGCTCGCCAACGTCGAGGACGACAACTGGGAATGGCACACCTTCGACACCGTCAAGGGCGGCGACTACCTCGCCGATCAGGACGCGGTCGAGATCATGTGCAAGGAAGCGATCGACGCGGTCTACGACCTCGAGAAGATGGGGATGCCGTTCAACCGCACCCCCGAGGGCCGCATCGATCAGCGCCGCTTCGGTGGGCACACCCGCGATCACGGCAAGGCACCCGTCCGCCGCGCCTGCTACGCCGCCGACCGCACCGGCCACATGATCCTGCAGACCCTGTACCAAAACTGCGTCAAGCACGACGTCGAGTTCTTCAACGAGTTCTACGCCCTGGACCTGGTGCTCTCGGATACGCCGGGCGGCCCGGTGGCGACGGGCGTGGTGGCCTACGAGCTGGCCACCGGTGACGTCCACGTCTTCCACGCCAAGGCGATCGTGTTCGCCACCGGCGGGTCCGGGCGCATGTACAAGACGACGTCCAACGCGCACACGTTGACCGGCGACGGCCTGGGCATCATCTTCCGCAAGGGACTTCCCTTGGAGGACATGGAGTTTCATCAGTTCCACCCGACGGGCCTGGCCGGTCTTGGCATTCTGATCTCCGAGGCCGTGCGCGGTGAGGGCGGCCGTCTGCTGAACGCGGACGGGGAACGGTTCATGGAGCGCTATGCGCCCACGATCGTCGACCTCGCACCGCGCGACATCGTGGCCCGATCCATGGTGCTCGAGGTGCTCGAAGGCCGCGGCGCCGGACCGAACAAGGACTACGTCTACATCGACGTCCGGCACCTCGGCGCCGACGTGCTCGAGGCCAAGCTGCCCGACATCACCGAGTTCGCTCGCACCTACCTCGGCGTCGACCCCGTCACCGAGCTGGTGCCCGTGTACCCGACGTGCCACTACGTCATGGGAGGCATCCCGACCACCGTCAACGGCCAGGTGCTGCGCGACAACAACTCGATCGTGCCGGGCCTGTACGCCGCGGGTGAGTGTGCCTGCGTGTCCGTGCACGGTTCCAACCGGCTGGGCACCAACTCGCTGCTGGACATCAACGTGTTTGGTCGACGGGCCGGCATCGCCGCCGCGAGTTACGCGATGGGCCACGACTTCGTCGACATGCCCGCCACCCCGGCGAACATGGTGACCGAATGGGTCGGTGACATCCTCTCCGAGCACGGCAACGAGCGGGTCGCCGACATCCGCGGTGTGCTGCAGCAGTCGATGGACAACAACGCAGCCGTCTTCCGCACTGAGGAGACCCTGAAGCAGGCGCTGACCGACATCCACGGGCTCAAGGAGCGGTACAGCCGAATCACCGTGCAGGACAAGGGCAAGAGGTACAACAGCGACCTGCTGGAGGCCATCGAGCTCGGCTTCCTGCTGGAGCTCGCCGAGGTCACCGTCGTCGGCGCGCTGAACCGCAAGGAGTCCCGCGGAGGCCACGCGCGGGAGGACTACCCGCATCGTGACGACACCAACTACATGCGACACACGATGGCGTACAAGCAGGGTGGTGACCTGCTGAGTGACATCCGGTTGGATTACAAGCCAGTCGTGCAGACCCGTTACGAGCCGATGGAACGGAAGTACTGATGAGCGCACCCGCCATCGAGAAGGACCAAGCGACCACCCCGCCCGTGCCCGAGGGCGCCGTGATGGTCACGCTGAAGATCGCGCGGTTCAACCCCGACGATCCCGACGGCGCCGGCTTCCAGAGCTTCCGGGTGCCGTGCCTGCCCACGGACCGGTTGCTCAACCTGCTGCACTACGCGAAGTGGTACCTCGACGGGACGTTGACGTTCCGTCGGTCGTGCGCCCATGGGGTGTGCGGTTCGGATGCCATGCGGATCAACGGCGTGAACCGGCTGGCCTGCAAGGTGCTGATGCGCGACATGCTGCCCAAGAAGGCGGGCAAGCAGCTCACCATCAGCATCGAGCCAATCCGCGGCCTGCCCGTCGAGAAGGACCTCGTCGTCGACATGGAACCGTTCTTCGACGCCTACCGCGCCGTCAAGCCGTTCCTCATCACCAGCGGCAACGAGCCCACCCGCGAACGCATTCAGAGCCAGACCGACCGCGCTCGCTACGACGACACCACCAAGTGCATCCTGTGCGCCTGCTGCACCACCAGCTGCCCGGTGTTCTGGACGGAGGGCTCCTACTTCGGGCCCGCCGCGATCGTCAACGCGCACCGGTTCATCTTCGACAGCCGTGACGAGGCCGCCGCCGAGCGACTCGACATCCTCAACGAGGTCGACGGCGTCTGGCGGTGCCGCACCACCTTCAACTGCACGGAGTCCTGCCCGCGCGGCATCCAGGTGACCAAGGCGATCCAAGAGGTCAAGCGCGCACTGATGTTCGCCCGCTAACCCTATTGCCCTCGCGATTTGTGCACGCTAGACCGCGCTCACCGCGGGTCCGCGTGCACGAATGGCGGGGTTGGGGTGTCACAGATCGGCGGGCCATCTCGTCCAAGTGGCATGACGATTCAACGACCGCGCCTCGAACCCCTGCCACCGAAGAAGGCCTCGCTGACCGCGCGGCTGATGTACCGCTACGCCAAACGCCGCTTCGGCGAGGTGCCCATCCCGTTCGCGGTGGGCGCGCATCACATGCCGCTGCTGATCGCCAACGCCGTGCACGAGACGCTGCTGGAGCGCGGCTCGACGAAGCTGCCCGCCGCCGTCCGCGAGCTCGCCGTGTACTGGACGGCCCGCACCGTCGGCTGCTCCTGGTGCGTGGACTTCGGCGCCATGATGATTCGCCTCGACGGCTTGGACGTCGAGCGGCTCAAACGCATCGACGAGTATGCGACCTCGCCGCTGTTCGCCGACGACGAACGCGCGGCGATCGCGTACGCCGATGCGATGACCACCGACCCGCATCTCGTGACCGACGAGCAGGTCGCCGATCTGCGCCACCGCTTCGGTGATGCGGGCGCCATGGAGTTGACCTATCAGATCGGCGTCGAGAACATGCGCGCCCGGATGAATACGGCGTTGGGAATCACCGAACAGGGCTTCAGTTCTGGGGACGCCTGCCGGGTTCCCTGGGCTACCGACGAGCGCTCGCGCGAGGAGCATCGGACTATCGATCGAGCGGCGACGCCGTGAACTTGTCCGGGTTGGCAATATCCCAAATGGCACAGACCTTTCCGTCGCGGACGGTCAACGCCTGAATGTGGGGCTGCATCGCGGGACCGTCGTCGTTGGCGTCGAATCCAGTGGTGATCATGCCGAGCTCACCGTTGACCAGTGCCAGCTGAGCCCCCTCGAAGAACCTCGCCCCATATCGCGCGGCCAGACCGAAGATGAAACGCGCCACCTTGTCCGGGCCGTGGATGACGCGAGCGGCGGTGGGCGCCTTGCGGTTCGAGTCACCGGTGAAGGTCACCTCGGGATGCAGAAGCGCGACGACGGCCGCCATGTCGCCCGACGCCATGGCGGCCATCAACCGTCCGACCACTTCGTCGTGGGAGGCGTCCGCCCCGGGCGCATCGGCGTCGGCGACCGCGCGGCGGGCGCGTGAGGCCAGCTGCCGCGCGGCTGGTGCACTGACGCCGAGCACCTCGGCGATCTCACCGAACGGCACGGCGAACCCGTCGTGCAAAACGAACGCAACCCGCTGATCCGGGGTGAGTCGCTCGAGCACCACCATCGCGACGAAGCGGGCGTCCTCGTCGGCGACGACGGCGGCCAGCGGATCGGACCGGTCCAGGGGCGTCACCACCGGCTCGGGCAGCCACTCCCCGTAGTAGGTTTCGCGCCGGTGGGCGGCCGACCGGAGCCGATCCAGCCCAATTCGGCTGACGACGGTGGTCAGCCACGCGCGCGAGTCGGTGATGCCGTCGCGGGCCGAACCCATTGCGTCCCAACGCAACCACGCATCCTGCACGGCGTCCTCGGCGTCGGCGAACGTGCCGGTGAGCCGGTAGGCGACGGCGAGGAGGTGGGCACGCAGCCGCTCGAACTCGTCGGCCCACTGCGCGGTGGTCACCAGCTGAGACTAGCGGCGGGACGTGCCCGACGGCAGGGGTGCGAGCGTGCGTGAAGTTCGATTGTGCCGCGGCGCGTCGCCCGCAGACACGCACGCTCGCGACAAGGGGCTTAGGACTCCTTTCGGCACCGAATTCGTAGCTGTGAAGATGCTGTGGTCACTAATTTCGTCGTCGACGCGCGATTTGGCAACGGAAACCGTATTCTCCAACCGTTCGTCTGACCTGAACAGGGAGATACCAATGACCACCGTTGACTCGGGAAGTTCCGGTACCGGCGCAACCGTCGACAGCAAGGGCCTGAAGGGCGGCTCGCTCGGTCTGCTGTCCAGCGTCGTAGTGGGCATGGCCTCGACCGCACCCGCCTACAGCCTCGCCGCGGTCCTCGGACTGATCGTGGCCAGCGGCGCCGGCGTCAAGGCCGCGTCGATCGTGCTGCTGGCGTTCGTGCCGATCTACCTGATCGCCGTCGCCTACCAGGAGCTCAACAAGGCCGAGCCGGACTGCGGCACCACCTTCACCTGGGCATCGCGCGCGTTCGGGCCGCTGGTCGGGTGGATGGGCGGCTGGGGCATCATCGCCGCCGACGTCATCGTGATGGCGAACTTGGCACAGATCGCAGGCGCCTACTCGTTCACCTTCGTCGGCGACCTTGGCTGGACGTCCGTCGCCGACCTGGCCAACAGCACGCTCTGGTCCACGGTGGCGGGTGTCATCTGGATCGTCGTCATGACCTATATCTGCTATCGCGGGATCGAGGTTTCGGCGCGCCTGCAGTACTTCCTGCTGGGCTTCGAGGTCATCATCCTGGTGGTGATCTCGATCTACGCGCTGGTCAAGGTCTACACCAACAACGCGTTGGCAGGGGAGTCCATCAACCCGTCGCTGTCCTGGTTCTGGCCCGGTGGTCTGGACTTCGGCACGGTCATCGCCCCGGCGATCCTGATCGCGATCTTCATCTACTGGGGTTGGGACACCGCGGTGGCGTGCAACGAGGAGTCCGACGACCCGGGCACCACACCCGGCAGGGCCGCGGTGCTCTCGACCTTCCTGCTGCTGGCGACCTACGCCATCGTCACCGTCGCCGTCGTGGCCTTCGCCGGCGTCGGCGAAGACGGTGCGGGGCTCGGCAATCCGGACAACTCGGCCGACGTCTTCGCGGCCATCGGACCCGCCCTGTTCGGCGATAGCGTGATGGGGCACATCGGTCTGCTCCTGCTCTCGGCGACGATTCTGACGTCGGCGTCCGCCTCGACGCAGACCACGATCCTGCCGACGGCCCGCACCACGCTGTCGATGGGCGTCTACAAGGCCCTGCCGGAGTCGTTCGCCAAGATCCACCGCAAGTACCTGACGCCGACGGTCTCCACCATCGTGATGGGTGCGGTATCGATCTTCTTCTATGTGATGTTCACCCTCATCAGCAGCAGTCTGCTGCTGGCCCTCATCGGGTCGGTGGGCTTGATGATTGCCTTCTACTACGGCATGACCGGGTTCGCGTGCGTCTGGTACTACCGCAAGACGCTCACCCGGTCGGCGCGTGACCTCATGATGCGCGGCGTCGTACCCCTCCTGGGCGCCGTCATGTTGACGGTGGTCTTCGCCTACGGCCTGATCTCCTACTCCAAGCCCGACTACCTGCTCGACGACGACGGCAACAACGTCACGATCCTGGGCTTCGGCGCGGTCGCGGTCGTTGGCATCGGCGCACTCGTCCTCGGCGTGATCATGATGTTCGTCTGGCGGGCCATGTCGCCGAGCTTCTTCAAGGGCGAGACCCTGCCGCGTCGGTCGGATCTGCTGCTGGAACCCGCCGTCGGCTCGGTGGCTCGCTTCGGACTGCCCGACTCCGGGGACATGCCGACGGTCATCTCCCCCGACCTGTCGAACCTGCCGGCCGGAGAGACGGCGGTCGATTCGGTCACCGGCGAGGAGTTCACCAAGAACAGCTGATCGGCCGTGTAAATCCCGTGAAACGATTCCTCACGGGAAGTCGACAGTAAGTCACCAGGAACTTGCCAGGACCGTATATTCCTGGCATGGCTATCGCTGAACCGACGGCAGGTCCCGTCACCAACGACAAGGGCCTCCAGTCCGGGGCCATCGGCCTGGTCGGCAACGTCGTCATCGGCCTCGCCGCCGTTGCCCCGGCCTACAGCCTGGCCGCGACGCTGGGCTACGTGGTCCTCGCCGTCGGCGAGAAGGCGCCTGCGATGTTCGTGCTCGCCTTCATCCCGATGCTCCTCGTCGCCTTCGGCTACAAGGAATTGTCCCAGGACACGCCCGACTGCGGCACCACCTTCACCTGGGGGACAAAGGCTTTCGGCCCATGGATCGGCTGGATTGGCGGCTGGGGGCTGGCGGTGTCGGCGATCATCGTGCTGGCCAACGTCGCCGAGGTGGCCGCCATCTACCTGTACCGGTTCCTCGGCTTGGACGACCTGGCCGAAAGCCTGCTGGCCAAGGTGCTTCTCGGCTCCTTCTTCATCATCACCATGACACTCGTCAGCGCTCGCGGCGTCGCCGTGTCGGAGAAGATGCAGAACGTCCTGATCGCCGTCCAATTTGGAGTGCTGACCATCGTCAGCATCTTCGCGCTGATCCGCGTCTACTCCGGAACCGCTGGCGCGCAGGCGATCATGCCGCAGCTGTCCTGGCTGTGGCCGGGCGGACTGGACCTGTCGTCCATCGCAGCGGCGATCATCCTCTGCATCTTCATCTACTGGGGTTGGGACGCCTGCCTCGCGGTCGGCGAAGAGACCAAGGACCCGGGCAGGACGCCGGGCATCGCCGCCGTGATCACCACCCTGATCCTGGTATGCACCTACGTCCTGGTGGCCTACGCGATCGAATCCTTCGCCGGCTTCAGCGAGGTGGGCATCGGTCTGAACAACCCCAACAACACCGACGACGTGCTAACCGTGCTCGGCGAGCCGGTGGCGGGCAGCATCGTGGCCTCCCTGCTGTTGCTGACCGTCGCGGTATCGGCACTGTCGTCGACGCAGACGACGATTCTGCCGACGGCGCGCGGCACACTGTCCATGGCGGTCTACGAGGCAATCCCCAAGCGGTTCGCGAGCGTACATCCGAGGTACATGACCCCCGCCTTCGGCACCATCGTGATGGGTTGCGCGGCACTGTTCTTCTACCTGGTGCTGACCTTCCTCTCGGAGAACGCCCTCGCCGACTCCGTGGCATCGTTGGGCCTGGCGGTCGCGTTCTACTACGGCATCACCGCCTACAGCTGCGTCTGGTACTTCCGCAGGACGCTGTTCCAGTCCGTGCGAAACCTGTTCTTCCGCGGCATCTTCCCGCTCCTGGGTGCCCTGGCCATGACGTGGGCGTTCGTCTACAGCGCGATCGAGATGATGGCACCCGACTACGGTTACACGGCGTTCGGACCGCTGGGCGGCGTCTTCGTCCTCGGGGTCGGCATGCTGGTGCTCGGCATCCCGCTGATGCTGGCCTGCTTCGCGTTCGGCACCAAGCGGTTCTTCCGTGGCGAGACACTCACCGCCACGACCGAGGTCAAGGTCCCGGACACCTTCTGAAGCACTTCGAAAGGGTGTGAACGTCAATGCATTTGACCGTGGGCTACCTGGCAACGCCGACCGGTGACGACGGCATCGCGCTGGCCGGCGCCTTGGCCAACACCTTCGACGCGACGGTCGACGTCGTGCTCGTCGTACGCGAGGAGTATCCCGACGGCCACCCCGGCCGCGTCGAGTACCAGCAATTGCTGGTGCGCAAGGGCGAGGAATGGGTGGCTCAGGCCATCGCCGCGCTGGCCGCCGTCGGCGTGTCCGCCAACCCGAACGTGCTCGTCGGCGAGTCGTATTCGGAGACGTTGATCGGGTTCGCCGAGGAGAAGGACTCGGATCTGATCGTCATCGGCGGGGCGCGCGACGGGATCTTCGGCGGGCACGTGATCGGCTCGATCGCCGGTGCCCTCCTGCACTGCTCCCCCATCCCCGTCGCGCTGGCCCCCCGCGGTTTCGCCGAGGATCCCCCGGAGCGGATCGACATGGTCACCGCGGCCGTACCGACGAAGGCGGGTGAGGACAACCCCCTGCCCTTCGCCCTGACGCTCGCCAGCGCATCAGGGGTGTCGATGCGGATGCTCTCGCTGGTGTCGGGCGAGGATCTGGCTCACCACGCCAGCCCGAAAGAGGTTCGTCAAGCCAAGATCTCGGCCGCCGAGGCCAACCTCGCCGTGGCGGCCAGGGCGCTGCCGGATGCACCCGAGATCGAGTCCCTGGTGGCCGACGGCTCCACGCTCGAGTCGGCGCTGAAGAAACTCAACTGGGATGAGTCAGACGTGCTGGTGATCGGATCGAGCCGGTTCGCGGCACCCAAGAGGTTGTTCCTCGGGTCGACGGCGGCGCGCATCCTCGCCGGTGTGGACGCGCCGGTGATCGTGGTGCCGCGGGCCGAGTGATCAACACTGACCCGGCTACCCGGTAGCGGCCGCGCGCTCCCACAGGATGGTTGCGGCGGAGGCGATTCCGGCCGACGGCCGCCCAGGATGCGAGACGAACAGCAGCGCGGTCGCGACCGCTGCGAGCACTACGGCGTTGACGACGACGGTCCGACGACCGCCGCCCCCAGCACGTAGCCGATCAACGCGATGAGCGGGCCGGCGACCGGTAGGCCTTCATCCGCGGCGATACCCATGCCGAGGATCACGGCGTTGCCGGTCGTGTTGCCGGTGCACGAACGGGCGTGAATCTGGACTCACTGTGTCGCTGAGGCAGGACGGGGGTGGCGGGCGTACTGCGCCACGATGCCAGACCCATCCGCCCGCGGATCGGCTGCGGCAGTGAGCTGCCCGTTCGCGTCGACGGTGACCACGTTGGCTTGCCCGAGCTCCTCGGCGTGCGGCGCGACCTCGGCGACCGACAGGCCCGATGCCCGGAGGGCCGCCACCGCCGTCCGGTCCGAGTCCGACTCGATGACGACGGTCCGCTCCGTCGCCCCGAACACCTGTCGCCCCACGATGGCGCGGGGGGCGGCGATGGCATCGGCGGCGGTCGCCCCGGCCATCAGCCGCAGGAAGACCTGGGTGAGGATCTGCGGCTGCCCCTGCCCACCCATCGTCGCCAGCACGTGCCGCAGTTCGTCGTTCTCGGTCACGATCATGGGCATCAGCGTATGCGCCGGACGCTTCCTGGCGGCCAACAGGTTTGGCGACTGCGGGCGAAGGGAGAAGCTGGTGCCGCGATCGTGGAAGAGGATGCCGGTCTGCGGGTCGATGAGCCCGGCGCCGAACGCGTGATACACGCTCTGGATCAACGACACCCCGATCCCGTCGCTGTCGGCGGCGGCGATGCCGACGGTGTCGCCGCGTGGTACCGGGCGCGGAACGGTCGCGTCCACCAGCGGGCTGACGGCGTACAGGTCGTCGTCGACCAGGGCCGTGACGTCCACGGGGGTGACGCGCGGGTCGCCCAGATAGCGCGATCGCAGGGCATTCCCGTGGTGGAACACCCGCATCAGCGTTCCGATCCCCTCCCCCGACGACGCGTCGATGCCGAGTTCGTCGATGGCGCGCAACGCCCGAAGCATCACGAAGCCATGGGTATTCGGCGGGCTGGTCAACACCCTCAGGCCACGGAAGTCCACCGCGATGGGATCGGTGACCTCGGGCCGGAACGCGGCGAAGTCGGCGCCATCGAGCACCGATCCGTGGGAACGCAGGTACTCCACGGTGCGTGCGGCGAGGGCACCGGCATAGAACTCGTCGGGGCCACCGACTGCGAGCGCCGCGAAGGTCTCGGCCAGCGCCGGCTGCCGGAGCTGATCACCGCGGCCAAGCAACCGCCCATTGGGTCGGAACACACGGTCGAAGTCTTCCTGCCCGTGCAGATCCGCGTTCTCCGCGTCGGCGAGGTGGGCGGCCAGGGACGCCGCCACCGGCACACCGTCCCTGGCTGCCCGCTCGGCGGGTCGTAGCAGGCGCTCCCACGGGAGCCGACTTCCAAAGTCCCGCAACGTCTCCCAACCACGTACACCGCCTGGAACCGTGACGGTGTCCGCGCCGCGATCCGGTAACGTCGCGCCGTACTTGGCCCGCATGGCGGCGGCATCGGCGGCGGAGCCTGCCCACCCCGAGGCGTTGACGTGGTGCACGGCACCGTCGGCCGTGCGTACCAGCGCGATCAGATCCCCGCCGAGCGCCACGTTGTGCGGATACACCACGGTGAGGACGGCGGCCGCGGCGATGGCGGCGTCGATGGCGTTGCCGCCGTCGCGGTAGGCCGCCATCGCGGCCTCCGTCGCCGTGGCGTGGGGTGTGGCGATGGCGCCGGTGAAGGTGCCGGGCCGGGAGGTAAACACGGTGGGACTGCTCCCTCGGGGTTGGTGTTCGCGGAAGGTCCGTGTGGCGGCGACCGCCGTCAGAAGTTGAAACCCAGCTGCGCCGGGACGTCGCTGCGGAAGGCGGCATCGAACTGAATGATGGACTCCGGGGTGCCACCGCGGATGCGGCCCGCCGCCACTAGCGGGGTCACCCGATGCACACCGAGGTACAGGCTGCCGAGCACCTCGAGATCGGTCGCGAACTCCGCAGGTGCGTCGGTGCGCACGCACCTGGCGTTCCCGCCGCGGATCGTCAGCGCGAATCGTCCACCGTCGGAACGGAATCCGTCACCGATCTCGATGACGGTGTCGAGGTCCGATGCATAGGTGCGAGCCTCCAACGCCACCGGCACGTCCATGATGCGCAGCCACAGTCCGTCCTCAGCACCGGTGGTCCGCACCAGCCGAGAATCGGTCAACAGGTACGGCAAGGGGTCCGCCGGATGGCTGGTGGTGGTGATCGTCTCGACCAGGTCGAGGCCGATCAACGCTCGCCACAGCGCCGCGTGCGCCTCGGGTGTGACGGCCGTGAACTCCTCCACCCGAACGCTTCTCGACGCACCACGGTGCACGCGGTAGAGCAGGTAGCCGTCGGGATGCAGGAAGCAGCACCACGGGGTGCCGCCGCCGCGCGAGTCCGCCCAGTCGGCCAGCAGGTCGTCCCACAGCGGTGCCGGTCGCTCCATCCCGCCCGGTGTGGCACGTCGATACCGGTCGAAGATCGCGGCCAGCTCGGCGCGGTGCTCACCGGGCCGCACCACCCGCACGCCACCGGGATCGGGGGCGTCACGATGGAAGCGGGCGAAGCGCCGATCCAGGGTCAGCTCGGTGTCGACGGTGGCGGGACCGTAGCCGAACCGGCCGTAGATCCCACCCTCCGTCGCCGTCAGCGCGGCGAACGGATAGCGGGCATCGGCAAACCGCTGATGCAGCTCGGTGTACATCTCGCGCAGCAGACCACGTCGGCGGTGCGTCGGCGCGACGCCCACCCACGTGATGCCGGCGACGGGCAAGATAGCCCCACCGGGAACCGTGAGCTCGAGGTCCAGGTAATGCGCCATGCCCACGACATCGTCACCGTCGCCGACGACGACCGAACTGCGGGCGGGCATGAGCGACCGCCACGCCGTGAAGGTCTCGGGGTGCCAGAACGATCCGTAGCTGGTCGCAGCGAGCAGCCCGACCGCGGGCCAGTCGTCCTCGACGAGATCGCGCAGCACCGGTCCGACCTCACTCATCGTTTACTAAAGATGATTCGGTGCCAATCCTTTTCGGCCGTCGCGGTGATGTCGCTCATGACGTGCTTGATGGTGAGGTACTCCTCGAACGAGTAGTCGCTCATGTCCTTGCCGAAGCCGGACGCTCCCACACCGCCGTGCGGCATCTCGCTGATGATCGGGATGTGGTCGTTGATCCAGACGCAGCCAGCCTTGATCTCGCGGGAGGCGCGCTGGGCACGGTAGACGTCACGCGTCCACGCCGACGCGGCCAGCCCGTAGTCCGTGTCGTTGGCCTGCCGGATGCCGTCGTCGTCGTCGGTGAACGACCGCGCCACGAGGACCGGCCCGAAGATCTCGCTGCGGTACACCTCCGAGGACTCGGAGACGTCGGCGATCAGCGTCGGCCGATAGAACGAGCCGGGTCGATCCGGTGCACTGCCGCCGGTGACGATGCGCCCGCCCTCCGCGGTCGCGCGGTCGACCATGCCCGCCACCTTTGCCCGGTGCGCGTCGGTGATCAGTGGGCCAAGGTCGGTGTCGGGGTCCTGCGGGTCGCCGACGACGATCTTGCCCATCACCTCACCGACACCGGCCACGAAGTCGTCGTACAGATCGCGCGCGACGATGGCCCGGGTGGCCGCGGTGCAGTCCTGTCCGGTGTTGATCAGCGACGCGGCTACCGCACCCTGGATCGCAGCGTCGAGATCGGCGTCGTCGAACACCAGGAATGGCGCCTTGCCGCCCAGCTCGAGCTGCGTGCGGTGGCCGTGCTGAGCAGCGGCCGCCATCACCTTGCGGCCCACCGCCGTCGAGCCGGTGAACGTCACCAGGTCGACGTCGCGGTGCCCGGCGAGCGCCGTGCCGACGTCGCCCCCCGCACCGGTGACGACGTTGAGCACACCCTCGGGCAGTCCCGCCTCGGTGGCCAGCCGGGCGAGCGTCAACGTGGTCAGCGGTGTCACCTCGGCGGGTTTGATCACCACCGAGCAGCCCGCCGCGAGTGCCGGGATGACCTTCCACACCGCCATCTGCAGTGGGTAGTTCCACGGCGTGATGGTGGCGACCACGCCGATGGCTTCGCGACGGATGCTCGACGTGTGGTCGCCCGAGTACTCGGCGGTGGCCTTCCCCTCCAGGTGCCGGGCCGCGCCCGCGAAGAAGTCGATGTTGTCCACGCTGCCGGGGATGTCGAACTCCGTCGCGAGCCGGACGGGTTTACCCGTTTGGCTCACCTCTTCGGCGACCAGGGCCTCGGCGTGCGCGCCGGCCAGCTGCGCCAGCTTGGCCAGGACCGCCGAGCGTTCCGCCGGGGTCGCCGTCGCCCAGCCCGGCAGGGCCCGACGGGCCGAGGCCACCGCGCGGTCGACGTCGGCGGGCGTCGCCAGCGCGTACTCGGCTACCGCGTTCCCCGTCGCCGGATCGACGATGCGGTGCACTTCGCCAGCGGTCCGCGCATCGGCTCCGTCGATCCAGCTGCTTGCCAAATTCATGGTTGGAAATCTAGCCGACCGCCTGAATGCGGGCTACGCATTACCGCCGTGACGATCGCGTCGGACCAACGATTTCATGGCTTTGGTTGCCCAGAACGACGGAATCCGTGCACAATCGTCGTCATGGTCGATCGGGAGGGTCCGCATAGCGTTGGGGCCGTCTCCCTGCGGATCAACCATTCCCGACCCGGTGCGGCGTTTCAACTCGACGAGCTCTCCAAGGCCATCATCGAGAAGCTGCAGCAAGACGGCCGACGGTCCTACGCGGGGATCGGCAAGGCGGTCGGGCTGTCCGAGGCCGCCGTGCGCCAACGCGTCCAGCGGATGGTCGACGCCGGGGTCATGCAGATCGTGGCGGTCACCGATCCGATGCAACTGGGGTTCGCGCGCCAGGCGATGATCGGCATCCGCTGCACCGGCGACACCACGAAGATCGCTGACAAGCTCGCCAACATCGAGTCCGTCGACTACGTGGTGCTGACTGCGGGATCGTTCGACGCCATCGTCGAAGTGGTCTGCGAGGACGACGGCGACCTACTCGACCTACTCAACACGAAGATTCGTGCCGTACCAGGGGTGATATCCACCGAAACATTGGTTTACCTCAAACTCGTTAAACAGCAATACAATTGGGGCACAAGATGACACTCGTAGAATCAGATCCAACCGTATCCACCGATATGGCCACCAAGGCCAACCGCCACCTGTGGGGCCACTTCGCCCGCCACGGCGAAGGCATCACCCCGACGATCATCACCCGGGGCGAGGGCGTCCACATCTGGGACAGCAACGGCAACAGGTACATCGACGGCCTGTCCGGGCTGTTCGTCGTGCAGGTCGGCCATGGCCGCGCCGAGCTGGCCGAGGCGGCCGCCAAGCAGGCCGAGCAGCTCGCCTTCTTTCCGCTGTGGTCCTTCGCCACGCCTCCGGCGATCGAACTCGCCGAGCGCCTCGCCAACTACGCGCCGGGCGACTTGAACCGGGTGTTCTTCACCACCGGCGGCGGCGAGGCCGTCGAAAGCGCCTGGAAGCTGGCCAAGCAGTACTACAAGCTGACCGGCAAGCCGGGTAAGTACAAGGTGATCTCGCGGTCCATCGCCTATCACGGCACCCCGCAGGGAGCGCTGGCCATCACCGGCATCCCCGACTTCAAGGCGCCGTTCGATCCGCCGACCCCCGGCGGTTTTCGCGTCCCCAACACCAACTTCTACCGGGCGCCCGAGCAGTACAGCACGGACCCCAAGGCGTGGGGACGCTACTGCGCCGACCGCATCGCCGAGGCCATCGAGTTCGAAGGGCCCGACACGGTCTGCGCGGTCTTCCTCGAGCCGGTGCAGAACGCGGGCGGCTGCTTCCCTCCGCCGCCCGGATACTTCGAGCGGGTCCGCGAGATCTGCGACGAGTACGACGTGCTGCTGGTGTCCGACGAGGTGATCTGTGCTTACGGGCGCATCGGTTCCATGTTCGCCTGCGACGACTTCGGCTACGTGCCCGACATCATCACCTGCGCCAAGGGACTCACCTCGGGCTACTCCCCGATCGGCGCGATGATCGCCAGCGACCGGTTGTTCGAGCCGTTCAACGACGGGCAGACAGTGTTCGGCCACGGCTACACGTTCGGCGGGCACCCCGTGTCGGCGGCAGTCGCGCTGGCCAACCTCGACATCTTCGAGCGTGAGGGGATCAACGACCACGTCAAGGAGATGGCGCCCGCCTTCAAGGCGACTCTCGAGAAGCTGCACGACCTGCCGATTGTCGGCGACGTGCGCGGCGAGGGCTTCTTCTACGGCATCGAGCTGGTCAAGGACAAGACCACCAAGGAGACCTTCAACGACGAGGAGTGTGAGCGGCTACTGCGCGGCTTCCTCACCCCCGCGCTGTTCGAGGCGGGCCTGTACTGCCGCGCCGACGACCGTGGCGACCCAGTGGTTCAGCTGGCGCCGCCGCTGATCTGCGGCCAGAAGGAGTTCGACGCCATCTACGACATCCTCAACGGCGTGTTGAGCGAAGCCGGGCGCCTTCTCTAGGTGCCACCGGTACCCTCGCGCGGGTGACACCAGCAACCAAACCGTCGATCGATCCCGTCCGATGGCAGGCCCCGCGGTCACGGCCGCTCCCCGGGCCCGATCTGGTGCGTCGGCTGAGGATCGTGGCGTTGCCGGGCTTCGCCCCGGAAGACGTGGTCGTCGACGGCCGCGGTGGCGTGTTCACCGGGGTCGTCGGCGGCCAGATCATGCGCATCGACTCCGAGTCGGGATCCCACGAGGTCATCGGTGACACCGGTGGACGACCACTCGGCCTTGCCGTTGCCCGCGACGGCCGACTACTGATCTGCGACAGCCACCGCGGACTGCTGGCGATGGACACCGCCACCGGCGACGTCGAGACACTGGTCGACCAGTTCGAGTCTCGGCCGCTGATGTTCTGCTCCAACGTCGTCGAATCATCGGACGGCGCACTGTACTTCACGGAATCGACCGATCGGTTCCACTACGAGCACTACAAGGGGGCCGTGCTGGAGGGGCGTGCGTCCGGGTCGCTGTTCCGCCGCGACCCCGACGGCACGGTCACCCGACTGGTGGGCGGCCTGCACTTCGCCAACGGGGTGACGCTCACCGCCGACGAGTCCGCCGTGGTGTTCGCCGAGACGACGGGCGCCAGGGTGTCGAAGTACTGGCTCACCGGCCCGCAGACTGGCACGGTCACCCCGTTGACGGAGTCGCTGCCCGGCTACCCGGACAACATCTCGACCGGCCCCGACGGCCGGATCTGGGTCGCCATGGTCTCCGAGCGCAACGCGTTCACCGAATGGCTGCTACCCAAGGCGCCCGGCCTGCGAAAGCTGCTGTGGCGCTTGCCCTACGGGGCGCTGCCCGACGTCAAGCCCATCGTGTGGATCATCGCGCTCGACCCCGACGACGGCCGGGTACTGACGCAGTTGCGGGCCCGGCACTCGGCCTTCGGGTCGACGACCGGGGTCGTGCAGGAGGGTGACCGGGTGTGGCTCGCGGGGATCGGCGCGCCGACGATCGCCTACTTCGACCTGACCTGACCTGACCGCCGAGTGCACGCATGTCGTACACATCGGCCGAGTGGGCCCGCGAACAAGCGTGCAGTCGGCGCGGGCGGGTAGCCCCAGTGGCAGCAGTGGCCACTCTGGTCACAGCGTGGCAACCTCGAAAACCGGCGCGCGTCGCCTAATCTGCAGACACCATGGCGACGTTTCCGACCGTGACCCGACGTGCTGTTGCGCTGGTGGCGACCCCTTTCCTGACCGCCCTCTGCCTGCTGGGCAGCCCGGCGCTGGCCAACGCCGACGACGCCTGCCCGTACCGGGTGGTCACGCCGCCGGCGGTGGACAGCTCCGAGGTTCCCGAGGCAGGTGACCCGCCCCAGCCGCTGCCCGTGCCCGCCAAGCCACTGGGCGGTGATGCGCTCTCCGGCTGCGGCATCATCACCGCACCCGATACCCCGCCGGTGCCCGACGACGTCTCCGCCGAAGCCTGGATCGTCGCCGACCTCGACAGCGGGGACATCATCGCGGCGCGCGATCCGCACGGCAGGCACCGTCCGGCCAGCATCATCAAGGTGCTCGTCGCCATGCAGTCGCTGCGCGAGCTGCCGATCAACAAGCAGGTCATCGGAACCGCCGACGACGCCGCCGCCGAGGGCACCCGGGTCGGTGTCGACGAGGGCGGCAAGTACACCGTCAACGACCTCCTGCACGGCCTGCTCATGCACTCCGGCAACGACGCCGCCCACGCCCTTGCGGGTCAGCTCGGCGGCATGGACACCGCTCTGCAGAAGATCAACGACCTCGCCGGGAAGCTCAGCGGCCGCGACACCCGGGCCGCCACCCCGTCGGGCCTCGACGGCCCCGGTATGAGTACGTCGGCCTACGACATGGGGTTGTTCTACCGCTACGCGTGGCAGAACGCCGTGTTCTCCAACGTCGTCTCGACCAAGACATACGACTTCCCCGGGCACCCGGCCCGCGACGGCGGCGAGGACAACCCCGGCTACCAGCTCGAGAACGACAACCAGCTGCTGTACAACTACCCGGGCGCGCTGGGCGGCAAGACCGGCTACACCGACGACGCGGGTCAGACGTTCGTCGGGGCCGCCGAGCGCGACGGTCGACGGCTCGTCGCGATCATGATGCGCGGCACGCGGCTGCCCATCGCCCCCTGGGAGCAGGCCGCGCACCTGCTGGACTACGGCTTCGCCACGGCACCGGGAACGAAGATCGGGTCGCTCATCGAACCGGACCCGTCGTTGGTGGCCAGGGAGGCCAACCCGCTGGGGGACAACGTCCCCGCCCAGGACGTCGCGGCGTCACCGTTGCCCAATGCCGACGCCACGCCGGTGCGGGTCGGCGTCGGCGTGGTCGGTTCGGTCATCGTGTTCGGCCTCATCATGGCCGCCCGCTCACTGAACCGGCGACCCACCGACTGAGCGTCAGCGCCGGCGCGTCAGTCGCGAGAGACCAAGCGCACCAAGGGCGCCGACCCCGACCGCGGCTATCGCGCCGCGGACTCCGAGACCTTCGCGCAGCTGAACCCGGGTGGTGATCTCCACAGGATCCGGCGGGCCCACCGGCGCCGCGGCCAAGTTGTCCGGCGACGTCGCGGCCCACGCCGTCGCGAACAGGATCAGCCGCGCGGTGATGTAGGCGAACACCATCAGACCGAGCACCGGGCCGAACGTGGCGCCCGCCGGACCCTGCAGCACCGAGGCCAGGTACACCGACGCCACCAGCTTGAAGATCTCGAACGCCACGGCGGCGAGCAGTCCGGCCCCGGCCGCGCTGCGGAAGCTCACGGACTCCCGCGGAAGGCGGGCGATGATCCACGTGAACAACAACCACGAGATGCCGAGGGACACCACGAGCGAGGCGATCCGCAACAGGATGCCCAGCGCCGGAAACTCGGGAATGCCGATCCACTCGAGCACGTGCCGCATCACCGTCCCGTTGCCGAGCAGTGACAGCGCCACGGTGACGACGATCGCGGCGAATGCCGAGAGGAGCGCCAACAGATCCGAGACCTTGGTCTTGACGAAGCCGAGCGGCTCACCGCGCTGCAGACCCCACATCTGGCTGAGGGCCTCCCGCAGGTTGGCCATCCAACCCAGCCCCGCCCAGGCGGCGGTGGCCAGGCCGATGACGCCTATCGACGTTCGGGAGTCGATCGCCGAGTCCATCAATTCGACCAGTTGCTGACCGAGGTCGCCCGTCACCACGCTCCTGATCTTCGCCTCGACGTCGGCGAGCAGGTCGGGGCGATTCGCCAGCACGAAGCCACCCGCCGCGAAGGCGACCATCAGCAGCGGGAACAGCGCGAAGATCGTGAAGTAGGTGATGCCGGCGGCATAGAAGTCGCCCTTGCTGTCGTCGTAGCGCGCCTGGGCCGTCATGACCCGGTCGAACCACGGGAATCGGGTCCGCAGCCGGTCCATGACGCCGGGCGTGGCCGGTTCGGTCACGCCGACCTCCTGGTGCTAGTGGCGCCTATCGAGCAACCCTAGTTTGCCGTATACCCGCTGCAGCGTCTTCGCAGACACGTCGTTGGCCCGCTGGGCACCCGCGGCCAGCACCGACTCCAATTCGGCCGGATCGGCGAGCATTTCATCGACCCGCGCCTTGATCGGGGTGACGAACTCGACGACGGCGTCGGCGGTGTCGGCCTTGAGGTCGCCGTACCCGCGCCCCGAGTAGCTCTCGACCAGCACGTCGACGTCGACGCCGGTGACGGCCGACTGGATCGTGAGCAGGTTCGACACCCCCGGCTTGGCGTCGCGATCGAAGCGGATCTCCCGCTCGCTGTCGGTGACCGCGGAACGAATCTTCTTGGCGGTCTTCTTCGGATCGTCCAGCAGGCTGATCAACCCTGCCTCGGTGGCCGCCGACTTGCTCATCTTGGCGGACGGGTCCTGCAGGTCGTAGATCTTGGCCGTCGCCCTCTGGATCATCGGGTCGGGCACGACGAGCGTGTCGGGGAACCGCGCGTTGAACCGCTGCGCGACGTCGCGGGCGAGCTCGAGGTGCTGACGCTGATCCTCGCCGACCGGGACCAGGTCGGTGTCGTAGAGCAGCACGTCGGCGGCCATCAGCACCGGGTAGGTGAAGAGACCGACGGTCGTGGCGTCCGCACCCTCCTTCTGAGACTTGTCCTTGAACTGGGTCATCCGCGATGCCTGCCCGAAACCCGTGAAACACCCCAACACCCAAGCTAATTCGGTATGGGCGGGCACGTGACTCTGAACGAAGACGCAGGCCTTCGCCGGATCGATGCCCAGTGCCAGGTATTGCGCTGCGGTCACCAGCGTGCGCTGGCGCAGTTGGCCGGGATCCTGCGGGATGGTGATGGCATGGAGGTCGACGACGCAGAAGTAGGCGTCGTAGCCGTCCTGGAGCCCGATCCACTGACTGACCGCCCCCAGCGCATTGCCGAGGTGAAGGGAGTCGGACGTCGGCTGCACGCCGGAGAAGACGACTCGTTCGGGCGCCCCATCGTGCTCAGTGCTCATGATGCGGCCATCCTTCCATTGCCGTCATGCGGTCTGGTGACGGGTCAGCCGACGCAGCACCGCCAGGAACACGCGCCGCTCATCGGCGTCGAGTTCGCCGAGCCAGCGTTCCTCACCCCGCTGAATGTCGGCCTGGACGGCATCCTTGACGGCCCGGCCGGCTTTGGTGATGGCCAGCAGGCGCACGCGGCGGTCGTCGGGGTCGGGCTGACGCTCGATGTGTCCGTCGTCCTGCAGGCGGTCGAGGGTGCGGATGATGCGCGTCTTGTCGGCGCCGATCGCGTCGGCGAGGGCGGCCTGGGTGCGCATCGACGACGTGTCCAGGGCAGAGAGCACCACGTACCCCCACATCGTGAGCCCGTGCGCGTCGAGGATCGGCTGCTCGGCGGCGATCAGCTCCCTTACCAGCGGCACGAGCATCGCGGCGAGATCGGGGCGACGGGACGACTTCGACACCGCCCCATGGTAGGCATTGCCACACCATGTGCGGACGCATATCATATGCGTATGCATACTAATACGTACGAACTCCTGCCCCTGCACCGCGTCGCCGTGCTGGCCTCCATCAGCGTGGTCGACGGCGTTCGACTGGAAGACCTGACCCGACCAACGCCGTGCGCCGAGTGGACGCTGGTCGACCTGCTGACGCACATGACCGTTCAACACCGCGGATTCGGCTTTGCGGCAAGGGGTTTCGGTGGCGACCAGGAAATCTGGCGACCGGAGACCGTGCTCGCCTCGGTCACCGCCGATCCAGCGGGCACCTACGCTGCGGCCGCGCACGACGCCTTGGACGCCTTCGCCACCGACGGTGCCGCCGACGTCGAATTCGTCCTACCCGACTTCGGCGGGGTGAAGGTACCCGGCGTGATGGCGATGGGGTTTCACTTCGTGGACTACGTCGCGCACGGCTGGGACGTCGCCGCGACACTAGGGGTCCCGTTCGTCCTACCGACCGACGTCGTCGACGCGGTGCTACCCCTCGTGCGGGCCGTGCCGGACGGCGACTTCCGCGACCAGCCCGGTGCACCGTTCGCGCGGGCCGTCGAACCCGCGGGTGCGGGTGATCTCGACGTCGTCCTGCGCCACCTGGGGCGGCGGCCGGAATGGAATCAGGCGTATTCGACGGTCACCGGTGCGTGGTCGGACCAGCGCAACGCGTAGGCGTCGGCGCGCTCCACCCTGGCCGAGACGACGCGGTCGGCCAACCGGCGATTGGCGAGCTGATAGTCGATCCGCCATCCGGCGTCGGTGTCGAAGGCCCGGCCGCGCCAAGACCACCAGGAGTACGGACCCGCGACGTCGGGGTGCAGCACGCGAACCACGTCCACCCAGCCCGTAGCCAGCAGGTCGGTGAGCCATTGCCGCTCGGCAGGCAAGAACCCGGCCTTCTTGCGGTTGGCCTTCCACGCCTTGATGTCGTTCTCGGTGTGACCGATGTTCCAGTCACCACAGACCACGGCGTCGCGGCCGTCGTGGCGGAGCACGTCCATCCGGGCGGCGACCGCGGCCATGAAGCGTTCCTTCTCGAGTTGCCGGTCGGTATCGGCCTCACCCGTGGGGAAGTAGACGCTGGCCGTGGTGACGCCCGCGATGTCGACCTCGAGGTAGCGGCCGTGGGCGGCGAACTCCCCGCCGTCGGGTCCGATGAGCGTGCGGGTGATCGGCTGGCGGCTCAGGACCGCAACGCCGTTGCGTCCCTTGACGTGTGCCGTCGCCGATGCGAGGTGCCAGCCGTCGGCCAGAGCGGGTGCCAACGACTTGGCCAGCTGCTCGTCATCGGCGCGGGTCTCCTGCAGGCGCACCACGTCGGCGTGCGACGCAGCAAGCCAGGGCAGCAGCCCGCGGTTCTCGGACGAGCGCTCCTTGACGGCCGCGCGGATCCCGTTGACGTTGACGGTGCTGACGATCACGGGAGACAGACCCTAGCCGGGGACGCGTCGACCCTTTCTTGCGGTACCGCCGGTATCACCTTAGGGTCGGCGACATGACGATGCGCGATCCGATCCACCTCGGTTCGGGAGAACCGATCGTGATGCTGCACCCCTTCCTCTGCTCGCAGGCGGTCTGGCGCACGGTCGCCGAGCAGTTGGCGGACACCGGGCGGTACGAGGTGCTGGCGCCCACGATGCTCGGCCACCACGGCGGACGTCGCGCACCGTCGTGGTTCATGGACACCTCCCACCTCGTCGACGACGTCGAGAGCCGGATGGACGAGCTGGGTTGGGACACCGCGCATATCGTCGGCAACTCCCTCGGCGGCTGGGTGGGCTTCGAGCTGGAGCGCCGCGGCCGGGCCCGCAGCCTCACCGCGATCGCGCCTGCGGGCGGCTGGTCGCAGCATTCGCTGACCAAGTACGAGACGGTGCTGAAGTTCCTGGCCGGTGCCCCCGTGCTCGCGGCAGCGCGGCTTCTGGGGCCACGCATCCTCGACCTTCCCTTCGCCAAGCGCATTGCGACCCTGGCCGTGAGCGGACCCGCCGACGGTCCCAGCCACGCCGATCTGGTCACGCTCGTCGAGGATGCGACCCACTGCACGGCCTACTTTCAGCTGTTGATGAAGACGCTGCGGCTCTCGGGACTGCTCGGACTCGCCCATGTGGCCATCCCCACCCAGCTGGTGCTGTGCGAGAAGGACAGGGTGTTCCCCCACCCGCGCGGCAACAAGTACCTCGTCGACAACCTGCCCGCAGGCACGCCGGTGATCCGGCTCGAGGGTCTGGGCCACATCCCGATGCTGGAGGCCCCCGGTCGCATCACGGAGCTGATCGCCGACTTCGTCGCTCAGCACACCGAGCCCCAGCGGCAGGTCCCGCCCGCCGGCTGAGCCCTCTGCGAGCGTGCGCAAAGTCCTAAAAGTCACCGGCGTGGCGCCCGCAGACACGCACGCTCGCGGGAGACGGTGGGTTAACGCAGAGCCTTCGTCAGGTGATCGGCGATCGTGGCGAGGTATTCCTCGCTGGTCTGCCACGGCTGTTCGGTGCCGATGAGCACGGCGAGATCCTTGGTCATGTAGCCGTCCTCGACCGTGCCGATGACGACCTCCTCCAGCGTCTCCGCGAAATCGATCACCGCCGGGGTGCCGTCCAGCTTGCCGCGGTGCTCCAGGCCCCGCGTCCACGCGAAGATCGACGCAATCGGGTTCGTCGACGTGGGCTTGCCCGCCTGGTGCTGCCGGTAGTGCCGGGTGACGGTGCCATGCGCGGCTTCGGCCTCCACCGTCTGACCGTCCGGGGTCAAGAGCACCGAGGTCATCAGGCCCAGCGAGCCGTAACCCTGTGCGACGGTGTCGGATTGGACGTCACCGTCATAGTTCTTGCAGGCCCACACGTAACCGCCCTCCCACTTGAGGCAGGACGCCACCATGTCGTCGATGAGGCGATGCTCGTAGGTGAGTCCCTTGGCGTCGAACTCCGCCTTGAACTCCTCGTCGAAGATGCTCTGGAACTCGTCCTTGAACATCCCGTCATAGCCCTTGAGAATGGTGTTCTTCGTCGACAGATAGACCGGATAGTTCTGCTGCAGAGCATATTTGAAGGACGACCGGGCGAAGTCCTGAATCGACCTGCGGAAGTTGTACATGCCCATGATGACGCCACCCCCGTCGGGGATCTTCACCACGTCGTGCACCATCGGTTCGCTGCCGTCGTCCGGGGTGAACGTCACGGTGAACGTTCCCGGCTTGTCGACCTTGGTGTTGAACGCCCGATACTGATCGCCGAACGCGTGCCGGCCGATGATGATCGGCTTGGTCCAGCCGGGCACCAGCCTCGGCACGTTCTTGATCACGATGGGCGCCCGGAAGATTGTGCCGCCCAGGATGTTTCGGATCGTGCCGTTGGGCGAGAGCCACATCTGCTTGAGGCCGAACTCCTCGACGCGGGCCTCGTCCGGGGTGATGGTGGCGCACTTGACGCCCACGTGGTGCTTCTTGATGGCGTTGGCCGCGTCGATGGTGACCTGATCGTCGGTCTCGTCGCGGTGCTCGATGCCGAGGTCGTAGTACTCGAGGTCCACGTCGAGGTGAGGCAGGATCAGCGTGTCCTTGATCAGCTTCCAGATGATGCGGGTCATCTCGTCACCGTCGAGTTCGACCACCGTGCCTTCGACCTTGATCTTCGACATGCGCCGCCGTCGCCTCCTCCGTGGTGTCGCGCCGTCAGCCCTGCGCGGACTCCAGCGCGGCGTTGAAGGTCTTGCTCGGCCGCATCACCGCGGTCACCTTCTCCGGATCCGGGTAGTAGTAGCCGCCGATGTCGACCGAATCACCCTGCGCCTCATTGAGTTCGGCGACGATGGTCTCCTCGTTGTCGGCCAGCGTCTTCGCCAACGGTGCGAAGTGCTCGGCCAGATCCTTGTCCTCGGTCTGGTCGGCGAGTTCGCGCGCCCAGTACATGGCGAGGTAGAACTGGCTCCCCCGGTTGTCGAGCTCACCGGTCTTGCGGGACGGATTCTTGTTGTTGTCCAACAACTTTCCGGTCGCGGCATCGAGGGTCTTGGCCAAGATCTGGGACCGCTGGTTGCCCTCCTTCTTGCCGAGGTCCTCCAAGCTGACCGCCAGCGCCAGGAACTCACCGAGAGAATCCCAGCGCAGGTGGTTCTCCTCGACCAGCTGGCTGACGTGCTTGGGCGCGGAACCGCCGGCCCCCGTCTCGTACAACCCGCCGCCGGCCATCAACGGCACGATGGACAACATCTTTGCGCTCGTGCCGAGCTCCAGGATGGGGAACAGATCGGTGAGGTAGTCGCGCAGGATGTTGCCGGTGGCGGCAATGGTGTCCTGGCCGCGCATCGCCCGTTCGATCGTGTGCCGCATGGCCCGCTCTTGGCTCATCGTCGAGATGTCGAGACCCTCGGTGTCGTACTCGGCGAGATAGGCGTTGACCTTCTTGCGGAGCTCGTTCTCGTGCGGCCGCTCCTGGTCGAGCCAGAACACCACCGGCATACCGGAGTCACGCGCGCGGGTGACCGCCAGCTTGACCCAGTCGCGGATCGGCGCGTCCTTGACCACCGGCATGCGCCAGATGTCGCCGGCCTCGACGTCCTGCGTCAGCAGCACCTCACCGCTGTCGGCGTCGACGATGTTGGCGACGCCGTCCTCGGAGATCTCGAAGGTCTTGTCATGGCTGCCGTACTCCTCGGCCTTCTGCGCCATCAGGCCCACGTTGGGAACGGTGCCCATCGTCGTCGGATCGAACTGGCCGTGCGTCTTGCAGAAGTTGATGATCTCTTGGTAGATCCGGGAGAAGGTGGATTCCGGGTTGACGGCCTTGGTGTCCTTGGTGCGCCCGTCGGCGCCGTACATCTTGCCGCCGAGACGAATCATCGCGGGCATCGACGCGTCCACGATGACGTCGCTGGGCGAATGGAAGTTCGAGATTCCCTTGGCGGAGTCCACCATTGCGAGCTCCGGCCGATGTTCGTGGCAGGCGTGCAGGTCCCGGACGATCTCCTCGTGCTGTGAGGCGGGCAGCGTTTCGATCTTGTCGTAGAGATCGGACAGCCCGTTGTTGACGTTGACCCCCAGCTCGTCGAACAGCTTCTGGTGCTTGGCGAACGCGTCCTTGTAGAAGACCTTCACCGCGTGGCCGAAGACGATGGGGTGGCTGACCTTCATCATCGTCGCCTTGACGTGCAGCGAGAACATCACGCCGGTCTCGTACGCGTCCTCCATCTGCTCTTCGTAGAAGTCGCAGAGCGCCTTCTTGCTCATGAACATGCTGTCGATGACGTCGCCGTCGTCCAGCTTCACCTCGGGCTTGAGCACGATCGTCTCGCCGCGCTTGGTCTCCAGCACCATCTTGACGGTGCGGTTCTTGTCCAGCGTCAGCGACTTCTCGCCGTGGTAGAAGTCGCCGTGGTTCATGGTCGCCACGTGGGTGCGTGACGCCTGCGACCACGGGCTCATGCTGTGCGGATGCTTCCTGGCGTACTCCTTGACCGCCTTGGGGGCCCGACGATCCGAGTTACCTTCGCGCAGAACCGGATTCACCGCGCTGCCGAGGCACGTGCCGTAGCGCTCCTTGAGCTTCTTCTCTTCCTCGTTCTTCGGCTCACCCGGGTAGTCGGGAAGGTCGTAACCCTTGGCCTTCAACTCCTTGATGGCCGCCAGCAGCTGCGGCACCGACGCGCTGATGTTCGGCAGCTTGATGATGTTCGTCTCCGGGCGCTGCGTCAGCTCACCGAGCGTGGAGAGGTTGTCGGGCACGCGTTGCTCGTCGGTCAGGTAATCGGAGAACTCGGCCAGGATGCGGGCCGCCACGGAGATGTCGCTGGTCTTCACGTCGATGCCCGCCGCACCGGCGAAGGCCCGCACCACCGGCAGGAAGGCGTACGTCGCAAGCAGCGGCGCCTCGTCGGTCAGCGTGTAGATGATGGTCGGCTGCTCAGTCACTTATCAATCTCCCGTTGTCACGGTTAGTCGGCATTCAAGGTCAAGTATCGCGTCGGATACGAACCTACGCGCAGCGCCCGCGTCAGACGTGGCTTGGGGCGATGGGTACCCGAGTCGAACATGATCAATCCGGCCCGCGGCCACCCCCCTCGGCGGCTAGCATCCCGCTTCGTGCGACGAATCTTGGCGGGGACCGTGGTGGCTACGGCCATCGCGCTGATGACGGGCTGCAGCAGCGACAAGCCCAGCGAGCCGGCCCCACAACCCGAGAAGCGCACCGCCGCACAAGCCGTCGTGATCGTGTCGGGCGGCGACGCGACCAGCCCGTTCACCACCCCCGACCAGGCCTGCTCCACCGGTTTGGCGGCCGGGAACACCGACACCGCACTGCGCGAATCCCTGCTCGGGCGGGGCTACACCGTGTACACCTCACCGGCCATGGCCCGCCGCGGGCAGGTGGCGGACCAGACGGGTTTCGGCCCGTTCGGAGTCTGCCCGGTCACGCTGCCGGAGAACATGACCGTCGACTCCACCGGCAGCATCGACACTGCGGGTGAACATCTGGCGCGCTTCCTGACGTGGCTGCACACCGAGAAGGGCGTCACCGACGTCGACTTCGTCGCGCACTCGATGGGCGGGCTGTACTCACGATCCGCGATCCGGGTGCTGACCACGACCAACTCCCCGGTGCACATCCGCTCGCTGACCACGCTCGGCACACCCTGGCAGGGCTCCTACCTGTCCGACTACGCCAACGACATCGTGCCTTTGACCGACTGCCTTGGCGACAAGCTGTGCGAGACCGCGATGACCGGCTTCAAGGCCGAGGTCTTGAGGCTGATGGCCGGCTCGGGCCGCGAAGTCAACCAGACCTATCTGATGGGCAAGGACGGCTGGAACGAGTTCCAGGCCGGCGTGCTGGACAAGATCCCGGTCGTGTTGATCGGCGGCAAGAAGTTCACCGCGCCCGCCGGGCGGACCGCCAACCTCGCGGTCTGGCCGAACGACGGCCTGGTGGCCCTTCGCAGCGCGCAGGCCGTCGACGTCGACGACCCGGTCCTCCCCCACCGTCGCTGCTACACCTTCGACGACGCCCACAGCATCTTCGTCTCCAATGCCGCCGGGCTGGACTGGAAAGTGGCACTGACGTGGGATCCGCAGGTCTTCGACGCGGTGCACGACGCCATCGAGGACGCACCGAAGGCGCTCGAGGCACCCAACCGTGAGGGTTGCCCGGCCTGACCGCGGCCGCCGGTGAATCCCACTGGCACCCCCTTGCCTCGTTGAGATAGGCTTCCTCTCGGTCATGAGTGCCAGCGTCAAGCCCCGGCTCGCTGGCCGGCAACCCTCCAACCGCGGTGGGGTGCCCCGGGTGATTGACCAGGTTGAGTAGCCGAAGTCGGCTACACGGCAAGCGCGGGCCCGCCATGACGGGCCCCCAGAGTAGACAGGGAAACCTGGTGCGGAGGCCCACGTTGTGCAGTTGTCGCTGAACCATTCCCGGACTTGATTCGTGCCTTGCTGGGCACCCCCTTCTCATCTTCAGGAGCCATCCTCGTGACCAATGACATCGATCCGACCGCCAACTGGGCGTTCGAGACCAAGCAGGTGCACGCCGGCCAGACCCCCGACCTCGCGACCGGTGCGCGGGCACTGCCGATCTACCAGACCACGTCGTACGCGTTCAGAGACACCGACCACGCCGCAGCACTGTTCGGCCTGGCCGAGCCGGGCAACATCTACACCCGCATCATGAACCCCACGCAGGACGTCGTCGAGCAACGCATCGCGGCCCTCGAAGGTGGCGTCGCGGCCCTGTTCCTGTCCTCGGGTCAGGCCGCGGAGACGTTCGCGATCCTCAATATCGCCGGCGCGGGAGATCATCTCGTCTCCTCCCCCCGGCTGTACGGCGGCACGTACAACCTCTTCCACTACACGTTGCCGAAGCTCGGCATCGAGACCACCTTCGTCGACGACCCCGACGATCTCGACTCGTGGCGGGCGGCCGTGCGGCCCAACACCAAGGCGTTCTTCGGGGAGACGATCTCCAACCCGCAGATCGACGTCCTCGACATCCCCGGCGTGGCGGGCGTGGCGCACGAGAACGGCGTGCCGCTGATCGTCGACAACACCATCGCGACCCCGTATCTGATTCAGCCGATCGCGCATGGCGCCGACATCGTCGTGCACTCGGCCACCAAGTACCTCGGCGGGCACGGCACGACGATTGCGGGCGTCATCGTCGACAGCGGCAACTTCGACTGGACGGCGAGCGGCCGCTTCCCCGGTTTCACCACCCCCGACCCGAGCTACCACGGCGTGGTGTTCGCCGAGCTCGGCCCGCCGGCCTTCGCGCTCAAGGCGCGGGTCCAGCTGCTGCGCGACCTAGGTTCGGCCGGCTCCCCGTTCAACGCGTTCCTCATCGCGCAGGGCCTCGAGACGCTGAGCCTGCGCATGGAGCGACACGTGGCCAACGCCCAGCGGGTCGCCGAGTTCCTCAGCGACCACGACGGCGTGGTGTCGGTCAACTACGCGGGACTACCGACGTCACCGTGGTACGAGCTCGGAAAGAAGTTGGCGCCCAAGGGAACCGGGGCCGTACTGGCGTTCGAGCTGGCCGGTGGCATCGAAGCGGGCAAGGCGTTCGTCAATGCGCTGACCCTGCACAGTCACGTCGCCAACATCGGCGACGTGCGGTCGCTGGTGATCCACCCCGCGTCGACGACGCACGCGCAGCTCTCCCCCGAAGAACAGCTCGCGACCGGCGTCACCCCCGGCCTGGTGCGGTTGGCCGTCGGCATCGAGGGGATCGACGACATCCTGGCCGACCTCGAGCAGGGCTTCGTCGCGGCGAAGGCGGTCGCCGATGCCTCTCAATCCGCGGTCACGGTGTGAGAGCGCCGAATGTGACGCTCACCGAACACGCTCCGGACGCCGCCCTCGCGACCCTGCCCGCCGAGGGTGAGATCGGGGTCGTCGACATCGGCTCGTTGACACTCGAGTCCGGCGTGGTACTCGACGACGTCTCCATCGCCATCCAGCGATGGGGGGAGCTGTCGACCGAACGCGACAACGCGGTCGTCGTGCTGCACGCGTTGACCGGCGACTCGCACATCACCGGTCCAGCGGGTCCCGATCACCCGACCCCCGGCTGGTGGGACGGCGTGGCAGGGCCCGGCGCACCCATCGACACCTCGCGTTGGTGCGCGATCGCCACCAATGTGTTGGGTGGCTGCCGCGGCTCGACGGGGCCCAGTTCGCTTGCCCCCGATGGCAAGCCGTGGGGTTCGCGCTTCCCCGCCATCACCGTCCGCGATCAGGTGAACGCCGACCTGGCCGCACTCTCGGCACTCGGCATCACCCAGGTCGCCGCGGTCGTGGGTGGCTCGATGGGTGGCGCCCGCGCCTTGGAGTGGATCGTAGGGCATCCCGACACCGCCCGTGCCGCACTGGTTCTCGCCGTGGGCGCCCGCGCCACGGCCGACCAGATCGGCACGCAGAGCACGCAGGTGTCGGCCATCAAGGCGGACCCGGACTGGCAGCACGGCGATTACCACGACACCGGCCGCACACCCGACACCGGCATCGAGATCGCCAGGCGCTTCGCCCATCTCACCTACCGCGGCGAAGCCGAGCTGGACGACCGCTTCGCCAACGACGGTCAGGGCGACGAGGTTCCGACGACCGGTGGCCGCTACGCAGTACAGAGTTATCTGGAGCATCAGGGCGCCAAACTCGCGCGGCGGTTCGACGCTGGCACCTACGTCGTGCTGACGGACGCGCTGAGCAGTCATGACGTCGGCCGCGGGCGAGGCGGCGTGGCGGCGGCGCTGCGCCGGGTGACGGCACGGGTGGTCGTCGGCGGCATCACCTCCGACCGGCTCTATCCGTTGCGATTGCAGCAGGAGCTGGCCGACCTGCTGCCGACCTGTACGGAGCTGAACGTCGTCGACTCGATCTACGGCCACGACGGGTTCCTCGTCGAGACCGACGCCGTCTACGAATTGATCCGCCAGACATTGGAGTTCGCGTCCACGTGAGCGCCGACGAGTCGCGCGCGAGCGCAAAGGTACGCCAGTCGCTGTCGTTCGGTGAGGAGGCCGCCGCCTACGAGCGGGGCCGCCCGTCCTATCCGCCGGAAGCCATCGACTGGCTGTTGCAGGACGGTGCGCGCAACGTCCTCGATCTCGGTGCGGGCACCGGCAAGTTGACGGTCCGGCTCGTCGAACGGGGCCTAGACGTCGTCGCGGTGGATCCCATTCCCGAGATGCTCGAGGTCCTCAGCCGGTCGCTGCCCGACACCCCTGCCCTGCTCGGCAGCGCCGAGGAGATTCCCCTGCCCGACAGCAGCGTCGACTCGGTTCTGGTGGCCCAGGCGTGGCACTGGTTCGACCCCGAGCGCGCCATCAAGGAGGTCGCGAGGGTGCTCCGTCCCGGCGGTCGACTCGGGCTGGTGTGGAACACCCGCGACGAACGCCTGGGTTGGGTCAAGGATCTCGGCCGCATCGTGGGCCATGAAGAAGACCCGTTCAGCCGTCAGGTCTCGCTGCCGCATCCGTTCTCCGGCCTGGAACGCCAACAGTTCGAATGGACGAGTTACCTGACGCCACAAGCGCTCATCGATCTCGTCGCCTCGCGAAGCTACTGCATCACCTCCCCGGCGGCGGTGCGCTCGAAGACGCTCGAAGACGTCCGGGAGCTGCTGCGCACCCATCCCGCGCTCGCGAACGCCACCGGGCTGGCCCTGCCCTACATCACGGTCGGAGTGCGGGCCACGTTGGCCTGATTCGGCGACTGCCCGCTTGTTGACTGGATCACTCGACGTTTGCGTTCAACATGCGTGCAGTCGACGGTGGAAATTGGTGCCGAGACAGCCCGTCGCCGTGGCCCACGATTATGGGGTGTCCGACCGAATCGTCGTGGCCACGGAGGTCCTTGCCGATGGCAGCCTCACCCGCCGCGACCTGAACCGTAGCTACACCAAGCTGCACCGCAACGTATACGTCAGGAAGGGCGTCGAGTTGACGCCTCGCGACAGGGCCAGGGCGGCGTGGCTGTGGTCGGATCGCAAGGCGACCCTCGTCGGGCACTCTGCCGCCGCGGTTCTGGGCAGCAAGTGGATCCCAGAGCACGCGCCGGTGGAGGTCTTGCACTCCCGGCGGCCCCCGCCGAACGGCATCACCGTTCGCAGCTACGAGCTGCGCCCGGCCGAGGTGTGCACGATCGACGCCATGGCCAGCACCACCGCCGCCCGAACGGCGTACGACCTTGGTAGGCGGCTTCCCCTCCATACCGCGGTGATTCGCATCGACGCACTGCTCAACGCGACTTCGGTGACACCGCAATCCGTTTCGGGCCTCATCGAATTCCATCCAGGTGCCCGAGGCATTCGCCGCCTGCAGAACGTGATGAGCTTCGTCGACGCCGGGGCGGAGTCCCCACAGGAGACACGACTGCGGTTGCTCTTCGTCCAGTCGGAACTTCCCCGCCCGGTGACGCAAATCCCCGTTGCGAACAGTCAGGGTCGTATCGTGCGTCGAATCGACATGGGCTGGCCTCAGTGGATGGTGGGCGCCGAGTATGACGGCGAGCAGCATTGGGCAGATCCCGAAAGCCACGCCAACGACATCGACCGTCTGGAGTTCCTGGCCGCCAAGGGCTGGTCCATCGTGCGCCTCAGCGCTCGGCAATTGCGCTATCAGCAGCCGCGGGTGGTGCAACGGGTCCGACAGGCGTTGCGAGCACGCGGGTTCCGCTGATCGCGCGCTTGTTGACGGGCAATGTCGCCGTTTGCGTGCAACAAACGGGCAGTCGGCGACCTAGCTAGTGCCCAGCGGGTCGATCGTCAACGCGATGTAGATCAGCGCAGCGCTGACCGTTGCCGTGGTGGCGATGTCGATCGTGCGCGATCGCACCACCAGCAGACCGGCCCGGTCGTCGGTCAACGCCATGCGCATCACCGCAGCCACGCCGACGCCGATCGCCAACACCAGAGCTCCGCGCCGCCAATACCCCGCCACCACCAGCGCGAAGGCCGCGAGCAGGAACAGGCCGACGGTGAGGATGGGCCACTGGGCCGTCAGCACCTTCTGCACGAAACCCCTTGCGGTCAAGTTCGTTTCGCCTCATCGAGCTCGACGACGTTGGTGAGCAGGAACGCCCGCGTCAAGGGGCCCACACCACCGGGGTTGGGCGACACGTGACCGGCGACGTCCCACACCCCAGGATGCACGTCACCGACGAGCTTGCCGTCCGCGTCGCGGCTCACCCCGACGTCGACCACCGCGGCACCCGGCTTCACCATCTCCGGGGTCACCATGTGCGGCACACCGACCGCGGCGACGATGATGTCGGCCTGTCGGGTGAGGGCGGGCAGATCGCGAGTGCCGGTGTGGCACAACGTCACCGTCGCGTTCTCCGAGCGTCTGGTGAGCAGCAGCCCCAGCGGCCGGCCCACGGTGACACCGCGGCCGATGACCACGACGTGTGCCCCGGCGATCTGCACCTCGAAACGGCGCAGCAGATGCACGATCCCGCGCGGCGTGCACGGCAGCGCAGCCGGCTCGTTGAGCACCAGCCGCCCGAGGTTCGTGGGATGCAGACCGTCGGCGTCCTTCGCCGGATCGATGCGTTCCAGTGCCGCGTTCTCATCGAGATGTCTGGGCAACGGCAGCTGCACGATGTAGCCGGTGCACTCGGGGTTGGCATTCAACTCGTCGATGGTGTCGTCGAGCGCCGCTTGGCTGATGTCGGCGGGCAGGTCGCGGCGGATCGAATTGATGCCCACCTTCGCGCAGTCGGCGTGCTTGCCCCGCACGTAGGCCTGCGAGCCAGGGTCGTCACCGACGAGCACGGTCCCCAGCCCCGGCGTCCGCCCCGCGGCGGTCAACGCCGCCACCCGCTGCTTGAGGTCGACGAAGATCTCGTCGCGCGTCGCCTTGCCGTCCAAGGTGATTGCACCCACGTGGCCTTCTCCCGTCGCTTCGCTCGCCCCGTCACCATTCTGGCATCACCCGCATTGACACCATGCCCGCCCGCGTGTTGGGCTGCGGCAATGAACAACACTCCCGATGTGTTCAGTCCGGCCAAGCTCGGCCCGGTGACCCTGCGCAACCGCGTCATCAAGGCGGCGACTTTCGAAGCGTCGACCCCCGATGCCCTGGTCACCGACGACCTGATCACCTATCACCGGCTCCCTGCCGCCGGCGGAATCGGGATGACGACCGTCGCCTACTGTGCGGTGTCTCCCGGCGGGCGTACGGATGGCTGGCAACTCTGGATGCGTCCGGAGGCCGTGCCCGGTCTGCGTCGACTGACCGACACGATCCACGCCGAGGGGGCGGCGATCAGCGCCCAGATCGGACATGCGGGACCGGTCGCCAACAGTCGGACGAACAAGGCGACGGCCTACGCGCCGGTGCGGTTCTTCAATCCACTGTCGATGCGGTTCGCCAAGCGCGCCTCCGAGTCAGACATCGACGACATCACCGCGGCCCACGCCAACGCCGCCCGCCTGGCCATCGAGTCCGGGTTCGACGCCGTCGAGGTGCATCTAGGCCACAACTACTTCGCCAGTTCATTTCTCAGCCCACTCATCAATCGCCGCACGGACGGGTTCGGCGGCTCGCTGGAGAACCGCGCCAAGGTGGCCCGCGGCGTGGTGCGGGCCGTCCGCCAGGCGGTGGGCGGCCGGATCGCGGTGACGGCGAAGCTCAACATGTCCGACGGCGTCCGAGGCGGCATCTCGGTCGAGGAGTCCCTGCAGACTGCCAAGTGGTTGGAGGAGGACGGCGGCCTCGACGCCCTCGAATTGACCGCGGGCAGTTCACTGCTCAACCCGCTGTATCTGTTTCGGGGGGACGCGCCCATCAAGGAGTTCGCGGGCGCGTTCAAGCCGCCGCTTCGCTGGGGCATCCGGATGACCGGCAAGAAGTTCCTGCGCGAGTACCCCTACCGCGAGGCCTACCTGTTGGACCAGGCCAAGCAGTTCCGCGCGGAGCTGACGATGCCGCTGATCCTGTTGGGCGGCATCACCAATCGCGAGACCATGGACCTCGCCATGGCGGAGGGCTTCGACTTCGTGGCGATGGGCCGGGCGCTGCTGGCCGAACCCGATTTGATCGACCGCATCAGGAACGAGGACGCCGAGCACGCCGTGCGGTCACTCTGCACGCACTGCAACAAGTGCATGGCCACCATCTACAGCCACACCCACTGCGTGGTGACGGGTTCCCCGGGTTAGTTCCCGCTCAGCTGTGACCGGCCTCGGCGGGCAGCGGTGGCGGAAGGGGCGTCGTCGGCGTGACCGTCTCGGGTATGGCACTCGACTGCGTCGACCCAGTGGTCGGCGATGACGTGGTCGAGGTCGACGTCGATGACGTGCCGCTCGGAGCGGATCCGGCGAACTCGATCATCGGCTCGCGGCGAATCTGTTGGCTGCCCGACGAGATGGTCAGCGCGGTCGACGTCACGGTATAGGTGATCCCGTCGTTCTCGGCGACGTAGCCACCATCGGTCAACCGGGCCGCGAGGATGAGCCGCGCGCCGTCGCTGACCCGCACACCCCGGTACTGGTACTGGCCGGTGGCGTCGTCCTTGCAGATCGCGACCCGCGAATTCGCGGTATAGCCGTATCCGATCGCCTTGCTCGGCGCGGCGCACCGAGCGGTGGAGTCGACGAAGCCGCGCTCATCATTGGGTGGCGGCGCCGCGGTGGCCGACGGCGGACCGACCGACGGGGTGGCGACGACGGCGCAGGCGACAGCCGCGAACCCCGCGGCGGCGAACCCTCGCACGTGCCACCATCGGTGTGTCACGACTGCATCCCCGCGCTTCGCCTGCTTCACCCTTCACATCGTCGCATCACCAAGGAACGTTGAGGGTGTACGCCGAACGTGAGTCGCGGATTCGGCCGAACTATCGCGTGCCCGCCTGCTTCACCAGGGGCGCCTCCGTGACGGCCACGCGGTAGTCCTTGTACTCGACCATCGTCTCGTCGCGCAGCACCCGCAGACCTGCCGTCAAGAGCAGCTTGCGGTGAGAGACCGTGTAATAGACCACGTCGGTCCGCGCTCCGAAACATCCGTTGGCCAGGGACTTCGCGGGCAGGACCAGAACCGCCCGGTCACTCAGGCGGATGCCACGGTACTCGTGGTGGCCGTGCCCGTCGGTGCAGATGGCGACCAGGGAGAGCGCCGTCCGGCCCACGGCGACGGCGGTCTGGTTCGGGGCGCACCTGGCCGGTGAATCGAGGAAGCCCCGACTATCGGTGAGCAGAGTCGGCGGCGCGGCCGCAGCATTGGGCAAATCCCCTGTCGTAGCCACTGCGGAGCCGGTCGCACCGATCAGAAGCAGGATGGCAAAGGCGCCGCGGACGCGGCTGCGGACCTTCTCGCGTGACACCGCCTTCGCCGACATGCTCCAAGAACACCACGAAAACTGGCGAGTGCCTAGCAGACGGGCCGTAGCCATGTCGAATCGTCACCTGGCCGAGACTTCGTCGAACCGCACCACCTCGCAACGTCCAAGTCAGCGGCACCCGAGTGCGGGTCGCGTTTGCCGCGCAACAACGAATCATGGTCGCGACGGGGACGGCCCGGGACCTCCCTCACGCGGGGCACCGATACCGATAGAGTTGGCCCCGATGACGCGACCCGCACCCCCCGCGCTGACCGTTCGGTACGACGGATCGCCCCGCACCTTCTCGCCAGGCAACGACGTCGTCGTCGGACGCGACCTGCGGGCCGACGTTCGTGTGGCCCACCCCTTGATCTCGCGGGCGCACCTACTGCTCCGCTTCGACCAGGGTCGCTGGGTGGCCATCGACAACGGCAGCCTCAACGGTCTCTACGTGAACGGCCGACGCGTCCCGACGGCCGACGTCGCCGACGGCATGGACGTCAACATCGGCAACCCGGACGGCCCGCGGCTCACCTTCGAAGTGGGTCGCCACCACGGTTCGGCGGGCACGCCGCCGCAGACCGCTCAGGTCCCGATCGCCCAGCGACCCAGCACGTCCTGGCCCAGCCAGACACCGTCGTCCACGGGGTACCCGCGTACGCAGCCGCCCCCGCCGCGGACCCAGCCGAGTTACCCGCAGGCACAGCCGCCGTCCTCCCGGCCGCAGCCCATGTACCCGTCGGGACCGCAGGGATATCGCCCGCCGAGCACGCCGCAGCCGTCGTCACCACCGCCGCCGATCACCAGCAGCGGCCCGGCCGCCACGCAGATGGGTCCGGCCGCCGCGCCCCGCGCCCCCGAGGGCAACCTCGCGACCAGCATGCTCAAGATCCTGCGCCCCGGCAGGACGCCCGACGTGCCCGCCGGCGGAATCAAGATCGGCCGCGCCACCGACAACGACATCGTCATCCCCGACGTACTCGCCTCACGCCACCACGCGACCCTGGTGCCAGGCGCCGGCGGCACGCAGATCGTCGACAACCGCAGCATCAACGGCACGTTCGTCAACGGCCAGCGGGTCGACACCGCGACGTTGCACGACGGCGACGTGGTCACGATCGGCAACATCGACCTGGTCTTCGCCGGCGGCACGTTGGCGCGTCGCAACGAAAGCGACGTCGCCACCCGCACCGGCGGCCTGGACGTGTACGGCGTCACCTGGACCATCGAGGGCAACAAGACGCTGTTGGACAACATCTCGTTGACCGCCCGTCCCGGCACGTTGACCGCCGTGATCGGGCCGTCCGGCGCCGGCAAGTCCACGTTCGCCCGCCTCGTCGCGGGCTACACCCACCCCACGACGGGCCAGGTGGCCTTCGAGGGCCACGACGTCCACGCCGATTACGCCTCGCTCCGCTCCCGAATCGGAATGGTGCCGCAGGACGACGTCGTGCACGGCGAGCTCACCGTGCGGCAGGCCCTGATGTACGCCGCCGAACTCCGGCTGCCGCCCGACACGAACAAGGCCGATCGCGAACAGGTCGTCAACGAGGTGCTCGAAGAGCTCGAGATGACGAAGCATCTCGACACGCGCGTCGACAAGCTCTCCGGCGGTCAACGCAAACGTGCCTCCGTCGCACTCGAGCTGTTGACCGGGCCGTCGCTGCTCATCCTCGACGAGCCGACGTCAGGACTCGATCCCGCGCTGGACCGCCAGGTGATGACGATGCTGCGCCAGCTCGCCGACGCCGGCCGCGTCGTGCTGGTCGTGACGCACTCGTTGACCTATCTCGACGTCTGCGATCAGGTGCTGCTGCTGGCGCCCGGCGGGAAGACCGCGTTCTGCGGCACGCCAGGTCAGATCGGGGCCGAACTCGGAACCACCAACTGGGCGGACATCTTCAGCTCGGTCGCCAACGACCCGGATGGTGCCAAGCGGCACTACCTCGAACGCCACGGTCCGCCGCCGCCGCCACCGGCCACGCAGCAACCCGCCGACCTCGGCTCGCCGACGCGCACCAGCGTGCCCAAACAGTTCTCGACCATCGCCCGCCGCCAGATGCGGCTGATCGTCTCGGATCGCGGGTACTTCCTCTTCCTGGCGTTCCTGCCGTTCATCATGGGTGCGCTGTCACTGTCGGTGCCGGGCACCGTCGGCTTCGGCGTACCGAAGACCGCTCTCGAGGGCGGCGCAGCGCCGAACGAACCGGGACAGATTCTGGTGTTGCTCAACGTCGGTGCCATCTTCATGGGCACCGCGCTGACGATCAGGGCGCTCATCGGCGAGCGGGCGATCTTCCTGCGGGAGCAGGCGGTCGGATTGTCCACGACCGCATACATGTTCGCGAAGGTGTTCGTCTTCGCCGGCTTCGCGCTCTTGCAGTCCGCAGTCGTCGTCGCCATCAACATCATCGGCAAGGGTTGGGGTGCTGGAGCCGTCACCAGCGGCGCGGTGATACCCAATCGCTCGCTCGAGTTGTACGTCGACGTCGCGGCGTGTTGCGTCGGCGCGGCGATGGTCGGCTTGGCCCTGTCGGCCCTGGCCAAGACCAGCGAGCAGATCATGCCACTGCTGGTGATCGCGATCATGAGCCAGCTGGTCTTCCAGGGCGGCATGATCCCCGTGACCGGTCGCATCGTGCTCGACCAGATGTCGTGGGTGACACCGGCTCGGTGGGGTTTCGCCTCGACGGCATCGACGATCGATCTACTCCGGCTCGTACCGGGCCCGCTGACGCCGCAGGACTCGCATTGGAAGCACACCGCCGCCGCGTGGTGGTTCAACATAGGCATGCAGGGGGCGATCTGCGTCGGCTACCTGAGCTTCGTACGCTTCAAGATTCGGCTCAAGGGCGGCTAGGGCTCTCCCCCGGGCCGAGTGTGCGATTTCGTACGCGACACGCCGCGCGAGGCGGATGGCGTCGCACAGTCGGCGCTACTCGCCGTGGACGTCCAACCCGTGCGCCGCCGCGTAGCCGAGCGCCTGATTGATGTCGATCTTCGCGCCTCGGACCGATGCCGTGGTCCAGAAGGTCGGGTCGGTCAGAGCACCCCGCAGATCGGCTTCGTCGAGGCGGACGTTCTGCGTCCGCGCGCCTCGTAGATCGGCGCGACGCAGCACCGCCTTGCGCAGATCCGCCCCGACGAGACTGGCTTCACGCACCCGGCAATCCGAGAGGTCGATACCGCGGAGATCGCAGCCGGCGAGCACCGCGAGCGTCAGATCCACCTCGACCATCGTCACCGGCCGCAGCCTGCACTCGGTGAAGACCGACCCCAACAAGCTGCAATGCCGAAACACGGTGTGCATCAACGATGTTCGGCGAAAGGTGCAGTTGCGGAAGGCCGAGCCGAGATGCTCGGACTCCGTCATGTCGACACCGCTGAAGTCGCAATCGGTGAAGACGACCCGCTCGGTGCGCAGACGGCTCAGGTCGTCGTCGCGGAAGTCCACACCGGTGAACTCACGATCGATCCACTCTTGGTCGAATTCGGTCACCCGGGCAGTGAGCTCAGGTTCATCAGCGCGTACTCGGCGATGGCGATCAAGGCCGCCCGCGCCGATTGCCGGTCGCGCGCATCGACATTCACCACCGGGATGTGCTCCCGCAACGCCAACGCCTTGCGCACCGCGTCGGGCGCGTACTTCGGGCCGTGATCGAACTCGTTGACCGCGATCAGGAACGGCAGCCGACGGGCTTCGAAGAAGTCGACCGCAGCGAAGCTGTCCTCCAGCCTGCGCACGTCGACGAGGATGATCGCGCCGATCGCACCGCGGACCAGGTCGTCCCACATGAACCAGAACCGGCGCTGACCCGGGGTTCCGAACAGGTACAGCACCAGGTCGTCGGCGAGAGTGATGCGGCCGAAGTCCATCGCGACCGTCGTGGTGTTCTTCATCGGCGTGGCATCAATGCCGTCGACGCCGCGCGACGCGTTGGTCACGATGGCCTCGGTGCGCAGGGGCATGATCTCCGATACGGCGCCGACGAACGTCGTCTTGCCGGCGCCGAAGCCACCGGAGACGACGATCTTGGTGGCGGATGAGCGCTTGCGCGAAGACCCTGCGTCGGATGAGCGCTTGCGCGAAGACCCTGCGTCGGATGAGCGCTTGCGCGAAGACCCTGCGTCGGATGAGCGCTTGCGCTCCGGCTCAGAGTGCCCGTAGGCCACGCAGTGTCCTTCCTATCAGTTCCCGCCGTTCGTCGGCGTTGGCCGACTCGCCCAAAGTGGCTTCCACTCGAAGATAACCCTCAGCCACCAGATCGCCGATCAGCACACGCGCAACACCGAGCGGCAAGGCCAGTCGAGCCGCGATCTCCGCGACTGAGGGACGCTCCCGGCCGAGCCTCAAGATCCGGGCACGCATGTCGCTCCCCGGCCATCCGGGCGGTGGGGCGGACCTCAACGACCGGATCGGCGCTTCCAACGGAAGGTACACGCGCGACTCGGTGCGACCGGCCGTCAGCGTGTACGGCCGAACGAGGCTGACTTCATCGAGCGGTTCGCTGGGCTCCCAGACGTCGTGCGGCAGAAAGTCCATGGTCGCTCACTGGCGCTGAGCCGTGCGGCGCGCCGACTGAATGACCGTGCCGACCCGTTCCACCAGAATCGCCATCTCGTATCCGATCTGCCCGATGTCACACGACCTGGTGGCCAACGTCGCGAGATTCGACCCGTCGCCCACCCGCATTAGCAGCAGGTAGCCGTTCTCCATCTCGACGACCGACTGCAACACGTAACCGCCGTCGAAGAGTTGCGCGGCGCCCGTCGACAGGCTGGCCAACCCCGACGCCACCGCGGCTAGTTGGTCGGCCCGCTCGACGGGCATGTGCTCGCTGGAAGCCATCAGAAGACCGTCGGCAGACACCAGGATTGCGTGCGATACGCCGGCGACCTCGGTGGCGAACTTGGACACCAGCCAGTCGAGCGAGTCACGCGGGGCGGGACGGGTCATTCGTCGTTCAGTCCTCGTCTGTCGAGCTCGTGTCACGGACGCGCGCACGTCCCGCGTGCACGCCGCCGAAGTGGCTGGCCATGCTGCTCCGCACGGCTTCGGGGTCCCGCCGGATGGTCACCTGCGTCGCCTCGAGCGTCGCTCTCGCCGCGGGTTGTTCGTCGGCCGGCTCCGTCCCGCCGTTGGTGCCACCGTTGCGCTCACCGTCACCGTTGTCGCCATTGCTCGCCGCTCCGGGCACCAGACGGGCGCCCGGCTGACGCATCGGCAAGCCCTCTTCGGTGCGCTCCTCGACGGGAGCCTGCTCGGCGGCCGCGGCGGCGGACCACCCGTGATCCCAGACCGTCTGCCAGTCCAGATCAGTGCTCTCGGCCAGCTTGAACGGATCGTCGATCAGCCACTCCGAGAGCATCGAGTCGAAGATCGAACCGCCGGCCGGCTTGGCCACCGGCTCGGGATCGGCGGCTTCGGCGGCGTCTGATCCGTTGACGCCGTTGACGCCGGTCGCGCCATTGGTCGCCGGTGTCGCGGCCTGCGCCTTCGCGGCGAAGAACGACGAGGTGTCCGTCGGGACGGGGCGTTCGGAGGGTTCGGTGGGCAGGTGCCAGTGTGGCTGCTCCTCGGCGACCGGGTGCTCCTCCTCCGGCCACTCCGACTCGACGGGTTCCAGCGGCTCGACTTCCACCGGCTCGATCGGCGCCGACGGAATGTCCGAGATGCCGCTGGCTCCCGGATTGCGTTGCGGCAAAAGCAGAACGGGGATGTCGGCATGGCCGTTCCGATACTCCGGCTCGGCCACGACGTCGTCGGCGTCATTCTGATCGGAGTGGTCGGCATCCAGTGCGTAGATCGGAGTGGCATCGGTGTCGGCATCGGTGGGCCCGGCGTAGTCGAGGTGCTCGCCGTAGGCGGTGACGCCGTAGTCGGAGACGTAGTCGTCGGATTCAGGCCCACCGGGGCCATGGAGAAGCAGCTCGGCCGGGATGAACACTCCCGCGGTGGTTCCTGAATCGGGTTGCGCCACAACGGTACTGCGCAACCGGACGACCAGACCGTGCTGGGCGGCCAACCTGCCCACGACGAAGAGGCCCATGTGGCGGGCGGTGAAGGGATCGACCTCGCCGCCGGACTGCAGCCGCGTGTTGGCGACGCGGAGATCGGCGTCCGTCATGCCGAGCCCACTGTCACTGACCTCGATGACCAGCCCACCGTTGCCGGTGTGCACCGCCGACACGCGCACCTCGGCGCTCGGAGGTGAATAGCGCAGTGCGTTGTCCAGGAGTTCGGCCAACAAGTGAACGACGTCGCCCGCGACGACACCGGCCACCTCGCTCTCCGGAACGATCGCGGTGACGACCCTGGTGTAGTCCTCGACCTCCGAGGCCGCGGCGTTGATCAGGGCGACGACGGGTACCGGTTCGTCCTGCTCGCGCGGCACCTTGGAACCGGCCAGCACCAGCAGGTTGGCCCCGTTGCGGCGCATGCGGGCGGCCAGGTGGTCGAGCTTGAAGAGATTCTCCAGCCGCTCGGGGTCCTGCTCGTCGCGCTCGAGTCGGTCGATGAGTCCCAGCTGCTGGTCGACGAGCGAACGGCTGCGCCGCGACAACGTCTCGAACATGTCGCCGACCTGCAGCTGTAGCCGGGATTGTTCACCAGCCAGGAGCACGGCCTGTTCGTGCAGTTCGTCGACGGCATGCGCGACCTGACCGATCTCGTCGGTGCTGTGCACGGGCAGCGGCTCGACCACACCGGGCTGACCGCCGTTGCGCACCCGCTCCAGCTCCAGTGCGAGGTCCTCGTGCGCGACCTTGAGGGCACCGTCGCGCAGCGTCCGCAGCGGCCTGACCAACGACCGGGCCACGAACAGCACGACGATGAACGCCAACAGCATCGCGGCCCCCACGATCGCGGAATCGCGAATGGCCTGCTGGCGCTTCACCGCGGCCTGGTCCTGCACGGCCGACGTCACCGACGCCGTCGCGGAGTCGATGACCTTGGTGGCGACCTCGTTGGTGGCTTGCAGTGACTGGCTCAGCTCCGGGTTGCCGACCAGGACGACGGCCAGGTCCGATATCAGGGCCATCCGCTTGACCATCTCTGCCTGCAGCCTCTGCGCGTCCGGCGAGCCGACGCCGAGCACCTGAGACATGCCGAACAGCGTCGACGGTTCGGTACCCGCCAGCGTGATCATCGACGTGCGCAGCTCCGGCTCGGGAAGGTCGCCGCCGAGGTTCACCAGCAGCTGCTGCATCATCATCTGGCCGCGGGCACCGATCGCGCGGCTGAGGCCCTGCGTCCCGGTGCGGATCTTCTCGTCGTCGACGCGCACCGAGCCATTGACGACGTCCTCGGCGGTCAACAGGATGGGCGCATAGGCGGTGATGCGGCCCCGAAGGTCGACGCCGTTCGCGGTGACCTGGTCGAGCAGTGTCTGGCCACCGTCGAGCAGGCTGGTGACACCCGTTCGGACGTCCGGAACGACGTCCGTACCGGCGAGTTGGCGCCGCAGATTCTGCTTGCTCGTGTCGAATGCACTGAGGGACGCCTGCGCGTCGCCACCGGCGGAATTCGCCAACATCGCGGCGTCCAGGGCGGCCATGTACCTCTCGACGGAGGGCACCATGTCGGCACGGTCGGCCGTCAGGCGTAGGTCACCGGCATCGGACCAACCCGAGGCGACGCGCAAACCACCGAATGCGCCCGCCAATAGCAACGGCACCAGAACTATCGCGAACACTTTCCAACGAACGGGCCAATTCGCTAGCGACCATCGCGACGGACGCCTCGGTCGCCGTCGTGCATTACCCGGCAATTCGGGGGTCGCATCGGCGGGCGCGGGCACGTCGAACGCCGTCATCGCGCGCCGACGGTAGAACCGGCCAGACGTCGGCATTTCGGTGATCGCACGTCGTTCATAAGGGCTTCCTGCAGCAGTACGCCTACATATCGGCAGGCACCGGAAGACCCAGTGCGCCCGGCAATTTTTCGAGTATGACAGCGATCATCGAGCGTTTCCACAATTCTTACTGAACAGACAGAGTTCGTGACCTCGCCGTTGCGGACCCGTGTGTTATACGAGCAAATGTCGTTGCACTACTGAGATCATCGTCGAATGTTCCGGGTCATGTTCAACTCACCGCGCATTGCACCGAACACCGGCAATGCGATCAGGATGGTGGCTGCAACGGGATGCGAATTGCATCTGGTCGAGCCCCTCGGATTCGACCTCTCGGAGCCGAAGCTGCGCCGCGCCGGCCTGGACTACCACGACCTCGCGTCGGTGACGGTGCACGCGGACCTGCCGTCGGCGTGGAACGCCGTGATGCCCGCGCGGGTGTTCGCCTTCACCGCCCACGCCGAATCGTCGTTCGGGGACATCGCCTTCACCCCGGGTGACGTCTTGCTCTTCGGGCCGGAGCCCACCGGGTTGGACGCCGACACGCTGGCCGACCCGCACGTCACCAAGCGGGTGCGGATCCCCATGCTGGCGGGCCGCCGCTCGCTGAACCTGTCCAACGCCGCCGCGGTGGTGGTCTACGAGGCGTGGCGCCAGCAGGGGTTCGCCGGCGCGGTCTGACGCCCCGTTCTCTACCAGGTGTTCCAGTGACTGAGCTGCTCGGCGGGCAGACGCTTGGCCTTCCTGAAGTCGGTGCCCTTCGTGTAGGCGATGGGAAACAAGCCACCCTGGGCGTACTTGTCGAACGGGATGCCGAGGATCTCGGCTGCCTGCTTCTCCCCCTCGCCGAGCAGATGCAGCGTCGTCCACGCCGACCCGAGCCCACGCGACCGCAGCGCCAGCATGAAACTCCACGCGGCGGGCAGCAGTGATCCCCAGTACGACGCGCTCATCCCGGCGGGCGCACCGTCCGGACGGCCCTCGAGGCACGGGATCATCATGACGGGAACCTCGTGCAAGTGGTCGTTCAAGTACTTCGCCGAGTCGACGACCAACGGCGTGCGCTCGTCGCGGCTGTCACCGAACGTCGGCTTCTCGGCCTCCAGGTACGGCGTCGCCGCGGTGCGGTAGATGTCCGCGATCGCCTTCTTCTTCTCGGGGTCGTCGACGAAGACGAACTGCCAGCCTTGCGCATTGGAACCCGTCGGCGCCTGCAACGCCAATTCGAGGCACTCCATCACCACCTCGCGGGGCACGGGCTTCTCCAAGTCGAGGCGTTTGCGGACCGAGCGGGTGGTCGTCAGAAGTTCATCGACGGTGAGGTCGAGCGTCTCGGATGTCATGTTCGGAGACTACATTCGCCTCCATGACTGCAGAGCTGACGCCAGAGGTCACCGAGCGTCTGACGTCCGACCAGTACGGCTGGCTCACGACGGTGGCGAAGTCTGGCCAGCCCGTGCCGAAACTCGTCTGGTTCTTCTTCGACGGCGTGGCGCTCTACGTCTACTCGTCGCCTAGCGCGGCGAAGGTCGGGCACGTCACGCGTCATCCGCAGGTCAGTCTGAACACCGATTCCGATGGCAGTGGCGGCGGAATCGTCGTCATCGGTGGCGAGGCGACCATCGACGCCGAGGGTGTCGATTGCCGTGACGACGCGCCGTACTGGGCCAAGTACGGCGCACTTGCCGACCGGTTCGGCTTGACCGACTCGATGGCCAACTTCAGCACCCGCCTCCGCATCAGCATCGACAAGGTGTGGACCACCCCGACCGAGGGCTGAATAGAACACCAGGCCCTCCCCCGGGGATTGGTTTGGGGAAGGCCTGGTGGGTTCTGGGGCCTACTTGCCGTTGAGGTGGGCGATGTAGGCGGGGCCGTGGTTGTCGTGCCAGCCGGGCTTGGCCGTGGGGGCTGGCGTGGCGTAGGTGCCGGGGCTGTAGGCGTAGCCGGGGCCGGTGGGCTCGGTGTTGGTGACCGCGCCGGCGGTGCCGGCCAGGCCGAGTGCGGCAGCGCCGAGGATGGTGGCGGCGATGAGGCTGCGGGCGATGGTGTTCATGTCGACTCCTTTTGTCTAAGTGCCGTTTTCGGCGTTGGGACAACTATCTCCCGTCGCGGGCCCGAAGTATGTCGGGTGACCGGTGGATGGGCCGGGTGAACGCCGCGTCCACCGAATGGGGGACGGCGAGTGTGTGGGTCGTGGATGCGAACAGCGAGTGAAGGCGTTGACGAGCCGCACACTCGGCGCCGTGGCGCTATTGGAAGTCGCGCGACTTCGACCGCACCCGCAGGTCGATGGGGCCCAACCGGTCGGCCGCCACGGTGACCGCGCCCGTCGCGTTCTGCACGATGCCCCGGATCACCAACGCCGTCGCCGTCTGCGCCAGCCTGCGGTGCCGGGCCCACACTCCCCGCGAGCACATCACGTTGACCATGCCCGTCTCGTCCTCGAGGTTGAGGAACGTCACCCCCTGGGCCGTCGCCGGCCGCTGCCGGTGAGTCACCGCACCGGCGACGAGCACCCGCGTCCCGTCCGGTACCGACAACAGCCGATTGGCGGGGATGACGCCCAATTCGTCCAGCTGGCCCCGCAGGAACTGGACGGGATGGCTGTCCGGTGACACGCCGGTGGCCCAGACGTCGGCGGCCGCCAGCTCCAGTTCGGTCATGCCGGGTAGCGAGGGGACGTGCGACGAGGACCCCACGCCGGGCAACCGGTCCGGACGTTCGGAGGCTGCCGCCCCCGCCGCCCACAACCCCTCCCGACGGGTGATGCCGAAGCAGCCGAGCGCCCCGGCGGTGGCCAGCGCCTCGGTCTGCGGCACCGAAAGCTGTACTCGGCCCGCCAGATCGACGAGCGACGTGAAGGCACCGTTGGCCCGCTCCTCGACGATCCGCTCGGCCAACTCGGCACCGACGTGCCGTACCGCGCCGAGCCCCAACCTGACCTCGAGGCCACGGTCCTCCAACGTCGCGTGCGCCAGACTGGCGTTCACGTCGGGACCGTGCACCAGCACACCGTGCCTGCGGGCGTCGGCGACCAGCGACTGCGGTGAGTAGAAGCCCATGGGCTGCGCCCGCAGCAGCGCTGCGCAGAACACCGCGGGGTGGTGCAGCTTGAACCACGACGAGTAGAACACCAGCGAGGCGAACGACAGCGAATGACTCTCGGGGAAGCCGAAGTTGGCGAAGGCCTCCAACTTCTCGTAGATCCGGTCGGCGACCTCACCCGTCACCCCGTGTCGCTCCCGCATGCCGTCATAGAAGCGGCCGCGCAGCCGCTTCATCTTCTCCGTCGAGCGCTTGGACCCCATCGCCCGACGCAACTGGTCGGCCTCTCCCGCGGAGAAACCCGCGCAGTCGACGGCCAACTGCATGAGCTGTTCTTGAAAGAGCGGGATGCCCAACGTCTTCCGCAGTGCCTGCTCCATCGACGGGTGGTCGTAGGTCACCGCCTCCTCGCCGTTGCGGCGCCGGATGTACGGGTGCACCGAACCGCCTTGAATGGGACCCGGTCGAATCAATGCGACTTCGACCACCAAGTCGTAGAACACGCGCGGCTTCAACCGGGGCAGCGTGGCCATCTGCGCGCGGGACTCCACCTGGAACACCCCGACGGAGTCGGCGCGCTGCAGCATTTCGTACACGGCGGCCTCGGACAGGTCCAGCTTGGACAGGTCGACCTCGATGCCCTTGTGCTCGGCGGTCAGGTCGATGGCGTAGTGCAGCGCCGAGAGCATGCCGAGGCCGAGCAGATCGAACTTCACCAAACCTATTGCTGCACAATCATCCTTGTCCCACTGCAGCACGCTGCGGTTCTCCATGCGCGCCCACTCCACCGGACACACGTCGGCGATCGGCCGGTCGCAGATCACCATGCCGCCGGAGTGGATGCCCATGTGCCGCGGCAGGTCCTTGATCTGCAACGCCAAATCGATCACCTGCTCGGGTACGTCCTCGACGTCAGGTGAGTCGGCAAGTCCGTTCCACTTGCTGATCTGCTTGCTCCAGGCGTCCTGCTGCCCCTGAGAGAATCCCAGCGCCCTGGCCATGTCGCGGACCGCGCTGCGACCGCGATAGGTGATGACGTTGGCGACCTGCGCGGCGTAGTCGCGGCCGTAACGCTCGTACACGTACTGAATCGCCTTCTCGCGCAGGTCCGATTCGATGTCGATGTCGATGTCCGGCGGTCCGTCGCGCGCCGGGGACAAGAAACGCTCGAACAACAGCTCGTTGGCGACCGGGTCGACATTGGTGACGCCCAGCGCGTAGCAGACCGCCGAGTTGGCCGCTGATCCCCTTCCCTGGCAGAGGATGTCGTTCTCCTTGCAGAACCGGGTGATGTCGTGCACCACCAGGAAGTAACCCGGAAAGTCGAGTTGGGCGATGACACTCAGCTCGTGCTCGATCTGCCCATAGGCAAGCGGTGCGCGTTCCGGCGGTCCGTACCTGTTGCGGGCGCCGGTCATCACGAGGTGTCGCAGCCAGCTGTCCTCGGTATGCCCCTCGGGCACGCGGAACGGCGGCAGCTTGGGGGCGATGAGCGCCAACCCGAATGCGCACTGCTCACCGAGCTCGGCTGCGGCGGTCACCGCATCGGGATGGTGAGCGAACAGCTGCGCCATCTCCTGACCCGACCGCAGATGCGAACCCCCCAGCGGCGCAAGCCAACCGGCTGCTTCGTCCATCGAGTTGCGGGCTCGGATGGCCCCCATCGCCATGGCCAGCCTGCCGCGGGCCGGTTCGGCGAAGTGCGCCGCGGTGGTGGCGACCACGCCAAGGCCGAACCGGGCCGCCAAGGCCGCCAGCTCGGCGTTGCGCTCGTCGTCGAGGGGATGCCCGTGGCGGGTGAGCTCGACGCTCACCCGGCCGGCACCGAACCGGTCGACCAGATCGGCGAGCGCCGACTCGGCCGCCGCAGGACCCCCTGTCGACAGGGCTTGGCGCACATGACCTTTGCGGCATCCCGTGAGGATCTGCCAGTGCCCACCGGCGGCCTCGGTCAATGCATCGAAGTCGTAGCGCGGCTTGCCCTTCTCCCCGCCCGCCAGGTGGGCCTTGGCGATCTCGCGGGACAACCGCCGATACCCCTCGGGCCCGCGAGCCAGCACTAGCAGATGCGGCCCCGGCGGGTCGGGCACCTCGGTGCGCGCGACGTTGCCAAGCGAGAGCTCGGCACCGAACACCGTCTGCACGTCAAGCTCCCTGGCCGCCTCGGCGAAGCGGACGACTCCGTACAAGCCATCGTGATCGGTCAGTGCGATGGCCCGCAGGTTCAGCCGGGCGGCCTCCTCGACGAGCTCCTCCGGCGTGCTCGCCCCGTCGAGGAAGCTGTAGGCCGAGTGCGCGTGCAGTTCGGCGTAGGGCACCGACGAACCGCTGCGCGCGTGGCCGTCGGGCCGCTCGTAGCTGCCGCGCTTGCGCGACCAGGCGGGGCTGTCACCCCCGTCGCCGGTGGGTTCGGGCAGGCGGGACCCAGCGCGACGGGGCTTGCTGGTGAGGATGCGCTCCATCTCGCCCCACGTCGACGGCCCATCGTTCCATCCCACCCAGACAGTGTATCGAACATGCGTTCGATCCGCCCGTGCCTTCACGAAATGCGCCGCCGACCCTCGTTTCTATGCGCCCCACATGAGCCCTTCGACGGGAATCCGACTTGCGACTAGCGTGAACTTCACCGGCACCGACAACCACGAAATAGACTGCCAGTCAACTCGTTTCCCGATGCGCTCCCCGAAATAAGCAGGTCTTCAATGCGTTTCACACGCGTATCGCAGACAGTGTCTATGAATGTGACATGAAGTCCTTTCCCGCAACGGATTCAGGCCAATACGTTGAAGGCATGAACTCACATTCCTTCACCGAAATGCGCCGACCGGGCGGCAGCGCCGCCGTCGCAGTGATCACGGCGGCGATGATCGCCGCCACGTTCGGACTGGCCGGCCCGGCTACGGCGCTCCCGACTGGCGGCGACATGCCGTCGAAGCCATCGAAGAACTCCGGGACGCGGGGTACGACGTCCAGGTCAACGGTTGGGCCCGAACCTCGTGGACGGGATGCCGCACCACTGCCGTGCACGCGCCACCGCTCGCCGACGAGCCGCCGGGCGACTGGGCTACCGCCCACGTCACCGTGTGGTGCCCCGACGAAACCCCTTGATCGGCCCGACTCCTCGGCGGACACGACATTCCGTGCGCACACCGCGATGACTTTCGCGCCACGCCCTAGTCACTACGATGACCACATCACTGCAGGAGGCATCGTGACCCCACGGACTGGGCCCGCCACACCCCCCGTCGTCGACCAAGACACCTGGCGCGCCGCCCTCGACGAGCTGCGCGCACGGGAGAAGGCCGCTACCCGCGAACTGGATGCGATCGCCGCGCAGCGCAGACGCCTGCCGATGGTCGAGATGCCCGACTACACCCTCATCGGAGAAGGTGGTCCCGTCCGCCTGGCCGACGTGTTCGACGGCCGCTCCCAGCTGATCGTCTACAACCACATGTGGTCCGACGGCGCGGAGTGGCAGTGCGGCGGCTGCACCGGCTTCACCTCGCAGTTCACCCGGCTGGAGTTCCTGGAGAACTACGACGCCCGCTTCGTCATCGTCACCAACGGCCCCATCGACGAGGCCCTGGCCTACAAGGCCAAGGTCGGCAACCGGATGACGTGGTACTCGTCTTCCGACAGCCCGTTCGGGGCGGACGTCGGCGCGCCACCGGGGGCGGGTTTCGCCGTCAACGTGTTCCTGAAAGATGGCGACACCGTGTACCGCACCTGGCACACCGACGGCCGCGGCACCGAACAGCTCAGCCACAGCTTCGCGTTGATCGACCTGCTGCCCTGGGGCCGCCAGGAGGAGTGGCAGGACTCCCCCGACGGTTGGCCGCAATCGCCGACCTACTCGCGCTGGCTGGACTCCCCGGACATCGCCAAGGTGTACGGCAGCGTTTAGCGCAGCGGAAAATCCTGTCCCCGTTGGTCTTCCGGCCGGGGTCCGAAGTAGCGCCGGTCGCCTTCGTCGATCGTGACGTCGTTGATGCTCGCCTCTCGGCGACGCATCAGACCCTTCTCGTCGAACTCCCAGAGTTCGTTGCCATAACTGCGATACCACTGGCCTCCAGCATCGCGACACTCGTACTGGAATCTCACCGCAATTCGATTCCCGTCGAAACTCCACAGGCCCTTGCGTAGCGCGTAGTCCAGTTCGCGCTCCCACTTGGCGGTCAGGAAGTCGACGATCGCCGCACGGCCGGTGACGAAGTGGTCGCGATTGCGCCACTGCGAATCCTCGGTGTAGGCCAAGCTCACCCGGTGCGGATCGCAGGTGTTCCACGCATCCTCGGCCGCTTGCACCTTGAAGAGTGCGCTCTCGAGGTCGAACGGCGGCAGTGGGGGTCTGGCGTCGGTCATGATGGCCATCATGACCCAAGGGCGAAACGGCGCGCTACGACGGATCGCGGCAGTCGTCGTGTCGACGGGGATCGTCGCAACGTCCGTTGCTTCCCACGCTGGGGCCGCACCGGACGACCAGATCACGTTGACGTTCATTCGTCATGCCCAGTCGGCGGGGAACGTCTCTGGATTCATCGACACGTCGATACCGGGTCCGGGTCTCACTGAACTCGGTTGGGACCAGGCGCACCGGGTTCCCGCCGACTTCGCCGACGACGGTTTCGACGGCGTCTTCGCCTCGACGATGGTGCGCACCCAGCAGACCGCGGAGTTCCTCGCCGAGGAACTCGACGAACCCGTCGACGTGCTGCCCGGGCTACGGGAGATCGAGGCGGGCGTCTACGAGGGCCAGCCCGAGATCGCCGGCGTGGCGTTCTACGCCGTGCTCAAGCAGTGGGCACGAGGGGACCGCACTGCCCGCATCCCCGGGTCGATCGATGGCAACGAGTTCGACACCAGGTTCGACGACGCCGTCGCCGCGATCTACGCGACGGGCGACCGCGACCCGGTCGCGTTCTCGCACGGCGCCGCGATCGCCCTATGGACGCTGATGAACACCAACAACGCCGATCCCACCCTGTTGGAAACCAAACCGTTGAACAACACCGGCTACGTCGTCGTCCGCGGAAGTCCTAGTGCGGGATGGACTCTCGTCGATTGGAACGGAGTCCGCGTCTAGTCCGTGAACTCCGCGGTACCGTCGTCTAGCACGACGCGGGCGTTCGACCCGTCGATGCCCGCGGCCTCGGTGCGGAACACCGCATGCCCCGGCTCAGTGCGCCAGACCGACGTCGTCAGCGTCTCGCCGGGGAACACCGGCGACGTGAAGCGAGCACCGACGGCGGTGATCTTGGTGGCGTCGTTGCCGCCGAGCTCGGCGACCAACACCCGGCCGGCCACCCCGTAGGTGCAGAGCCCGTGCAGGATCGGCTTGGGGAAACCGGCGAGGTTCTGCGCGAACCAGGGATCGCTGTGCAACGGGTTGCGGTCGCCGGACAGTCGATAGATGAGCGGCTGATCCTCGGTGGTCGGCAGCGCGACCTTGGCGTCGGGTTCACGGTCCGGAATCGCGGGGGCGACGGGGCGCTCCCCGGGTTGGCCGCCGAAGCCACCTTCACCGCGGATGACGGCGGTCGACACGGACTCCGCGATCACCTGCCCGGTCTCCGGGTCGGTGCCGGTGCCCTTGAGCACCAGGATGGCGTTCTTGCCCTTGCCCTCGCCCTTGTCCTGGACGTCGACGACCTCTGAGGACACGTTCAGCTTGCCCGACGGCGGCAACGGCGCGTGCAGCCGAATCTGCTGGCTGCCGTGCAGGAGCATCGCCCAGTTGAATGACCCCACCTCGGCGGCGGCACCCCAGGCCGGGCAGGCGATGACGGCGTATGTCGGCAGCACCTGCTGGGCGATGTCGTGACTGTTCTCGGTGGTGAAGGCCAGGTCCTTGGTGCCGGCACCCACGCCGAGGGCGTACAACAGGGTGTCGCGCTCGGTCCATTCGAACGGCTGCGGCGCGGTCGTGGCACCGATGGCGTCTGGGTTGATGGGCATGGGTTCTCCCTCGAAGGCGTCGGCTCGGCGGTTCGTGTCGGACGATAGCCGCCCAGCCACATGTCATCGCGATCAGGTCACACGTTGTTGACGCATGCCATACGAGGGGTGACCATGACTCGCATGCGCTATGTCGTTACCGGCGGTACCGGGTTCATTGGCCGCCGAATCGTGTCCTCGATCCTGTCCCGCGACGAGGGTTCCGAGGTCTGGGTCCTGGTGCGCCGCGGGTCGCTCACCCGCTTCGAACGTCTCGCCGAACAGTGGGGCGCACGCGCGAAGCCGCTGGTCGGCGATCTCACCGCGCCGAATCTGGGGCTCACCGAGGAGGTGCTGACCGAGCTGGGCGCCGTCGATCACGTGGTGCACTGCGGAGCGGTCTACGACGTCACCGCGGACGAGGCCGCTCAGCGCGCCGCCAACGTCGACGGCACGACGGCGGTCATCGACCTCGCCGTGCGGGTGGATGCCACGCTTCACCACGTGTCGTCGATCGCGGTGGCCGGCACGTTCGATGGTGAGTACACCGAGGCGGACTTCGACGTCGCCCAGGACCTGCCGACGCCGTATCACCAGACCAAGTTCGAGGCCGAGATGCTGGTGCGCTCCGCCCCGGGGCTGCGCTACCGGGTGTACCGGCCTGCTGTCGTGGTCGGCGACTCCCGCACCGGCGAGATGGACAAGATCGACGGCCCCTACTACTTCTTCGGACTCCTGGCGAAGCTGGCCGCGCTGCCGAGCTTCACCCCGATGATGCTGCCCGACACCGGCCGCACCAACGTGGTCCCGGTGGACTTCGTCGTGGATGCGCTGATCTCACTGATGCACGCTCCCGACCGCGACGGGCAGACGTTTCACCTCACCGCACCGAAGGCGATTGGCCTCACACACATCTACCGGGGCGTGGCGAAGGAGGCCGGCCTGCCCGAACTCCTTGGCTCACTGCCGAGTTCGTTCGCCACCCCGTTCCTCAAGGCATCGGGGCGGGCCAAGATCCTGCGCAACATCGCGGCCACCCAACTCGGCATCCCCCCGGAGATCCTCGACGTCGTAGACCTGGCCCCGACGTTCACCTCGAACAACGCGACGGAGGCGTTGCGCAGCATCGGGATTCGCGTGCCCGAGTTCGCCTCCTACGCACCCCGGCTGTGGAGGTACTGGGCCGAGCACCTCGACCCCGACCGGGCGCGCCGCGACGATGCTGCCGGCCCGTTGGTCGGCAGGCACGTCATCATCACCGGCGCCTCGAGTGGCATCGGCCGGGCCTCGGCGATCGCCGTGGCCGAACGGGGCGGACGCGTCTTCGCCCTGGCGCGCAATGCGGAGGCACTCGACGACCTCATCACCGAAATCCGTGAATCCGGAGGCGACGCTTACGCATTCACCTGTGACGTCACCGATTCGGCCTCCGTCGACCACACCGTGAAGGACATCCTCGGTCAGTTCGGCCATGTCGACTATCTGGTGAACAACGCGGGCCGTTCGATCCGGCGGTCGGTGTCGGCGTCCACCGACCGGCTGCACGACTACGAACGCGTCATGGCGGTCAACTACTTCGGTTCGGTGCGGATGGTGCTCGCCCTGCTGCCCCATTGGCGCGAGCGCCGCTTCGGCCACGTGGTCAACGTGTCGAGCGCGGGCGTGCAAGCCAGCAACCCGCAGTACAGCGCGTACATCCCCAGCAAGGCGGCGCTGGACGCATTCGCCGAAGTGGTTGGCAGCGAGACGCTCTCGGAGCACATCACGTTCACCAGCATCCACATGCCGTTGGTGCACACCCCGATGATCGCGCCGTCGCGCAAGCTCAACCCGATGCCCGCGATCACCGCGGACCACGCGGCGGCGATGGTGGTGCGTGGGCTGGTGGACAAACCGGCGCGGATCGATACCCCGGTCGGCACGTTGGCCGACGCCGGCCACTACTTCGCCCCGCGACTGTCACGGCGCATCCTGCACCAGCTCTACCTCGGCTACCCGGATTCGGCAGCCGCCAGGGGCGTGACGCCACGTTCGGCCGAACCGTCGGACCGCGAGCCGCCCCGTCGACCCCAGCGACCAGCCCGCGCCGTCGGCGGGAGGCTCCGCGCACCGGGACCCGTCAAGTGGGCGGTCCGCCTGATGCCCGGTGTGCACTGGTAACGGGCCGGTCCTATCGTTGGCGAGGTGACGGGGCTCCAAGGCAGCGGTGACGGCCGGACGGTACGGCTCCCCGTCTTCGCGGACGTCGACACCGGTGTCGACGATGCGATGGCACTGGCCTATCTGCTGGGTAGCGCCGACGCCGATATCGTCGGCATCGCGTCCACGGCGGGCAACGTCCCCGTCGACCAGGTCTGCGTCAACAACCTCGGGTTACTCGCCCTTTGTGGAGTGAGCGACATCCCGGTGTCGCGGGGTGCGGAGCGGCCGTTGGCGACACCCTTGCGCACTGCGGAGGACACCCACGGCCCGGAAGGCCTCGGCTACGCGCGGCTGCCCGACGGGGTCGGACGTCTCACTGAGTACGACGCGGCGACGGCCTGGGTTCGGGCGGCACGGGATCATCCCGGCGAACTGGTCGGCCTGGTCACCGGACCGCTGACCAACCTGGCGCTGGCCATGCGCATCGAACCGAGCCTGCCGAGGCTCTTGCGACGGCTGGTCATCATGGGCGGCGCCTTCGACTACCGCGGCAACACCACCCCCGTCGCGGAATGGGACATCAGCGTCGATCCCGAGGCGGGCTCGGAGGTCTTCACCGTGTGGAGCGCGGCGTGGGGACTCGACGTACCGACGCACATTCCAATCGTGTTGGGGCTCAACCTGACCGAGCACATCGCCATGACTCCCGCCATCCTCAGCCGACTGTCGGCAGCCGCCGGGTCGGCCACCACCCCGATGAGCGTTCTCGATGACCGCGGTACGAGATCGGCGGCGTCCAATCCGCTGATCCGCGTGCTCGAGGATGCGATGCGCTTCTACTTCGAGTTCCACTTCGACCAAGGCGAGGGCTATCTCGCCCATCTGCACGATCCGCTCGCCGCCGCCGTGGCCCTTGACCCGGAACTGGTCGCATATCGACGGGCGACGATCGACGTCGAGCTGACCGGCACCCTCACCCGCGGAATGACGGTGGCCGACTGGCGGGGCCACTGGGGCCGACATGCCAACGCACTCATCGGCATCGAGGTCGACGCCGAGGCGTTCTTCAACCGGTTCATCTCGCGAGTGGGTCCCTTCGCCGCCTCGCTCGGCTGAGGGCTCGTCTGCACTTCCGTCAAATCGGGCGTTTCGACGCGTAGCGGGTGGGCATACCGCTCGATGCGCCTTCGGTAATCGACGACGTCAAGCCACGGCCAAGGGATGGAACCATGAACCTCACCCGGACGAAGAGCGTAGAACAGTCGATTGCCGACACCGAGGAGTCCGAACATCAGCTGCGCAAGGAGCTGGGTCCGGTGCAGCTCGTCGTCTTCGGCGTTGGCGTCATCCTGGGCACCGGCATCTTCGTCCTAACGGGTGAAGCAGCCGGCGAGAAGGCCGGGCCCGCGATCGCCCTGTCCTTCGTGTTCTCCGGTATCGCCTGCGCCTTGGCTGCGCTCTGCTACGCGGAGTTCGCCAGCACCGTGCCGGTGGCGGGGTCGGCGTACACGTTCTCCTACGCCAGCCTGGGTGAGCTGACCGCGTGGATCATCGGCTGGGATCTGATTCTGGAACTGGCGTTGGGGGCCAGCACCGTGGCCGTGGGGTGGTCGGGTTACTTCGTCGATCTCGTGTCGGGCGCCGGAATCGAGATCCCGGGCTGGGCCTACGGCGAGGGGCACAATCTGATCGCCGCCGCCGTCGTGCTGATCATCACCGCGGTACTTTGCTTTGGAATCAAGGTCTCCTCGCAGGTGAACGCGGTGTTCGTCGTCATCAAGGTCGCCATCGTCCTGCTGGTCATTATCGCGGGCATGTTCTTCATCAAGATGAGCAACTACTCGCCGTTCATCCCACCGTCGGGTTCGCCGGCCGCCTCGGGCGGTGAGGCCACTCCGTCGCTGCTGCAGGACCTGGGCATGTCACCCGGCGCGTTCGGCATCAGCGGCATCTTCACCGGCGCGGCCCTGGTGTTCTTCGCCTACATCGGCTTCGACATCGTCGCGACCGCGGCGGAGGAGACCAAGAACCCGCAGCGCGACATGCCGATCGGCATCTTCGGCTCGCTGGGCATTTGCACCGTGCTCTACGTCGCGGTGTCGCTGGTGGTGACCGGGATGGTGAAGTACACCGACATCAAGGTCGACGCTCCCCTGGCGGAAGCCTTCCGTTCGGTCGGACACCCCGCCTACGCGACGGTGATCTCGATCGGTGCCATCGTCGGCCTGACGACGGTCATCCTGGTGCTGATGCTGGGCCAGAGTCGGGTGTTCTTCGCGATGAGCCGAGATCGACTGCTGCCTCCGGCCTTCGCGAAGGTCAACCCCCGCTTCGGCACGCCTATCCGCACCACGATCGTGACCGGCGTAGTCGTCGCCTTGGTCTCGACGTTCGTCCCCTTGACCGCACTGGCCGAACTGGTGAACATCGGCACACTGTTCGCCTTCGTCCTGGTGGCCATCGGCGTGCTGGTGCTGCGCCGCACCCGGCCCGATCTGAAGCGGGCCTTCCGCTGCCCCTGGGTTCCGGTGGTGCCCGTGCTCGCGGTGCTCGCGGCGGTGTACCTGATGCTGAACCTGCCCGCCGCCACCTGGCTTCGGTTCTTGATGTGGATGGCTCTGGGCGTCGTGGTCTACTTCGTCCATGGCCGCCGCAGCAGCCGGCTCGCGACCGACCCGGAGTACGCCCGCAGCTCCGCGGCCGACGGTGACAACCAGCCTGCGCGTTCAGCCGATCATTCGTAGACCCCCTCGAGGAACCACTGCCGCTGCCGATAGCACAGCAGCATCGCCCGATCGGTGACGTCACCTCGACCACCCGGCACCTCGATCAGCACCTGCACCCGCGCCGTTCGCCCCGACCCCTTACCCGATGTCCCAGGGTCCCACCACCTCTCGTCGACGGGCCACGGCCCGGCCCACCATCTCAACCTGCCCGACCTACCGTCTCCGGTGAGACGCACCGGGTCGGCGGAGAACATCCCCCGGCCCGTCACCCGCACGGGGTTGCCATCGGAGTCGAGCAGTTCGACCGGATCGTCGAGCAGCACGGTCGGTGCCGGTTCGGGGAGCTGCCCGGGCCACGGCTGACCGGGGTCGGCCCGTGGCACCGGTTCGTCACCCAACGGTGTGAGGGTGATGCGTTCGGCGGGCCCACGGCCGCCGCTGAGCACCGGCACCCGAACCGAGTCCGGCCCAAGCAGTCCCTGAACCCGCACCAGGGCCCGACGGGCTCGCAGTCGGTCGTCATCACCGGAGGAACCCCAGAGCGGCAGCTGCAACGCCGACGCCGAGACCACCTCCACCGGATGCAGGCGCAAGGTGGTGATCGGGCCACTGAGTCCGGCGGGCCGGCCCGGACGACGCTGGTTCAGCCACCCGTCGAGCTGCCAGCGCACCCGGTCGGCCGTGGCGTCCTCGGTCAACGGTTCGGCACACCGCCAGACCCGTTGCATCTCCTCACCGTTGGCCGTGATCGCATGGATCGCCAACCGGGTGCAGCCGACCCCCGCCGCCTCCAGGCTGCGATGCAGCTCACCGGCCAGCGACCGCCCGGCGAACGCAGCGGCATCCACTCGATCCACCGGCGGATCGCAGTCCATGACGGCATCGAGGTCCTGGGGCGCATCTAGTCCCGACGGTCCGCGCGTGGGCTCCCCGCGAGCGAACCGGTGAGCGGTGATCGCGTCGGCGCCGAAGCGGGACGCCACGTCGGTGCGCGATAGTGCCGCGAACTGACCTATGCTGCGAATTCCCATGCGCCACAACAGATCAGCCAAGTCATCGCGACCGGGTGCCGCCAGGCTCGGTTCGGTGGCGAGTTGCCGGATCGACAGGCCGGCCAGGAAGGACGCATCCGCACCGGGATCGACGATGCAGCCGGCACGGGCGGCGAACACTGCGGTGGACAACTGATCGGCGATGCCGACCTGGCACTCCGCTCCGGCCGCGGCGACCGCATCGACGAGCCGCTCCGAGGCGGCCTGCTCCGACCCGAAGTAGCGCGCCGCCCCACGCACTGACAACACCAGCAGGCCCGGCCGCAGCACCTCCGCCCGCGGAACGACCTCGTCCACCGCCGCCGTCACGCCTTCGAAGTGACGGGCATCGCGGCCGGGATCTGCGGCGGCGACGTGGATCTGAGGACAGCGAGCCTGAGCCTCCCTGCGGCGCAACCCTCTTCGCACTCCGGCCGAGCGCGCCGACGCCGAACACGCGACGACGCGATTGGCCAGGGTGACCGCTACCGGGTCGGTCGCAGGCAGACCCGCCGCGGCCGCCGCCGCCACCGCGGGCCAGTCCATGCACCAAATGGCCAGCACCCGGCCGGGCATGTCATCCGCCCACTACCCGAGCATGGCCGCCTACCCGACCAGAGGCCCTGGTGGCCAACCGCACCCGGCTGATGCGTCCGCACCCCGGCGTGGGCGCACCGGAACCGCCCCCGGTCACCTCATAACCGCAGACCCTCGACTCCAGTCGAGCCGATGCCCCGTGCCAATCCCCGTCGGTGACCAGGAGGGTGCACCCCTTCTGGCGGGCCCTCGCCGTCACCGCACGCGCCCTGGTCGGTGTCACCGATCGACCGCCAAGGCCGAGCACCACCAGATCCAGCCCGTCCATCAACACCGCGGCCACCTCCACCGGATCGGCACCGGGGTCGGGGATCACCGCGAGCCGGCTGAGGTCGGCACCCATCTCGACGGCGGCGAGCAGCCCCACATCGGGCTGGCCCACGATGGCCGCATGCCCACCTGCCGCCGTCACCGCCGCCACCAGTTGCAAGGGCAGCGACCGGGCTCCCGACAACACCGCGACCGTGCCGCGGGGCAACGACTGGGGCAGGAGGTCGGACAATGATTCCGGTATCGGCAGCAAAGTTTCAGAGGCCGGCAGCGAGGCAGGTGACGGCATGGCTCCGCGTCGCGTCGAACCCGCTGGCCCCGACAACCTCCCACTGACCTCGGCCATCTTGCGCCGCAGGTGTTCTACCTGTTCAGCGCGATTTAGCGAGGGTTGAGCAACACGCATCACCGCTGTCACAACAGCACCTCTCGCATCATCCGACTCTCCCGCACCGATCCCCGTATTCGAAAGTATGTTCGATACGACGAGTAAACACTCACCCTCCGACACGGTCAAGCGGATCAGGGGGTCGAGGCGGTGCAGACCGGAGGGTGGTATACGCCTCCAGAGAAATGCCCGGACGGGCACCCCGGCATACGTTAGAGTTCGGTGGCCGGAACCCGCTTCGGGATGGGACTGGTGCGCGCGTCCAACTAAGGACCGTGCGGAATCGCCTGGCGGTTCGCCGAAGATCATGTGTTGACAATTCGGGGATTGAGTAAGGAACACATCATGAGGTCACATCGTCTGGCTCGCCGTATCGGGGCCTACGCGGGAGGCGCCGCCATCGTCGCGATGGTCGGGCTGACCGCTGCGTGCGGCGGCGGTTCGGAGAAGGCTCCCGAAACGTCGACCACCACGACCACCACCGCACCTTCGGTGACGCCCACCGAGAAGTCGATCAACCCGACGGGCGGCAACCTCTTCACCCCTCCGGTCAAGGCGCCCCCCGCCCCGACCGCCATTCCCGGCGACAACTGACATCACGCGGTCTCGTCAGTTCTCCGCGGGACCGTTTCAGAACGACACCATGCCGTCACCCACTGTGACATCACCACCGGCCAGGCGCATCAGCGTCTGGCCGTGGTTGTTGCCGGTCATCCTGGTCGGTGTTCTGGCGCTCGCCTCGGATCTGCGGACCACACCGAGCGCCGGAACGCCCAACCTCATCGATGGTCCCTTCGCCTCGTTGTTGGCCGCCTCGACCGATCTCGGTCCGGCGCGCGGCGATCACGTCCAGTTGACCGCCATGCTGAACGACCACCGTCGCCCAGATGAGTTGATCGGCTGGGCGGATCGGCACGGTCTGTCCGTGCAATGGCGGGCCAGCGACGGCTGGGCCGTGGTCGAGGGCGCGCCCGACCACGTGGCGGACGCCTTCCGCGTCGAGGTTCACGACTACCGCGGCCAGCGCGGTCAGGAGTTCTACGCCTCACCGCAGCAGCCGGAGGTGCCCCCGCCACTGCGTGACGAGGTCGATCAACTGGGCCGAATCCTCAGTTACACACCGCATCACGAATCGCGCCCGGACATCCTGCCGTTGGACGTGCCCGATCGTGGGCTGACCCCCACCGCGCTCCTCAACACCTACAACGCAGCGGGCTTGGCGCGCACCGGTTTCACCGGCAAGGGCACCACGATCGTCATCTTCGCCTTCAACGGTTTCGGCCAATCCGATCTCGACACGTTCGCCGAGCTGAACGGGCTTCCCAAGTTCACTCCGACCGTCGTCGGCGACGAGCTGCCCGAACCCTATGGCGAGACCACGATGGATCTCGAAGTCGCCCATGCGATTGCACCCGATGCCAGGAAGGTCGTCGTCAACGCCCGTCCGACCGTCGAGGGCGACGGCGCCTTCCAGAAGATCGGCCAGATGATGGAGGACACCGATCGGCGGTTCCCCGGCGCGATCTGGAGCCTGTCGATCGGCTGGGGTTGCGACAAGCTGCTCACCGCAGCGGATTTGGCCCCGGTTCGCTCTGCGCTCGCGACCGCCCACACCCATGGCACCACGGCCTTCAACGCCAGCGGTGATCTCGCCGGGCTGGAGTGCAAGGGTGGTGACGACTGGGACTCCCCACCTGGGCCGGCCGACGTGGGGCTGGATTCCATTGCCTCCCTTCCCGAGATGACCAGTGTCGGTGGCACCACCCTGTCCACCGATTCCCAGGGCAAGTGGTTGGCCGAGCAGGCCTGGTTCGACGTCCCGCTCTCGCAGGGCACCGGCGGCGGGGTGTCGACACTGTTCGAACTGCCGCCATGGCAGGACGTGGCGGTCGAACAGGTTCCCGCTGAACGCAATACGGGCAATAGACTGACCCCCGACATCTCCGCCGTCGCCGACCCGTTCACCGGGGTGAAGATAGTGCTCAACGGCGACAACGTGGTTGGTGGCGGGACCTCGCAATCGGCGCCCATCTGGGCGGGCCTGGCCGCAGTGATGACACAGTTCCTGACCGCCAACGGTGGCGGTCCGATCGGCGACATCAACCCCCTGCTGTACCGCATCGCGGAGGGCGCACCGCTTCCCGCGTTCCGCGACGTCACCCTCGGCGGGAACGCCGTCGACACCGCGGGACCGGGTTATGACCTGGTCAGCGGTCTAGGCACACCGGACGTCGACAACCTCGCCCGCAACCTGCTTACCTTCCAGAGGATCGCGCAATGACTACCCCACCGGAAACGGACGGCCCGACACCGGGAATGGTCGAGTGCCGGGTCTGTCAGACGGAAGTGCCGGAAGGTGAATTCTGCGGCCTCTGCGGCATCCCCCTCAAGGACCACGGCACGTCGGGCCCGTGGTGGCTGCGTCTCAAGGCGTACAGCGCATCACCCGGTGAACACCTGCTGAGACCGAACATCGTCAGCTCGCTCTTCCCTCATCTGTCACCGAGTTCACGCATGCCGTTCCTGCTCGGCCTCGGCGTGATCCTCGTCGCCCTGATCGCCGCCACCTTGTTCCGCCTGCCCGCGGCACTGATCACCGTCGCCGCCCTTGGCCTGCCCCTGCTGTTCCTCATCTATCTGCAGGAGTCCGACGTCTACGACGACGTTCCCACCGGCACGCTGGTGGCGGCGGCCGGACTCGGCATCGGCCTAGGTGTCGGATGGGTGCTCCTGACCGGGGCGGTGGTGGCCCAGGCCTATGACGTAGGGCTGGGCGCGGGCATCGCCGGATCACGAATACTTCGCGACGGCTTGGGCATTCCCATCGCCGGCATGCTGTTGATGCTCACCCCCGCGGTGGTCGTGCGGTTGTTCCGGTCGGGGCAGCGAGAATCCCTGGACGGCTTCGCCATCGGAGCGCTCGGTGCGTTGATGTTCACGGCGGCAGCGCAAATGACACGGCTGGCTCCGCAGTTCGCCGGCGGCATGATCGCCAAGTCCAGACCGATGAGCGGCCTGCTGGTCGAGGCGGGTATCCGCGGCATCGCGGTGCCGCTGACGGCGACCGCGGTGGGTGGCCTCATCGGCACGGCATTGTGGTTCACCAGACCGGCGAACAAGAAGGAACAGCACCGCAATTACGTGCGCCTCGCCCTCACGGTCTTCGCGCTGGTCGTCATGACGATGTACGCGCTGCTGGGATTGATCGACGTGGCGCGGTTCCCACAGCTGCTGCAGTTGACGATCCATCTCGCCGTGGCCGCCGTCGCCGTGCTCGCCCTGCGCGTCGGTCTGCACCTCGCACTGCTGTACGAGGCGCACGACGAGATCCTCTCCGATGAGCCGCTGCTGTGCCCGCACTGCAATCACGTCGTGCCGGACATGGCGTTCTGCGCCGCCTGCGGGGCGGCCACCCGGGCGTCGTCACGGTCGTCGCGCAGTGCTCGGCGGGAAACCCGGCCGGTGCGCGTCGACACGGGGCCCGAGCCGGGGACGGACGCGCCGTGACGACGGTCCTTCCCGGCTACTCGACGCAAGCCGGAACCTACACTGCGCCTTCGCTTCCCACGACCTCGCGCCGACGGCTGCTCGTCGTATGGGTGGCCGCCATCGGCCTCGTCGCCGCCGGCTTGGTCGCGCTGTCCGGCGCCATCGAGAAGCCGGCTGCGAAGTACGTCTGCCCGCCCGACTGCGGGCGGCCGCCGATGGGCCAACCCGTCACCATCAACCCGCGCTTCACCGCTCCCGACGGGACGTTCTCGGTCGCCTACCCCGCCGAGGGATCGGCATACGCCGTCACCTCCAACGACCGCGGCGTCACGGCGGACCTGTTGGTGGGCGACCGCGGCACCATGCGACTGTTCAGCGAGCCGGCCCAGGGACGCACACCCGAACAGATCACCAAACAGCTCGTCAAGAAGACCTTCCCCGACAACAAGATGGCGTACGAGATCCCCAACGCCATGGTCGGGTATCAACCGGGCTACGGGCTGGCCGCCGACTGCTGGCCACAGGGATCCAATGCGAGCTACACCCGGATGCGGGTGGTCGTGATGGTGGCCGTGAAGAACGACCTCGCACTGGTGGCCGGTGCGGTCGGCCCGTACCACGCGTTCGGGCCGGACTTCGGTTCGGGCAAACCATCGGCGGCCAACCTGCAACTCGCCCTGGACATGGGCAAATACGTCAACAGCTTCAGCTGGCGGGGCGACCCGGTGCGCTGACGGCGCCGTTCGATTCGCGTGCGAGCTGACTAGGGTCCACTTGAATGGTGACATTGACAAATGTCACCAATCGCTGCTGTACTCCAGCTGTGACGACCGACCCGATGCCCGTCAGAGGATCGCGACGATCGCGCGGCGCCGCCGCGCTCAGCGGCCTGACCCTGCGACAGATCAGCGCGGTACTGCCACCCGAACGGGCGTGGGGGTTGTGGACGTCGCGACGGATCGTCGCGCGGATCATGGATTCCTTCGGCCCCTCTCTCGCGGGCACCGAGGTCGAGAAGGTCGACGTCCGCGTCCGCGACGGCGGACGGGTCGTCGGCGAATGGGTGCGTGGCGCCGGGGTCGAGCACGCCGGGCAATGCATCTACTTCTTGCACGGCAGTGGATTCGCCCTGTGCTCACCGCGCACTCACCGTCGGCTGACCGCGTGGCTGTCACGGCTCACCGGTCTGCCGGTGTTCTGCGTTGACTACCGACTTGCGCCGCGCTACCGATTCCCCACCGCCGCCGTGGACGTCCGCTCGGGCTGGGACTGGCTGTGCCGCGAGAAGGGTTACGCCCCAGACAGCATCGTCGTGGCGGGCGACTCGGCGGGCGGACATCTCGCCGTCGACCTATTGTTGCAGTCCGACGTCGACCACCCGGCCGGACTGGCGCTGTTCTCCCCCTTGATCGACCTGACGTTCGGGCTGGCACGCGTCCGCGAGGAGTTGCGCCGCGACCCCGCGATCCGCGCCACCGACGCTGCCAGACTGGTCGGATTATATTGTGCAGGAACCGATCTCACGCACCCCAGGCTCACCCTCGACGTCGCAGGCGGCCGCCGGCTGCCGCCGACACTCATCCAGGCCGGCGGCGGCGAGATGCTCGTCGGCGATGCCAGGAGGCTGGCCGCCGACGTCACGACGGCCGGCGGGGACTGCGAGCTGCAGGTCTGGCCCGACCAGGTGCACGTCTTCCAGGCGTTGCCGCGACTCGCACCCGATGCCGTGCCCGCCATGCGGCGGGTGGCCGCATTCATCGCGGAGTCGTTGCAGACCAAAGAAATTCGGCGGGCGGGATGAGCCTGTTGGGATCATCACCCAAGCGCAGTCACGGCGCGGCCGCGGTCATCACCGGCGCGGGCAGCGGCATCGGCGCGGCCTTCGCCACTGAACTGGCCGGTCGCGGCGGCCGGGTCGTGTGCAGCGACGTCGACGAGGTGTCCTCGCGCGCCACCGCCGATGCCATCGTGGCCGCCGGCGGTCAGGCCACCTCGGTCCGTTGCGACGTCTCCCAGATCGACGACGTACGACAGCTGGCCAAGGAAGCGCAGACCTGGCTCGACGGTCCGCCCACGTTGATGATCAACAACGCGGGCGTCGGTGCCGGCGGCGCACCCATCGGGGAGATCGAGCTCGACGACTGGAGCTGGGTCCTCGGCATCAACCTGTGGGGGCCGATCAACGGCTGCCAGGTGTTCACGCCGATCATGCGCAACGCGGGCCGGCCGGGCGGGATCATCAACGTCGCGTCGGCCGCCGCCTTCGGGGCCGCGCCGGGGATGGCGGCCTACAACGTCAGCAAGGCGGGGGTGCTCTCGCTGTCCGAGACGCTAGCCGCCGAACTATCCGGTACCGGCATCAACGTGACCGTGCTGTGTCCCACCTTCGTCAAGACCAACATCGTTGAGGCGGGCCGCATCTCGGCGAGATCGACACAGTTGGCCGACCGGCTGATGCGCTGGACCGGATTCTCCCCGGAGCGGGTCGCCCGCACCTGCCTGGACACCAACGACCGAGGCGGCCTGTACTGCATGCCGCAGCCCGACGCCAGAATTGGCTGGGCTGTCAAACGTTTGACCCCGACGGTCTACACCCGTGCCGCCGGCCTGACCAATCGCGTCACCCAGTAGGAGGTAGCCGTGGCCACCACACGAGGCATCGACATGGACGTCATGCTCGCGAAGATCAAGGACCGCCAGTGGGCACTGGCCGACATCGACTGGGATGCACCCGGTGCCGAGACGATCAGCGATGAGTTCCGGCCCAAGCTCAAGGCGTTCATGGCCGATCTCTGCTGGATTGAGAACGTGGGCGCCAGGGGCTTCGCCGCGCTGGCCAAGAAGGCGCCGACGCCGACACTCGCCGAGATCTACCGCTACTTCCACGCCGAGGAACAGCGCCACGCCAATGCCGAACTGGCGCTGATGAAGCGGTGGGGAATGCTCTCCGACGGCGAGATGCCGGAACCGAACATCAACATCCGGCTGGCCATCCAATGGCTGGACAAGTACTCCGACGACATGTCCCTGTCGATTCTGGGCACCGTCATCCCCATGCTGGAGGTTGCCCTCGACGGTGCGCTGCTCAAGTTCCTGCTCGAAGAGGTCCACGACCCCGTCTGCCATCAGGTCTTCGAGAAGATCAACAACGACGAATCACGCCACATCGCCGTCGACTTCGACGTCCTCAACATGATCGGGAACGCGACCCCGCGCCGGTTGGCCATTCAGTTCATCGGCAACGTCGCGTCACCGGGAGTCATCATCGGCGCCCTGATGTATGCGCCGCTGCTCAACCGGATGCGCAACAACATCGTCGGGATGGGGCTCGAGCCAGAACGGCTCTACAACGCGATGAAGCGTTTCAAGCAGCTGGGCGAGCGCGCCGAGTTCACCCGCCGGGTGCCGACGTATCAGCTCCTGAAGTTCCACTCCAAGATGGTGATCAACCCCAACCATCCGTACCACCTCCTGGCCAACACGATGGTCCGGCTGTCCGACCGCTACCCCGACGCGCTCCTGAGCCCCATCCCCACCTGGTTCAAGGAACTCACCCACGAACCGGCGGCCTGACGTGCACGTCTACGACACCCTGATCGTCGGCACCGGCTTCACCGGCATCGGCGCGGCCATCAAGCTGACCCAGGCCGGGGTCGAGGACATCGTCATCGTCGAACGCGACGACCGCGTGGGCGGCACCTGGCGTGATGCCACGTATCCCGGTGCGGCATGCGACATTCCGTCACTGCTGTACTCGTTCTCCTTCGTCGCCAACCCCACCTGGTCGCGCGCCTACTCCCCCGCCGCGGAGATCCACCAGCACATCGAGGACATGGTCGACCGCTTCGACCTGCGGCGCCGCATCCGGTTCGGCGTCGAGGTCGACGGTCTGGCCTTCGACGAGGCCGAGGGGGTCTGGAACGTTTCCACCAGCGGCCGCGAGCGGTACCGCGCACGCACCATCGTGTTGGCGTCGGGACCGCTGCCCGATCACGTGTTCCCCGACATTCGCGGGATCGACACCTACGAGGGTCACAAGATCCACAGTGCCCGCTGGGATCACGGCTACGACTTCGCCGGCAAGCGGGTCGCCGTGATCGGCACCGGTGCCAGCGCCGTGCAGATCGTGCCCAAGCTGGTCGAAGAGGCTGCGTTCGTCAAGGTCTTCCAGCGCACGCCAGGTTGGGTGATACCGCGGCTCGACGTGGCCACCCCCGGTCGGGCACAGGAACTATTCGCGAAAGTGCCTGCAGCGCAGCGGCTAGCCCGTCAGGCGCTGTTCTGGGGACACGAGGCAAGCGCGACGGCCCTGGTGTGGAACTCACCGCTGAGCAACGTCGTCGCCCGGGTCGGCAAGGCGCATCTGAAGCGACAGGTGAAGGATCCCTGGTTGCGCAGGCAGCTGACGCCGGACTTCACGCCGGGCTGCAAGCGGCTGCTGGTGTCCAGTGACTACTACCCGGCGCTGCAGCGCGACAATTGCAAGCTGATCGACTGGCCCATCGCGACGATGAGCCCCGTCGGCATCCGCACCAGCGACGGTGTCGAGCACCATCTCGATGCCATCGTGTTCGCCACCGGATACGACGTCCACCTGACCGGTCCCCCGTATTCGGTCACCGGGCTCGGCGGCAGATCACTCGCCGACGAATGGACCGGCGGCGCACAGGCTTACAAGAGCATCAACGCCAGCGGGTACCCCAACCTGTTCTTCATGACGGGACCCAACTCGGGACCGGGTCACAACTCGCTGCTGGTGTTCGTGGAGGGCCAGATCGACTACGCCGTGTCCGGCATCACGACGATCCTGCGCAGCGACCTCCGCTACCTCGACGTCCGAGCCGAGGTGCAAGGGCGCCATAACGAGCAGCTGCAGAAGCGGCTGACCAAGACCACGTGGATGAGCGGCTGCAACAGTTGGTACCTCACCGCCGACGGTTTCAATGCCTCGATGTACCCGGGCTTCGCGACACAGTATCTTCGACAGATGCGCGACTTCCGGTTCGGAGACTATGACGCCGTGGCCCGCCACGCGCCCGCAGTCGCCGGTATGACGTCGTCGGCCTGACGTGCCGCCCGCCAAGCAGCCGCGGCAACAGGCAGGCGCGATATCGACGATCCTGAACGGGCTCCGTCGCGCGCCGAGGCAGATCCGGCGGGGTTCACGCGACGTCATCGAGAACGCGGTGTCCCAGCTCTTCGACGCTGCCGTCCAACCCCATGGCGTGGAAGCCTCCGGCGAATACCGGATCGAGGAGCTCGCGCGACTGGCCGGCACCACCATCCGCAACATCCGCGTCTACCGGGACCGCGGCTTGCTGCATCCACCGCTACGGGTCGGCCGCATCGCGCTGTTCAACGACACGCACCTGACCCGGCTGCGGCTGATCACGTCGATGCTGGACCGTGGCTACAACATCGCTCACGTCCACGAAATGCTCAGCGCGTGGGAACAGGGCAAGAACCTTGGCGACATGCTTGGGCTGGAATCGGCGATCGCGGGCAGTTGGGCCACGGAGAAACCGGACCGGATGTCGGTCGCGGACGCCAAGCAACTCATCGACGACGACGCCGGTTTCGAACGGCTGGTCGGCCTCGGCGTGGTCACCGTCGACGGTGACGAGGCGACGATCGTGCGGCCCAAGCTCATCGAGGCGTTCAACGAGATCCGGCAGTACGGCGTCAGCCTCGACAAGCTCATCGACCTCCACGAGCAGACCGCACCACTCATCGACGAGATCAGCGGCATCCTGGTGCGCGCGGGCGTCGACCACGTCCTCACCCGGATCCAGCCCGGCGCCGCCCTGCCGCCAGACACCGAGGTCGCCGAGCTGATCACCATGCTGGTGCGGTTTCGCACGCAAGCCGTGGCGGCGGTATCGGCCACGCTGGCGTTCTCGATCGAGTCGACCATCGAGTCGGTGGTCAGTCAGATCCTCGGCGAGTTCATCGAGAAGGCGGCCGAAGACCAAGCCTGACCTCGCGAGCAGACGCAAAGGGCCCTCGTGCGGCCCAAATCAGGGCCCTTTACGTCTGCTCACGGGGAAGGGGGAGCGGGGAGGGGGTCATTCCCACTCGATGGTTCCGGGCGGCTTGCTGGTCACGTCGAGCACCACCCGGTTCACCTCGGACACCTCGTTGGTGATCCGGGTCGAGATCCGCTCGAGCACCTCGTAGGGCACCCGGGTCCAGTCCGCGGTCATCGCATCCTCGCTGGATACCGGCCGCAGGACGATCGGGTGACCGTAGGTGCGACCGTCGCCCTGGACGCCCACCGAACGGACGTCGGCGAGCAGCACGACGGGGCACTGCCAGATCTGGTTGTCCAGACCCGCGCTGGTGAGTTCCTCACGCGCGATGGAGTCAGCGCGCCGCAGCGTGTCCAGCCGCGCCGCGGTAACCTCGCCGACGATGCGGATGCCGAGGCCCGGACCCGGGAAGGGTTGGCGCCCAACGATTTCCTCGGGCAACCCCAATTCGCGGCCGACCGCGCGGACCTCGTCCTTGAAGAGCAGGCGTAACGGCTCGACCAGCTTGAACTTCAGGTCGTCGGGCAGCCCACCGACGTTGTGATGGCTCTTGATGTTCGCCGCGCCCGTGCCCCCGCCGGACTCGACGACGTCGGGGTAGAGGGTGCCCTGCACCAGGAAGTCCACGTCGGACCCGTGCTCACCGGCCACCTCGCGCACCGCGCCCTCGAACGCGCGGATGAACTCGCGCCCGATGATCTTGCGCTTTCCCTCGGGGTTGGTGACCCCCGAAAGGGCTTGCAGGAAACGCTCTTCGGCGTCGACGGTGACCAGTTTGGCGCCGGTGGCCGCAACGAAGTCGCGCTGCACCTGGCCGCGCTCCCCGGCCCGCAGCAGCCCGTGGTCGACGAAGACGCATGTCAACCGGTCGCCGATGGCGCGTTGCACCAACGCGGCAGCGACCGCGGAGTCGACCCCGCCCGACAGCCCGCAGAGGGCCCGTCCGTCACCGATCTGCGCGCGCACCTGTTCGATCAGCGCGTCGGCGATGTTGGCCGGCGTCCAGGTGGCGCCAATCCCGGCGAACTCGTGCAGGAACCGGCTGAGCACCTGCTGGCCGTGCGGTGAGTGCAGGACCTCGGGGTGGTACTGAACGCCCGCGAGCCTGCGGTCACGATTCTCGAAGGCCGCCACCGGAGCACCGGCACTGGTCGCGACGACCGAGAAACCCTCGGGGGCCGCGGTCACCGCGTCGCCGTGGCTCATCCACACCGGTTGATTCGCGGGCAGATCCGAATGCAGTTCGCCGCCATCGACTTTCAGGTCCGTCCGGCCGTACTCGCTGGTGCCGGTGTGCGCGACGGTACCGCCGAGCGCCTGCGCCATCGCCTGGAATCCGTAGCAGATGCCGAACACGGGCACGTCGAGGTCGAAGAGCGCCGGATCGAGTTGCGGTGCCCCCTCGGCGTACACGCTGGCCGGACCGCCGGACAACACGATGGCCGCCGGGTCCTTGGCCTTGATCTCATCGACCGTCGCGGTGTGCGGGATGACCTCCGAGTAAACCCGCGCCTCCCGGACGCGACGGGCGATGAGCTGCGCGTACTGCGCGCCGAAGTCGACGACCAACACGGGCCGGGGTGATGCCGTTTCCACTGCTGCAGTCTAGTGGCGGACGCCGCCGGACCTGCCCTCCGGCCTCAGCCGATCGAGCGGACCGGTTCGATCGGGAGCCGGCGCAGTGCCGCGGGCGCGTCGGCCGGCACCACGGGGTGCTGAGGCGGAATCGGCGCCAGCCGCTGGTACGGCTGCCCCTGAGCGGGCCGCTGGTCCACCTCACCCTTGTTGGGCCACAGCGATGCGGCCCGCTCGGCCTGCGCCGTGATGCTCAGCGACGGGTTGACGCCCATGTTCGCCGAGATCGCGGCCCCGTCCACCACCGACAGGGTCGGATAGTGGTGGACGCGGTGGTACGGGTCGATGACGCCGTGCTCCGCCGTATCGCCGATCGTCGCGCCGCCGAGGAAGTGGGCGGTCAGTGGGATGTTGAACAGCTCACCCCAGGTGCCGCCCGCGACGCCGTCGATCTTCTTGGCGATCCGGCGAGTGACCTCATTGCCCGCCGGGATCCACGTCGGATTGGGTTCGCCGTGGCCCTGCTTGCTGACCAGTCGACGGAACCCCAGCTTGCTCTTCTTGGTGTACGTGGTGATCGAGTTGTCGAGGTGCTGCATCACCAGCGCGATCATCGTGCGCTCACTCCACCGCCGCGGGTTGAGCAGTCGCATCGTGCCCCTGGGGTCGGACTGCGCGGACTGGACGAGCTGCTTCCAGCGCGGCACGCCGGTCCCGTCGGGCAGCACCCCGTCGGTCATGAGGGTCTGCAGCAGCCCCATGGCGTTGGACCCCTTGCCGTAGCGGCACGGTTCGATGTGGGTGTCTGCGGTGGGATGGATCGAGGACGTGATCGCCACGCCGTGGGTCAGGTCGAGATCGTCGCGCACCCGCAGCCGACCGGCCCCGACGATCGACTCGGAGTTGGTCCGGGTGAGCACGCCGAGCTGGTTCGACAGCTGCGGCAGCCGGCCGGTGTCGCGCATCTTGAACAGCAGTTGCTGCGTACCCCATGTGCCCGCCGCCACGATCACGTGCGACGCGGTGAACGTCCGCTTCTTCTTGCGCAGCCAGCGCCCGGTGCGGGCCGTGTGCACATCCCAGCCGCCACCGGGCCGCGGCTCGAAACTGGTCACCGTCGTCATCGGAATGACGTCTGCGCCAGCGGTTTCCGCCAGGCCCAGGTAGTTCTTCAGCAGGGTGTTCTTGGCGCCGTAGCGGCAGCCGGTCATGCAGGATCCGCATTCGATGCAACCGGTCCGCGCAGGTCCGACGCCTCCGAAGTACGGGTCGGGCACGGTCTTGCCGGGCGTCTTCTGGCCGTCCGGACCAAAGAACACGCCGACCGGCGTGGGCACGAAGGTGTCGCCGACGCCCATGTCGTCGGCCACCTCCTTGAGGATGCGGTCGGCGTCGGTGAACGTCGGGTTGGTGACGACGCCGAGCATCCGGGTGGCCTGGTCGTAGTGCGGCATCAACTCGGCGCGCCAGTCCGTGATGTGCGACCACTGCTTGTCGGCGAAGAACGGCTCCGGCGGCACGTACAGGGTGTTCGCGTAGTTCAGCGAGCCACCACCGACGCCGGCACCGGCCAGGATCATGCAGTTGCGCAGCAGATGGATGCGCTGGATGCCGTACATGCCGAGCCGCGGCATCCAGAGGAACTTGCGGAGGTTCCACGACGTCTTCGCCATGTCCTCGTCCTCGAACCGGCGGCCGGCCTCCAGCACACCGACGCGGTAGCCCTTCTCGGTGAGCCGCAGTGCGCTGACGCTGCCGCCGAAACCGGAGCCGATGATCAGGACGTCGTAGTCGGGATCCATGTGGACATTATGAACTTACCGACGGGTAACGTGCTAGACAGTCGACCCTAACTTGTAAAGTGCATGGCCTTGAGCAGCACCTTTGCGACGGCTCAGCGGCCGACGGTCAGGCCGACTTTCTGAAATTCCTTGAGGTCGCAGTAGCCGGCCTTGGCCATCGAGCGGCGCAGCCCTCCGACGAGGTTCAGCGAACCGAACGGATCGTCGGACGGTCCATTGAGCACCTGATCCAGCGCCGGGCGCTCACCGAGCGCCACCTGCAGCAGAGCACCGCGCGGCAGCGACGGGTGCGCGGCCGCCGACGGCCAGAACCAACCGTCGCCGAGCGCCTCGGCCGCCGAGGCCAGCGGCGTTCCCAACACGACGGCGTCGGCACCGCAGGCGATGGCCTTGGCGAGCTCACCGGAAGTGTGGATGTCACCGTCGGCCAGCACGTGGACGTAGCGGCCGCCCGTCTCGTCGAGGTACTCACGGCGCGCGGCCGCCGCGTCGGCGATCGCGGTGGCCATCGGCACGCTGATGCCGAGCACCTCGTCGCTGGTGGTGACCCCGGCGGTGGAGCCGTACCCGACGATCACACCCGCCGCTCCGGTTCGCATCAGGTGCAGGGCCGTGCGGTGGTCGAGCACGCCGCCCGCCACCACCGGCACGTCGAGTTCGGAGATGAACGTCTTGAGGTTCAGCGGCTCGCCGGAGCCGTCGCGGTCCTGGGCGACGCGCTCCGCGGAGATGATGGTGCCCTGGATGACGAGGAGGTCGAGCCCGGCAGCCACCAGCGCAGGCGTGAGAGCCTGCGCGTTTTGAGGGCTGACCCGCACCGCGGTGGTGACACCCGCGTCTCGGATGCGAGCGACCGCGCTGCCCAACAGATCTGGATTCAGCGGCTCCGCGTGGAACTGCTGCAGCAGCCGGATCGCAGCCGATGGATCGGACTCCTTGGCAGCCGCCTCGACCACTTGGGCGATCTTCGACTCGACGTCGGCGTGTCTGCCTATCAGGCCCTCGCCGTTGAGCACCCCGAGGCCGCCGAGGCGACCCAACTCGATCGCGAACTCCACCGACACCAGGGCATCGGTGGGGTGCGCGACCACCGGAACCTCGAAGCGGTAGGCGTCGAGCTGCCATGCCGTCGAGACGTCCTGTGATGACCGGGTGCGCCGCGACGGAACGATGTTGATGTCACGGAGTTCGTAGGTGCGGCGGGCGGTTCTGCCCATGCCGATCTCGACCATGTCACGCATGTTTTGTCGCGTCCCTAGCGTGCGTAGTAGTTGGGGGCTTCAGTCGTCATCGTGATGTCGTGCGGGTGGCTCTCCTTGAGACCCGCCGCGGTGATTTGCACGAACTGCGCCTGCTGAAGATGCTCGATGGTGGGCGAACCGGTGTACCCCATCGCTGCCCGCAGACCTCCGGTCAGCTGGTGGATCACGGTCGACAGCGGCCCGCGGAACGGTACCCGGCCCTCGATGCCCTCGGGCACCAGCTTGTCCTCGCTCAGCACGTCGTCCTGGAAGTAGCGGTCCTTGGAGTAGCTCTTCTTCTCACCGCGACCCTGCATGGCGCCCAGCGATCCCATCCCGCGATAACTCTTGAACTGCTTGCCGTTGACGAAGATCAGGTCACCCGGTGCCTCGGCGGTGCCTGCAAGGAGCGAGCCGAGCATCGCGGTCGACGCACCCGCCGCCAACGCCTTGGCGATATCGCCCGAATACTGCAGACCACCGTCGGCGATGACGGGCACGCCGTGGGGTGCGCACGCGGCGACGGCCTCGAGGATCGCGGTGATCTGCGGTGCACCCACTCCGGCGACGACCCGCGTCGTGCAGATGGATCCTGGGCCGACGCCCACCTTGACCGCGTCGGCGCCGGCCTCCACCAGTGCGGCGGCCGCAGCACGGGTAGCGACGTTGCCGCCGACCACCTCGACGCGATTGCCGGCCATCGTCTTGACCCAGTGCACCATGTCGAGGACGCCACGGTTGTGGGCGTGCGCGGTGTCCACGATCACGACGTCGACGCCGGCGTCGACCAACGTCATGGCCCGCTCCCTGGCGTCGCCACCGACACCGACCGCGGCGCCGACCAGCAGGCGGCCGTCACTGTCCTTGGTGGCCAACGGGAACTGTTCGGTCTTGACGAAGTCCTTGACCGTGATGAGCCCGGTCAGCTTGCCGTGACCGTCGACGATCGGCAGCTTCTCGATCTTGTGCCGCCGCAGCAGGCCCAGCGCCGCGTCGGCCGTCACACCCGCCTGGGCAGTGATCAACGGGGCCTTGGTCATCACCTCCGAGACGGGCTTGTTCATGTCGACCTCGAAGCGCATGTCCCGGTTGGTGATGATGCCGACCAGCGACCCGGTGACGTCGACCACGGGCAGTCCCGAGATGCGGAACCGCGCACACAAGGCGTCGACCTCGGCCAGTGTGTTGTCGGGCGAGCACGTCACGGGGTCGGTGACCATCCCGGCTTCGGACCGCTTGACCGTCTCGACCTGGCCGGCCTGCTCGGCCACCGGCAGGTTGCGGTGCAGCACGCCCATCCCGCCGGCCCTCGCCATCGCAATGGCCATCCGCGATTCGGTGACGGTGTCCATCGCCGAGCTGACGAGCGGCACCCGCAGCCGGATCCGCTTGGTGAGCTGGCTGGACGTGTTCGCATTCGCGGGCACCACGTCGGAGGCCGCGGGGAGCAGTAGGACGTCGTCGAAGGTGAGTCCGAGCATCGCGATCTTGGTGGGATCGTCTCCGCCGGTGGGCACCGGAACGGCGAGGGGCAGGCTGCTTTCAGCGATCGACATTTGTGTGGCCTCCAGGTGGCGCAGAACTACGGGACCATCCTATCGGGATCGGGCGCGACGCTTGGCTCCACGCGCCATTGGCAACGTGGTTGGAACACGCGACATGCCTTGACGCAGCGTGCGGATCGCTGGCGCGACACCCGCGGTCCTGAGTAGTGTGGAGCCGTGCGTGACCATCTGCCACCGGGTTTGCCGCCCGACCCCTTCGCCGATGATCCGAGCGACCCTACGGCGGCTCTGGACGCACTCGAGCCTGGGCAGCCGTTGGACCCACAGGAACGCATCGCCGTCGAGGCCGATCTCGCCGATCTGGCCGTTTACGAAGCACTGTTGGGGCACAAGGGAATCCGCGGTCTAGTGGTCTGCTGCGACGAATGCCAGCAGGACCACTATCACGACTGGGACATGTTGCGGGCCAACCTCCTGCAGCTGCTGGTGGACGGGACCGTTCGGCCCCACGAGCCGGCCTACGACCCCGAGCCCGACGCCTATGTCACCTGGGACTATTGCCGCGGCTACGCCGATGCGTCCCTCAACGAGGCGACGACCGAATCAGACGGTTATCGCTGAGGGCGTAGACGTCCCCTTCGCTGGCACCTCTAGCCGGTCCTGTCACACCCGTTTGCCATCGAGCCCTCGCGGGGGCCTTGGCCTAGTTCGCGGGCCAGCCGAGGGCGCGAGCCGACGTTGCTGACTGCCCCGCCGAAGCCGGTGTCTACGACGGCGGCAACACCGTGGTGGTGACCGCCGGTTCGCCGACGGGCCGCTCGACCGGTGGCGTCGTAGTCGCCGGACGTGTTGGTTCCACGGGTGCGACCGCAGGCGGCGCCGGCGACGGCGGCGGAGAGGTCACCGTCGTCGAGGTCGCCCGAACGACGGGAGGCGCGGCCGACGTCGGCGGCGGCGGCGCAATGGCGGCCGGCGCCTGCGTGATGGTCGTCCCGGCGGTGATGGTCGTCGTGGTCGTCGTGGTCGTTGGGGTCGGCGGCACGGCGGTGCTCGTCGGCGGTGGCGGTGGCGGTGCCGCGGGTACTGCCGTGGTGGGAGCCGGTGACGTCGACGCGGCGGGGGTCGAGGACGGCGAAGACACGGAGGTCGGGCCCGCAGTCGTCGACGCCGACGCCGACGTGGGTGTGGTCGACCCGTCGGACGGCGGTACCTCCGACGGCGCCGACGAGTCGGTCGTCGAACTCACCGAAGCGTCCGACGACGACGTGGACGTCGACGATGACGCCGTCGCTTCGACGACGGGCACCGGCAGCCAGGTCAATGGCGACGACGGCAGGACGGGCAACGGCTCCCCCTGCGGCAGGGTCGCCGCGGGATCTTGCTCGACCACCTTGTAGGTCAACGCATTCCACTGCTCGACGAGCTGCTGCTTCTGCTCGACCTGTCCGACGTCCTGCACCGTGGTGCTGACGGCGACGAGCTTGTCCTGCGCTTCCTGCCACTGGCCGTCGTCGATCAGCTGCTGCACCTGCGCCAGTTGCGCCGACGCCAGCTCGACCTGGTCGTCGCGGGTTACCTGACTCTGCCCGAACAACGCCGTCCGCATGCCGTACAACGTGTCACCCGGACCGGCGCCGTACACCGCCGTGCCGAACCCGCCGATGCACAGCATGGCGGCGGCCACGGAGCCGACGACCGCGAACGACCGTCGTGGCCCTCGGTTCCTGGCCATGCCACTCTGCAGGGCCGCCACGGCGTCGCGTGTGGTCACCGGTGCCGTGATGGCTGCGTCCCGAACGTCGTCGCGCCATCCGGACAGCAGGAAGGCCAGTTCGGCCTCTTCGCGGTCAGTCGAATACACCGACTGCTTGGTGGCGAGAGATTCGAAGAACTTGTCGGCCCGGTTGATCTCGTTGAGCGACGGGTCTCCACCATTGGACGTCCAACGACCGAAGTCAGGCATCTGCGCGCCCCGTTCCGCTCAGCTCGCCCTTGAGACGCGCCAGAGCGCGATGCTGCGCCACCCGTACGGCGCCCGCAGTGCTTCCGACGGCCTCGGCGGTCTCCTCGGCACTCATGCCGACGACCACCCGCAGGATCAGGATCTCGCGCTGCTTCTCCGGAAGGATCGCGAGCAGCTTGTTCATGCGCTCGGCCGCTTCGGTGTCGATCGCCATCTGCTCCGGGCCTGCCTCGAGTGAGGGACGGTCCGGGAGCGTGTCGGTCGCGTCGGCGCGGTTGCGCCCCTGAGCGCGATGAGCGTCAGCAACCTTGTGTGCGGCGATGCCATAGACGAAGGCCAGGAACGGTCGTCCCTGATCCTTGTAGCGCGGCAGCGCCGTGATGGCGGCCAAGCACACCTCCTGAGCCACGTCGTCTGCTGAGAGACCACTGCGTTCCGCTGACCCGACCCTCGCCCGGCAATACCGGAAGACGATCGGCCGGATGGTCTCCAGCACTTCCCGGAGTGCATCTCGATCGCCGTTCACCGCTCTGGCAACGACACCATCGAGACTGTCTCCCGAAATTGTCATCGTGGGCAGTATCTCCAGCGTTACGGATGGGGCACGAGGCACCTCTCAGCGGGTGTGTCAGCTAGAGACTAGTGATCGGGAGGTAAGTCGCTGTTTCACCGCGCCGTCCACGTCCCGCCCCGATGCCGGATGACCTCGGCGAACCCGTCGCGACGTGCGGCGATCTCCGCGGGGCCGCACTCCGCGCTACCGATGTCGGCGAGGAGTGAGGCCGAAGCCCAGCTCAGGGGAATCAATCCCAGCCGTTCGGCGTCTCGCAGGGCCGCGTCGGCGACTCGCCTGGACGCGTCGACGTCGCCGGCACTGCACAGGGCAGCCGAGAGCACGACCTGCGACTTGGTGCGGTGGCGCGCCGATCCCGACCGCTGTGCCGAGTCGACCGCGCTCTCGGCATGACCGACGGCCGCGGTGCCCTCGCCGGTGAACATCGCCAGTTCCGCGTGCACCCAGGACAGTCGCACCGCGAGCCGGGCGGGGGCGTCGAGGGCCACGAGGCCTTCCGCGCGTAGCAACAACCGCTGGGACAGGGCGAACCGGCCCAGACCGAGCGCATCGGCGGCCAGACCGATCAGTGCGTCGGCACCGGCGGCGAGGTTGGAGTCCGCGGCGACCCACGCCAGGCCGTCCCACGCCCTGGCCTCGCGGTGCCCGCCGAGCTGACGCAGGAACGACGCCCTGGTGCTGTGTGCGAGCGACGCCAAGGCGCGGTGGGGTCGAGTCCGCCCGAGCGATTCCAGGTCGGCCGCCGCGCTGCCGTAACGGCCCTGGCCGCCCGCGGCCACGGCTCGGAGCCACAGTTCGGCGGCCGTGCCCGCGGCGGGCAACGGCCATCGACCGGGGTCCTCCCCGAACGCGGCCTCGTCGAGTGAGCTCATCCGCGGCGAGGCTATCAACGCGCGCGGTCCGGCGAACCAGGGGAAGCTCGAACGGGCTGCCGCGTCCGCCGAACAGGCGCGGACCGCGACTTTCGTTAACAGTTCATGGTCGCCGTGTTACGACCGTGTCAACTGTCGCTCGGCCCCACCACGCGACGGATGGCCGGCGCAAGCGCGCGAGCAGGACAAACGCGAATCGAAATCGGGCGGTTGGCGTTTCGTGATCACTCTTCTCGTTGCGCCCGCGTCGCAAGGATGAACGTGATGTTAAATCTCGGCCTGCCGTTATGCGGTTGAGCACATGCGCAAGGTATTGACCCGTGTTCACTAGCCCTTCTAGTTTGTGTGCACGAGTAGTCATCGGCGACACGTGCTCGGATCAGCTACACGACTCACGCTTTCGTTCGTTCGCGAAAGATGCGCGTAGAGAGGGATTTTCCCAATGCCACAACCGCAGCAGTTGCCCGGGCCAAACGCCGACATCTGGGATTGGCAGATGTCGGGACTTTGCCGGGGTGTCGATTCCTCGATGTTCTTCCATCCCGACGGCGAGCGGGGCCGCGCCCGCGCCCAGCGTGAGATGCGCGCCAAGGAGATGTGCCGGAGTTGCCCGGTGGTCGCCCAGTGCCGGTCCCATGCCCTCGCGGTCGGTGAGCCGTATGGCATCTGGGGTGGCCTCAGCGAGTCCGAGCGGGAGCTCCTCCTCAAGCGGGGCATCCGCCGCACCGCGTGAGCGCCGCAGCGCGACGGATAGCTAGCAGCCTCAGTATCAGAACAGGCCCACCCCGTACGGGGTGGGCCTGTTCTGCTGACACCTAGCGGGCGCGGGCGGGGTGGACCCGTCGCCGCCGAACCTTCCACGAACTCCACTCCCCCAACGTGACACCGGCCGCCAGCGCGGTCCCGATCGCCAATGCGCCCAACACGGAGGCGAATCCGACGGCGTGCTGGTCGTTGAGGATCGCGTAGATGCCGTGCAGCAGGGCGAGGCCCGGCAGCAGGGGCACGATGCCGGTAATCGACACGACCATCGGCGGAGCGAGATTGCGTCGTTCCATCAGTCGCCCCACCAACCCGATCAGCACCGCCGCGGCGAACGACGCCACCACCGCACCCAGCCCCGCGCCCTGCGCCAGGAGGAAGACGAGGGCGCCCGTCGCACCCCCGAATGCCGCGGCCACCGCCGAGCTCCGTTCGGCATAGCAGGCCAGGGCATACGCCGCAGCGCTCGCCGCACCGAACGCGACGCGGGCCGGTAACTCCGCCAGCGCGGGCGGTCCGTCGGCGCTGATCGCCACGAACGGCGCGCCGAAGCGGTTGGCGAGGTGCAGCACCAAGGCCACCCCGGCGATCGTCGCGGCCGTCATCATGACCAACTCGAAGAAGCGGGCGGCAGCCGTCACCGGGGCGCCCGTGATGACGTCGCCGACGGAGCCGACCAACGACAGCCCGGCCAGGAGCACGACGAGGCCGGCTGCGATCGCGACCGTCGGCTCGAACTGAATCCCCAGCTTGGGACTGAGCCAATACAGCAGTAGCGGCGGCGCCGTCGCGATCGCGCCCCCGACCGCGTACTGGAAGAAGAACGGCAGCCCGTGCTGATTCAGTCGCCGGTTGACCCGGTCGATCGTCATGGCACTCAGGGCGCTCACCAGACACGCCAGCAAACCAGCGCCCAGGGTTCCCGCCGTCGCGAAGGCCAGTGCACCCCAAGCCAGCGTGGCGACCCAGCGCTTGTAAGGGTGCGGGGCAGTACTGATGGCGTCGAGCTCGTCGCGCGCGGTCGAAGGCGAGACTTCACCGCCGCGGATGCGCCCGATCAGGCGGTCGACGGCCGCCAACCTGCTGAAGTCGATTGAACGCGACCGCACGATGTGGAGCGTGCTGGCGGGCGCCGACGTCGGGCCGCGGTAGGCAGAGACGTGGATCGTCGTGTTGATGACGTCGACCTCGCAACGCTCCAGCCCGTACGCGCCCGCAATGCCCCTGACCTGGTCCATCGTGGCGGTCGCAGGCATTCCGGACGCCATCAGGATGGCACCGATCGTTCCTGCCAGATCGAGTACCTCGCCGACGCGCGCGCTGTAGGCATCGTCGAGGTCCCGACTCTCCGCGATGCGCGGCAGGCTTCCCGTCGGCGGATCAGTCTCCCGGACGATGCGGGTCAGGATTTCGCGTTGACGCGCCCGCCACTGTTGGCCGGCCCGATTACGCGTCGCCTCCACGGCACTGCCCTCCTGCATCGTCACTCTCGTGTGGTCGCTCCTGGCCACGGCACGGCACGGTGCCGACCATCAGTAAGGAGTCAACCCGATTTTACTCATGTCAGATGCGGGGCGTAACCCATCCACATGGTGAGACCCAGCACATCGGCCTGCTTCTCAGCTATCTATTAGGTTGACTAGCTAGCTTGGGAGCTGCGTGCGAGCGACGCGATGACCCGCCACCCTCAGGAAGGCTTTCGATGAGTTTCACGGTCGAAGACGGCATGACACGGTGCCCACGATGCACGGAACTCCTGGTCTTCCGGCTCGACGCGATGCCCGGTGGCGGGCTCCGGTACGACGTGTTCTGCCCGCCTTGCGGGGAGACCCACTTCGCGATGAGCACTCTGCCGATGAGGCTGCCCGCCGCCGCGTGAACGAGTTTTCCGAACCGACCCGATTCTTCACGCGCGGCCATTGCCAAAAGTGGGTAAGTGGTCGACATGACCGAGCCCCGCAGCGACGAACGCCAGACCGACGCCAACGATGAGACGGAGCCCGTCACGGGCCCGGGCGGTGACAGCCCCGATCCCGAGTTCGGTGACGATCCCACCATCCCCGATCAGACCACCTAGAAACGAAGACACCCCCGGCCGTTTCCGGCCGGGGGTACTTCGTTGCGGCTAGCTAGTGCGAGTGGCCGTGATGGCCGTGGCCGCTATCCTCCGAGTCGGCCGGCTTGTCGACGATCGCCGTCTCGGTGGTGAGGATCATCCGCGCCACCGACGCCGCGTTGACCACCGCGGAGCGGGTCACCTTCACGGGGTCGACGACACCGTCGGCCAGCAGATCGCCGTACGTCAGCGTCGCAGCGTTGAAACCCTGCCCGGCCGGCAGCTCCGACACCTTGTTCACCACGACCGCGCCGTCGAGCCCGGCGTTGGTGGCGATCCAGTACAGCGGCGACGGCAGAGCCGACGCGAAGACGTCGACGCCGAGCGCCTCGTCACCCGTCAGCGACTCGCGCAGCGCCTTGAGCACCGACCCCGCCTGGACGAGGGCGGCGCCACCGCCGGTGACGATGCCCTCCTCGACGGCGGCCTTGGCTGCCGCGACCGCGTCCTCCACGGCCTCCTTGCGCTTCTTGAGATCAGTCTCGGTGGCCGCGCCGACCTTGATGACGGCGACGCCGCCGGACAGCTTGGCCAGACGCTCCTCGAGCTTCTCGCGGTCCCAGTCGGAGTCGGTGGCCTCGATCTCGGCGCGCAACTGCGACTTGCGGCCCTCGATCGCGTCGTGGCTACCGCCGCCGTCGACGATCACGGTGCTGTCCTTGCTGACGACCACGCGTCGCGCGGTGCCCAGCACTTCGAGGCCGACCTCGCGGAGCAGCAGACCGACGTCGGGATTGACCACCTGGCCACCCGTGACGACCGCGAGGTCGTCGAGGAACGCCTTGCGGCGGTCACCGAAGAACGGCGCCTTCACGGCGACGGCCTTGAGCGTCTTGCGGATGGCGTTGACGACCAGGGTCGACAGCGCCTCACCCTCGACGTCCTCGGCGATGATCAGCAGCGGCTTGCCGGACTCCGCGACCTTCTCCAGCAGTGGCAGCAGGTCGGGAAGCGAGCTGATCTTCTCCCGGTTCAGCAGCACCAGTGCGTCCTCGAGGACGGCTTCCTGGGCGTCGAAGTCGGTGATGAAGTACGCCGAGGTGAAGCCCTTGTCGAAGCCGACGCCCTCGGTGACCTCGAGCTCGGTGTTCAGCGTCGAGGACTCCTCGACGGTGACGACGCCATCGTGGCCGACCTTGGTCATGGCCTCGCCGACCAGTGCACCGATGACCTCGTCACGCGACGACACGGTCGCGACCTGCGCGATGCCGTTCTGATCGGTGATCGGGGTGGCGGCGGCCAGCAGGGCCTCGGACACCGCGTCCGCGGCCTTGGCGATGCCGATGCCCAACTCGATGGGGTTGGCGCCCGCGGCCACGTTGCGCAGCCCGGACTTGATGATCGCCTGGGCGAGCACGGTGGCGGTGGTGGTGCCGTCGCCCGCGACGTCGTTGGTCTTGGTGGCGACCGACTTGACCAGCTGGGCACCGAGGTTCTCGAACGGGTCCTCGAGGTCGATCTCGCGGGCGATGGTGACGCCGTCGTTCGTGACGACCGGGCCGCCGAACGCCTTGGCGAGCACCACGTGCCGACCGCGCGGTCCGAGGGTCACGCGGACCGCGTCGGCGAGCTTGTCGACGCCCGCCTCCATCGCCCGGCGCGCAGTCTCGTTGAACTCAATCTGCTTGCTCATGAATGTTCTTTCTGTCTACGTAGATGAGACTCAAACGCATGCCGCCCCGGACATCGCCCGTGTGAACGGGGACCTCCGGGGCGGAATGCTGACGCTTACTTGGAGACGACAGCCAGCACGTCGCGTGCCGACAGGATCAGGTACTCCTCGTTGTTGTACTTGATCTCGGTGCCGCCGTACTTGCTGTAGATGACGGTGTCACCTTCGGCGACGTCCAGGGGGATGCGCTTTTCGCCATCCTCGTCCCAGCGGCCGGGGCCAACTGCGACGACGGTGCCTTCCTGCGGCTTCTCCTTGGCGGTGTCGGGGATGACCAGACCGGAAGCGGTCGTAGTCTCGGCCTCATTGGCCTGAACGAGGATCTTGTCCTCGAGTGGCTTGATGTTCACGGCCACGATGGAGCCCTCCACATTGATAGGGGTGCGATCCGGGACGATTCCCGGACCTTCACGGATTTTCCAGCAGTTGTTAGTTGTTCGGCATGCGTCCTAGCCGTCGCGCCGTCGTCGCGGGAGCCGGAGCGGGGTTTGGCCGCCTGCCACTTAGCACTCTATACACGCGAGTGCTAGTTCCTCAAGGCTATGGCTCACTCGCTTCTCCGCGCCACCGAGAGTCTCACGCGACCTGCCCCGTCACCACCGGCAAGCCCGGGTCGGTCGCCACGGCCAACTGCGACGGCGGCGCACCCGCGGCAATCAGATGCGCAGCGAACGAGGCGATCATCGCGCCGTTGTCCGTGCAGAGCCTCGGCCGCGGCACCCGCAACGTCACCCCGGCCGCGGCGCAGCGCTCCTCGGCGAGTTCGCGCAAGCGCGAATTGGCGGCGACTCCCCCGGCGATCAGCAGCGTCGATACGCCGAGTGCCTCTGCGGCGTGGACCGCCTTCCTCGTCAACACGTCGGCGACCGCCTCCTGGAAGCCGGCTGCGACGTCGGCCGTCGCGGCGTCCGGGTGGGACTCGACGTACCTGGCGACCGACGTCTTGAGCCCCGAGAAGCTAAAGGCGTAGGGGTCGTCGCGAGGTCCGGTCATACCGCGCGGGAACACGATCGCCTCGCGGTCGCCGGTGCGCGCCAGGTCGTCGAGCACGCGGCCGCCGGGATAGCCGAGGCCGAGAAGCCGGGCGATCTTGTCGTACGCCTCGCCGGCGGCGTCGTCGACCGTGCTGCCGAGCTCCTCGATCGGCTCCCCCAACGACCGGACGTGCAGCAGGTTGGTGTGCCCACCCGACACCAGCAGACCGATGCTCTCGGGTAGCGGGCCGTGGTCGTAGACGTCGGCGGCGAGATGCCCGCCGAGGTGGTTCACCGCATAGAACGGCACCCCCCAGGCCGCCGAATACGCCTTTGCCGCAGCAACTCCCACCAACAACGCACCCGCGAGGCCAGGCCCGATGGTGGCTGCGACGACGTCCGGCTTGGTCACGTTCGCAACGGCCAGCGCCCGGCGCATGGTGGGCCCGAGCGCTTCGAGATGCGCGCGTGAGGCGATCTCGGGGACCACGCCGCCGAACCGGGCGTGTTCGTCGACGCTGGAGGCCACCTCGTCGGCGAGCAACGTCACGGTCCCGTCGTCGTCAAGCCGACAAATGCCCACACCCGTTTCGTCACAAGAGCTCTCGATCGCCAAGACGATCACTTCGCCACCTCCTTGGCCGGTCGCCGCATCATGTACGCATCGGCACCGCTGACCCGGTAATACCGTTTGCGCATGCCCACCACCGTAAAGCCGACACTCTCGTACAGGCCGATGGCCGCCGCGTTGTCGGTCCGCACCTCGAGAAAGATCGTGCCGCCGTCGGCGATGTCCAACAGGTTGTCCAGCAGCGCCCGACCGACGCCCCGGCCCTGGACTCGTACGTCGACGCCGATGGTGTGAACCTCGTACTCGTAGGGCGGCTTTCGTCCCAGTCTGGTAATACCCGCATAGCCGACGACTTCGCCGTCCAGACGAGCGGCGACGTAGTGGTTGTGCGCGGACTCCAGCTCGCGGATGAACGCCACGGCAGGCCAGGGGTCATCGCCGGGAAACAGTTCACTCTCCAACTCCGCGCAGCGATCCGCGTCGCCGACCGTGAGCGGTCCGTATTCGACGGTCATGGGCACACAGGCTGTTGCGGCTTGGCGTCCGGACGCCGCAGATACAGCGGGACGAGCGGCTCCGGCTCCGAAACGGACCAATCGACGACGCGCACGAGCCCCGACGCGGTCGGTTCGACGGGAGCCAGCAGCGGCAACTCGAAAAGCGCTGCGTGCAGACGTGATCCGGCCACGGCCACCGCGCCGGCGGGAACGTCGGCCGGCGCATTCACGGCGGGGCCGTCGATGCGGACACCGTCGCGGTATCGCGCCCAGTACACCTCGCGACGGCGGGCATCGGTGACTACCAGGACGTCGCCGGCGGTATCCACGCCGATGGCGTCGAGGCTGCACACCCCGAAGACGGGGATGCCGAGGGCGTGGCCGTAGGCGGCGGCAGTCGCCATCCCTACGCGCAGGCCCGTGAACGGTCCGGGGCCGCAACCCACGACGACGGCACCGAGGTCGGCCATGCGCAGACCGGCATCGGCCAAGGCGTCCAACACATTCGGAGTGAGCTGCTCGGCGTGCGCGCGGGGGTCGACGGTGACCCGTTCGCCCACGACGTCGACTCCCGAGGGGCCGCGGCGCACCACCCCGGCGGTGACGGCGGGGGTGGCGGTGTCGATGGCGAGGACGACGGTCACGAAGTCGCCTCCCCGTCGCTGCGCTCGCCCCGCTGCCACCGCCAGGTCGCCACCCGAACGTCGGTGTCGCTCCCGCGCTCGAGCCTGATGTCGAGGTGGCGGTCCGACAGCCGTTCGGCAAGCCCCTCACCCCATTCGACGACCACGACGGCATCGTCGAGGTCGGTGTCGAGGTCGAGGGAATCCAGCTCTGCCAGCAGGTCGGCGCCGGCGTGGTCGAGAAGCCGGTAGACGTCGACGTGCACCATGGCCGGCGAGCCCGCCCGTCGCGCCGGGTGTACGCGGGCCAGGACGAAGGTCGGCGACGTGACCGTGCCCGAGACGTCCATGGCGCGCGCAATTCCCTTTGCCAACACCGTCTTTCCCGCACCCAATGGGCCGGATAGCACGACGACGTCACCGGCCCGCAGATCCGCGCCCAACCGGGCGCCGAGGCCGGCGGTGTCCTCCGCGGTCGCCAGCTCGGCGGTTCCCTCGAGCACCTCAGCCATGATTGCGAGCCCGTTCCCTCAGCCGACGCGCCATCGCGACCAGCTTCGAGGGCGTTGCGCGCTCGACGAGTCGCACCAGCGCGTCATCGACGATCTCGGGCTGCTCGAGTTGCACGAGATGGCCCGCGCCGCCGACGATGACGAGCTCGGACTTCGGCAACTGAGCGGCCATGTTCTCGGAGTACTCCATCGGCGTCAACAGGTCGTGGTCACCGCAGACGATCAGGGCGGGCACCTGCGCCAGCGTGGCAAGGGCGGCGGTCTCGTCGTGCACCTCGAGCGCATGCAGGAACCCGATCAGGGTGGAGATCGGCGTCCCGTGCATCATCCTTTCGGAGAACGCCACGACGCTGCTGCTGATCTTCTCGTCCCCGTAGGACGCCGCCCGCAGCACTGGTCCGATCACCGAACTGGCCGCACCGCGGGTGCGATGAACCGCCTTGGGTGCGTAGCGCACGGCGAAGCGAGCCGCCTCGAGGACCGGGTTCTTCAGTATCTCACCCAAGGGTGAGCGCGAAACGCCCTCGGCGGCAGACGAAATCAGTGCAACGCCCACGATCCGGTGGGGATAGCGCTGCGGGTACTGGCGGGCGTGGGCCAGCACCGTCATCCCTCCCATCGAGTGCCCCACCAGGACCACCGGCCCGCGGGGCGCCATCACCGCCAACACCGACTCGAGGTCCTGCCCCAGTTGGGGAACGGTGAACGTCTCGGGAGGCGCATCACCGGACTGGCCGTGCCCGCGCTGATCGTAGAAGACCATCCGGACCTGCGAACCCCACTGCTCGGTCAGCCGCGCCCGCTGAAAGTGGAAGGCCCCCATGCGCAGACAGAAACCGTGGGCGAAGACCACCGTCAGCGGCGCGTCGGCGGGTCCCACCTCCCGAACCGCAAGCGGCACACCGTCGGGCGTGGTCACCACGCACCCCCGATCGGCGTCGAGCAGTTCGAAGTCCTCGTCGCGGTGCGGGTCGACGTCAGCCACTCGTCGGGTAAGTGAGCGGGCCACGGTGGTTCCGGCGAGCCCGCCGACCGCCGACAGCCCGGCGGCGCCGGCCAACCAGCGCCGCGCTCGCCTGTTGCGGCGCGAGCCGCCACCGGGGAAGTCGTTCAACGGTTTTCGCCCGTCGCGCCGACGTACACCCGGGACAACCGGCCGCGCGGGCTGGTGACCACCTCGTAGTTGATGGTGCCCAGCAGTTCGGCCCAGTCCTGCGCCGTGTGCTCACCCGCGTCGCCGGGACCGAAGAGCACGGCTTCGTCACCCTCGCGGACGTCCACGGGCCCGGGGCCGAGGTCGACCACGAACTGGTCCATGCAGATCCGACCGACGTTCGGCCGGAGCCGCCCGTTGATCATGACGGCGATGCGGCCGCTCAGCCCGCGGAAGACACCGTCGGCGTACCCGAGGGGGATGAGCGCCACGGTGGTGTCGGCCTTGGCGATCCAGGTATGACCGTAGGAGACGCCGTCCCCCGCCTTCAACGCTCGGACCATGACGACGGGACAGGTCAACGTCATCGCCGGCCGTAAACCCATGTCGCCGTTGGCCGGAATGGGAGTCTGCCCGTAGACCGCGATGCCCGGGCGCACCATGTCGAAGGCGAGGTCGGGACGCGTCAGCGCCGCGGGAGAGTTGCACAGGTGCGCGACCTCGAACTCGACGCCTACCTCGCGCGCCCGACGGCGCATCTCCGAGAAGCGCTGCGCCTGCTGGTCGTTGACCGGGCTGGTCGGATCGTCACCGTTGGCGAGGTGCGACATGATGCCGCGAAGCCGGATCGCATCGTCGGCGACAGCCCGTCGCAGCGCCACCAGGAGGTCGCCGAAGTCCGCTGCGGCAACACCGTTGCGGTTCAAGCCCGTGTCCACCTTCACGGTGACCACGGCGGTGCGCCCCGTGACGCCGACCGCGTGGAGCACCTCGGCGAGCTGGCCCGTCGAGGAGACTCCCACCTGGACATCGGCCCGCAGCGCCGGGGCGAAGTCGGTGCCCGGGGCATGCAGCCAACACAGCACCGGCGCGGTCACGCCGTCGCGGCGCAGGGCCAGCGCCTCGTCGAGGGTCGCGACGCCGAGTTCGGAGGCGCCCGCTGCGATCGCGGCCCGACCGACCTGAGTGGCCCCGTGGCCGTAACCGTCGGCCTTCACGACCGCCATCACCTCGGCCGATCCGGCACGGTCGCGCAGCAGGCGCACGTTGTGCTCGATCGCGCCGAGGTCCACCACCGCCTTGGCGGCGGCCGTCGATGTCGGGAGCTGGGTCGTGTCCATGGTCATGTCACCGTCGTCGATTGTCCCAGAGCCCGCCGGGCTGGGTCGCCGGGCCTAGTGCGCGAAGGGCTGCAACGTGTCGAAGTGGCCGTTGGGTTCGAGTTGGTCCAGGGTCTTCAGCGTGGTGAGGATGTCGTCCACCAGGGCCCTGGCGAGGTCTGTGGAGAACCCCTCGCGCACCACGACCCGCAGCACGGTCACGTCCGTCGCGTCGGCGGGCATGGTGTACGCCGGCACCTGCCAGCCGTACGCGCGCAACCCGTGCGAGACGTCGAACTCGGTATAGCCCCGCTTGCCCTTGAGCCAGAAGCTGACCACCGGGATCGCCGAGCCATCGGAGATGAGCTCGAAGTGCTCGCTGTCACGCAGCTGGTCACCGAGCCAGCGCGCGGTGCCCGAGAGGCATGACATGACTTGGCCGTAACCGGCTCGACCAAGTCGCAGGAAGTTGTAGTACTGGCCGACGACCTGATTGCCGCCCTTGGAGAAGTTCAGCGTGAAGGTCGGCATGTCACCGCCGAGGTAGTTGACCCGGAAGACCAGCTCGTCGGGCAGGTACTCGGCGCTGCGCCACACCACGAAGCCGATGCCCGGGTAGGTCAGCCCGTACTTGTGGCCGCTGACGTTGATCGACACCACCCGGGGAAGGCGGAAGTCCCACGTCACGTCCGAGTGCAGGAACGGCACGACGAAGCCACCGCTGGCCGCGTCCACGTGCACCGGAACGTCGACACCGCCGTCGGCGGCCAACTTGTCGAGGGCCTTACAGATCTCGGCGATCGGCTCGAGCTCGCCGGTGTAGGTGGTGCCAAGGATGCCCACCACGCCGATGGTGTCCTCGTCGACGGCGGCGAGAACCTGCTCGGGGGTGATCACGTAGCGACCCTCCTCCATCGGGAGGTAGACGGGCTCGACGTCGAAGTAGCGACAGAACTTCTCCCACACCACCTGCACGTTGGACCCCATGACGAGATTCGGTCTGCGGCTGCGCCACTCCCCCTTGTTCTCGGGGTCGACCTTCGCCCGCCACCGCCAGCTCATCGCCAACCCGGCCAGCATCACGGCCTCGCTGGACCCCACCGTGGACACGCCGATCGCACTGCTCGGGTCGTCGTCACGCAGGTTCTCGGCGTGGAAGAGGTCCGCGACCATGCATACGCAGCGCTGCTCGATGGCGGCGGTCGCGGGGTACTCGTCCTTGTCGATCATGTTCTTGTCGAATGTCTCGGCCATCAGCTTCTCGGCCTCGGGGTCCATCCACGTGGTGACGAAGGTGGCGAGGTTCAGCCGTGAGCTGCCGTCGAGCATGAGCTCGTCGTGGATGAACCGGTAGGCGGCCTCCGGGTCCATCGATTCGTCGGGCATGCGCAGCCTCGGCACCGGCGCGGTGGAGAGTCTGCCGGTATAGGCCGGGGCGATCGATCCTGCCGGAGTGTGCTTGCGTGACATCTGGTGACCCTTCTAGAGAGTGGCGATGGACGATCGGACGTGGGCGAGGATTCCCGACGCGGACGTGGGCGCGGGACGCGGGCCCGGAGCACCGGCGGCCAGGCCCGCGGCGCGGGCATGAACGAAGGCCGCCGACGCCGCGGCCTCGGCCGGGGGCAGACCCGATGCCAGTAGGGCACCGATCACACCGGAGAGCACGTCACCGGAACCCGCTGTGGCAGCCCACGATTGGCCTGCGCGATTGAGATAGACGGGCCCGTCCGGCTGCGCCACGATGGTGACGTTGCCCTTCAGCAGGACGGTGGCGCCAAACGCCTCCGCCAGCCGTCGGGTGGCACCCACGCGATCGTCGCCCGGCGGATGGCCGGCGAGCCGGGCGAACTCGCCCGCGTGCGGGGTGAGCACGGTGGGTGCCGTTCGTCCCGCGAGGACGTCGGGATGTGCGGCCAGGATGGTGAGCGCGTCGGCGTCGACGATCACGGGCAGGTCGGTGGAGAGGGCGAACCACAGCGCCGCGGCCCCGGCTTCGTCGGTGCCGAGCCCCGGCCCCACCACCCAGGCTTGCACCCGGCCCGCCGCGTTGGCCCCGCGCGTGGCGATCACCTCGGGCCAGTGCGAGACCACCTCCGCCGCAGCGGTTCCCGCGTACCGCACCATGCCCGAGGTGGCGGCGACTGCCGCACCCGTACACAGGATGGCCGCACCGGGATAGGTGGACGAACCTGCCATCACACCCGTTACACCCTGGGTGTACTTGTCGTCGCGCACGCCGGGAAGGGGCCACCGCGTGCGGACGTCGGAACTGTCCATCTCGCGCAGTTCGGAACCGGGCAGCTCCAAGCCGATGTCGACCAGCTCCACCCGTCCGCAATCTCCAAGGGCGTGAACCGGTTTGCGGCCGCCGAAGGTGACGGTCAGCGCGGCGGTGACGTGAGGTCCGTCGGTCGTGCCGGTATGCACGTCGACACCACTGGGCAGATCGACGGCCACGACGGGGACGCCCGCGGCCTCGACGTCGGCGAACACCGCGGCGGCATCGGGACGCAGCGAACCGGTCGCGGAGATGCCGACCACCCCGTCGATGACCAGATCCGTTGCTGGTGGCAGGGTTTCGACGACACGGCCGCCGGATCGCGTGAATGCCGCGAGCCCGGCGCGGTGCACCCGCTCCGGGTTCAGCACGATCGCCGACGCCGTCACGCCGCGGCGGCGGAGCAACGTCGCCGCCCAGAGTGCGTCGCCGCCGTTGTCGCCGGAACCAATCACCGCACATACCCGGCGGCCGGCGATCGCGCCGGTGCGGAAGTGCAGTTCGCGGGAGATGGCGCCCGCAAGGCCGTAGGCGGCCCTGCGCATGAGGGCTCCGTCGGGAAGGCTGGCGAGCAACGGCGCTTCCGCCTCACGGATGACGTCCGCGGTGTAGTAGTGCCGCACCCGGCCTACGTTACGTCGTCACAGCGAGAGTTCGGCCTACTCCGGGTAATGGCACACCGCTTCGACGTTGATCCCGTCGGGATCGAACACGAAGCACCGTAGTAATCGGGCTGGTATTCGGGGCGAAGGCCCGGTTCCAGGGCCGACGTGCCACCGGAGTTCAGCGCCACCTCATAGAACAGGCGGACCGCGGCGCCCGCCCACTCACGGACCGTCGGCCCTGCCCACCGTCCTGCCGTAGTGCCGACGCGCCTTCATCCGGTTGCCGCATCCGCTCATCGAGCACCAGCGGCCCGTGCCCGCACGACTGCGATCGAGCAGGAACAGGTGGCACTCGTCGTTGGCGCAGGGCCGCAACCGTCCCGGCCGCTCGTTCTGCAGCCGACCCCACGCCAACACGACCCGCGCCGCCCAGTCGGCCGAGGCGCCGAGGTCCCAGTCCAGTCCGTCGCCGTGGATCCTCGGCACCTGACGGACGGCCGCGAGGTAGCGATTGAGAACGTCGGCGTGGGCCCGCCCGCGGACGACGCGCTGCAGATCGTCTCTCACCTCGCGGACACGGTCGACGCCGTGGCCGTCCCCGTCGCGTAGATCCAGCCAGCGTCGGGCCGACGCGGCGTCGGCCAACACGTCGGTGTCGACCCCGTCGACGACCGGAGTGGTGTTCAACAGGTCGAGTAACACCTCCGACCAGTCCATCCGCATACTAACCACCATAGAACACTTGACAGGTTAGCAACAGAGCGAGTTGACTAGCCCCTTGTAACCACTCAAACGATACGAAGAGGTTAGACATGGCGACACATCACCGCTACGCCGAGATCATGGGCCGCCAGATCTTCTACCGCGAAGCAGGGCGAGAGGACGCGTCCGCAATCGTGCTGCTGCACGGCACGCCGGCGAGTTCGCACATGTACCGGAACCTGATTCCCGCACTCTCCGACCGGTATCGAGTGATCGCCCCCGACTACCCGGGGTTCGGCCAGTCAGAGCGGCCGAACGTCGACGACTTCGACTACACCTTCGATGCGCTCGCCGACTACGTCGACGCGCTGCTCGACCATCTCGGACTCACGCGGTACGCCCTCTACGTCCAGGACTACGGCGCACCCGTGGGCTGGCGTCTGGCGTTGCGGCATCCGGAGCGCATCGCGGCGATCGTCACCCAGAACGGCAATGCCTACGTCGAGGGCTTCGTTGGCGACGCGATGGAGCCGCTGTTCGCCTATGGCCGGGACCGCTCCAATGCCAATGCCGACGCACTGCGCGCACTCGTCAGCCTCGACGGCATCAAATGGCAATACACGCACGGGGTTTCGGATCCGACGCTCGTCGACCCCGACGCATGGGTCAACGCCCACGCCGCGGTCGCCGACACCGAGGACGCCGTCGCGATCCAGCTGAAACTGTTCGCCGACTACCTCACCAACGTCGAGCTCTACCCACGGGTACACGAATACCTTCGAACGTCGCAGGTGCCGCTGCTGGCGGTGTGGGGCCGCAACGACCAGATCTTCGGACCCGACGGCGCCTTGGCGTTCGGTCGTGACCTCCCGCACGCCGACATCAATCTGCTCGACGGCGGCCACTTCCTGTTGGAGAGCCGACTGGACGCCGCCGTCGCACTGATTCGACCGTTCCTGGCTCGGGAGCTCGGCTCGCACGCGCGCCGACCGGCATGGAAACCATAGGGAAACACCTGATTTCTCGATCCGTCTCGCGACCTAGATTTGGACGTCGAACGACCGGAAGGAATCGACGATGAAACACGGTTTGATCCACGCCTTGGTGGCAGTCATGGGCACGATCGGATTGATGACCGCCCCTGCGGCGCAAGCCCTTCCACCGGTACCCCTGGCCTCGGAGTGCTCGCAGTGGGGATTCGCCGGGCGATCGATCATCGATGAAACCGGAACCCCGTGGTACGTCGAGTTCTACTCCGGCGGCCTGCGGGCGGTCGGCGGGGCGACCGCCAGCAACGGCAGCGATACGAAGAAGGGGGTCGTTCGCGGCGGAATCACCGAGGATGGCCGCTACAACGTCTCCGTCGACTACGACAACGGTCAACACCAGCTCTACACCGGCGTGGTGGGTCTCGATGGCGTCGCCAGCGGGGTGACGAGCAACGGCATCAACGCCGAGAGCGGACACCGCTTCACCTCGCGGTTGGACTGCCTGGACCCGTAACCGCGCCTACTCGACGGTGACGGACTTCGCCAGGTTGCGCGGCTTGTCCACGTCGTAGCCCCGCGCCTGCGCCACCCCCGCCGCGAAGACCTGCAGCGGAATGGTCGACAGCAGCGGCTGGAAGAGCGTTGAGACGGCCGGCATCTCGATGAGGTGATCGGCGTAGGGGCGGACGGTGTCGTCGCCCTCCTCGGCAATGACGATGGTGATCGCGCCGCGCGCCTGAATCTCGCGAATGTTGCTCAACAGCTTGCTGTGCAGGATCGCGGCGTTCTTCGGCGACGGCATGACGACGATGACGGGCACGTCGTCCTCGATGAGGGCGATCGGCCCGTGCTTGAGCTCACCGGCCGCGAAGCCCTCGGCATGCATGTACGCCAGTTCCTTCAGCTTGAGCGCGCCCTCGAGCGCGACCGGGAACCCGACGTGGCGGCCAAGGAACAGCACCGTCTGGGACTGGGCGAAGCGGTGCGCCAACGCGGTCACGGGCTCCATGCATGCCAACACCTTGGCGATCAGGTCGGGCATGCCTTCGAGCTCGTCGAATTCGCGCGCGACCTCGTCGGGGTACTTGGTGCCCCGCGCCTGCGCCAGCGCCAGTCCGACCAGGTAATTGGCAGCGATCTGAGCCAGGAATGTCTTGGTGGAGGCGACGCCGATCTCGGGGCCGGCGCGCGTGTAGAGCACCGCGTCGCACTCGCGCGGAATCTGGCTGCCGTTGGTGTTGCAGATGGCCAGGACCTTGGCCTTCTGCCCCTTTGCATGCCGCACCGCCTCCAACGTGTCCGCGGTCTCGCCGGACTGCGAGATGGCGATCACCAGCGTGCTGCGGTCCAGCACGGGGTCGCGATAGCGGAACTCACTGGCGACTTCGACCTCGACGGGCAGCCGCGTCCAGTGCTCGATCGCGTACTTGGCCAGCAGCCCCGAGTGGTAGGCGGTACCGCACGCGACGATGAACACCTTGTCGATTTCGCGGAGTTCCTGGTCACTGAGGCGCTGTTCGTCGAGCACGATGCGCCCGTCGACGAAGTGCCCGAGCAAGGTGTCGGCGACCGCGGCGGGCTGCTCGGCGATCTCCTTGAGCATGAAGTAGTCGTAGCCGCCCTTCTCGGCGGCGGACAGATCCCAGTCGATGTGAAAGGGCCGGGCGGCGGCGTCGTCCCGGTTGCCGTGGAAGTCGTAGATCTCGTATCCGTCGGCATGGATGACGACCGCCTGGTCCTGGCCCAGCTCGACGGCCTCGCGGGTGTGCTCGATGAACGCCGCGACGTCGGAACCGATGAACATCTCGCCGTGCCCGACGCCGATCACCAGGGGCGTGGAGCGGCGGGCGGCCACGATCGTGTCCGGATCGTCGGCGCTGGCGAACACCAGTGTGAAGTGGCCCTCCAGGCGCGGTAGGACTGCCATGACCGAGCCGACGAAGTCACCCGCGGTGGGTCCGTGGTGGTACTGCCAGGACACCAGGTGCACGGCGACCTCGGTGTCGGTGTCACTCGCGAACTCGACGCCGGTGGCCTCCAACTCGGCACGCAGCGCGGTGAAGTTCTCGATGATGCCGTTGTGGACGACGGCGATCTTGCCCGCCGCGTCGCGATGCGGGTGGGCATTGCGGTCCGTCGGCCTGCCGTGCGTGGCCCATCGGGTGTGGCCCATGCCGGTGTTGCCCGTCAGACCCGCGGCGTCGGCCTCGGCGAGCGCAGCCTCGAGATTGGCGAGTCGACCGGCGCGTCTGTGCACCGCCATGCCTCCCGCGCCGTCCAGGAGAGCGACCCCCGACGAGTCGTAGCCGCGGTACTCCATCCGGCGGAGGGCGTCGACGACGATGTCGCGGGCCGGACGCTGCCCGACGTACCCGACGATTCCGCACATGACCAACCAGGGTAGTGCAGCCGCCGCACCCGACCCGTGTGAGCTACGGTCATCGGGTGGCCAAGACGAAGAAACTCTTCGCTGCGTTGACCCGTCGGGGACCTCATCGCGTGCTCCGCGGTGACCTGGCCTTCGCCGGATTGCCGGGCATCGTGTACACCCCCGACTCGGGGATGAACCTGCCCGGCGTGGCGTTCGGTCACGACTGGCTGGCGAGCGCCGACCGCTATGCCGGGACGCTGGAGCACCTGGCGTCCTGGGGCATCGTCGCGGCCGCCCCGCACACCGAGACCAGCTTCGCGCCGTCGGTGCTCAACCTGGCCTTCGACCTGGGTACGACGCTCGACATCATCTCCGGCGTGCGACTCGGCCCGGGCAAGATCAGCGTGCACCCCACCAAGTTGGCGGTCGCGGGTCACGGTTTCGGTGGTTCGGCCGCCGTGTTCGCCGCGGCGGGCATGCCCGGCAGGCTGAAGACCGCCGTCGCCCTGTTCCCGACCTCCTCCAAACCGCCCGCCGTGCAGCCCGCGACGAGTCTGGCCATGCCGGGCCTCATCCTCGCCGATCCCGGCGATCCCATGTCGTTGCGGTCCAACGCGGTGGAGCTGGCCCGGGCCTGGAAGCCAGCGACCCTGCGCACGATGAAGAACGTGACGGCCGGTGGACTGGTCGAAGGCCGCCGCCTTGCCCGCGTATTCAAAATGCCCGGCGCCGACCGGGGCACTCAGAAGATCGTGCGCGCGCTCCTCACCGGCTACCTGCTGCACCAACTCACCGGCGACAAGACCTACCGGGACTTCTCCGACTCCGACCTGGCGCTGCCGAATGCCGAGGTCCTCGATCCGTTCTCCGACGATCCCATCGATCTGGAGAACAAGGTCGTCGCGCTGCTCAAGCCCTGACAGCCGCGTTCTTCGACGGTGATATAACTCCAGCATGCGCACCGGAATCTTCCTGAGCTATGCCAGCGGCTTCCGGGAGGCAGCCGACCAGGTCGTCGAACTCGAGAAGTGCGGTGTCGACATCGCCCTCGTCGCCGAGGCCTACTCCTACGACGCCATCAGCCAGCTGGGGTACCTCGCCGCCAAGACGTCCACCATCGAGCTGGGTTCCGGCGTCGTGCCGATCTACAGCCGGACGCCGACACTGCTGGCGATGACGGCGGCCGGGATGGACTACGTCTCCGATGGGCGGTTCCGGCTCGGCATCGGCACCTCGGGCCCGCAGGTGGTGGAGGGCTTTCACGGCGTTCCGTTCGACGCCCCGATGGGCCGCACCCGCGAGGTCGTCGAGATCTGCCGTCAGGTCTGGCGGCGCGAGAAGGTGCAGCACGACGGCAAGCACTACCAGATCCCGCTCCCCGCGGACCGCGGCACCGGACTGGGCAAGCCGCTCAAGCTCATCAATCATCCTGTCCGCGAACGTATTCCGATCACCATCGCCGCACTCGGACCTCAGAACGTGCAACTCACCGCGGAGATCGCCGAGGGGTGGCAGCCAGTGTTCTACTTCCCTGAGAGGGCCGACGACGTCTGGGGCGATGCGCTGCGCGCAGGCAATGCGAAGCGCGACCCAGCGCTGGGTCCGCTCGACGTGATGGTCTCGGCCAGCCTGGCCATCGGCGACGACGTCGACGACCGCCTGGCATGGGCGAAACCCCAACTGGCGCTGTACATCGGCGGTATGGGCGCCAGGGGCAAGAACTTCTACCACAACCTGGCCACCCGATACGGCTTCGGTGAGGTCGCCGACCGCATCCAGGACCTGTACCTCGCGGGCAAGAAGGAAGAAGCCATCGCCGCGGTGCCCGACGAGTTGGTGCGCAACGTATCGCTGGTCGGCCCAAGCGGTTTCGTCAAGGAGCGACTGGCCGCCTACGCCGAAGCCGGGGTGACCACGATGCTGGTGCATCCACTCACCGGTGACGACCGTGAAGCGGTGAAGTTCTGCGAGGAACTAGTCGCGCTGGCGCACTAGCCAGGACCGTCGGCTACTCCCCCACCTGGGGCAGTTCGTCGGCGGCGATCTCGCACGGGGTTGGCTCCTCCGCCTCCAGTGGCGGGTCGACCACCGGGGCGGGCGCCACCTCAGCTGGTGCGGGGACCGGAGTCGACACCGGCTCCGCTGGCGGAAGTGGTTCGGGCGCAGGCGTGTTCACGGTCTCCTCGCTCGGTTCTTCGGGTTCGTCGGCGGGCTTGGCCTCATCGTCCTCGGTCGGGTCCACGGGCTCGCCATCGTCCGCGGGTTCGTCGGCGGCGGGCTCATCCTCGGCATCGGTCGGATCGGTGAGCTCGTCGGCACCCGGTAGTTTCTCATCCGTCGAACCGACCAGACTGCCGATGAGGTCGGCCAACTGCTGCCCGAAGCCCGAAATACCAGAGCCCAGGCTCGACGCGCCCGCGCCGAGGTCACCCGTCGACGGCACCGACGGCATCGCCGGTGCGACGGGAAGGGACGCCGGCACCGATGGGGCAGGCTCCGCGAGGGGCACCGCCGCTGCGGGCGCCGGACCCGACGACGCTGCGGCCGGAGTCATGGCGGCAGGAGCGGGAACGGCGGCGGCAGCGAGAGCCGGCGGGGCGGCCGCCGCCGGAACGGTGTGGACGGGCGCCATCGCGGTGCCCTGGGCGTCGGTCGCTCTGACGTAGCCGGCCGGTCGTGGGCCGATATCGCCGGGGACGCCGAACGTCGCGCGCGGTGCGGAGGCCAGATCCGCGAGGGCCGCGTCGTAGGCGGCATTGATCGACGCGACGGCGGTCCGCATCGCAGCCAGCCAGTTCGACCCGACCTCGACGTCGACGAAGGGCTTCACCTGCAACTCGATCAACTCGCTGGCGGCCGCGAGATCGCCGACACCGGTCGTCACCGTCTTCGCGGCGGTCAGCCACTCGGCGCGCTGCGCCGCCGACCTGTCCTCGACGGTCTCAGTGGCAACCACCCTGGCGTCCACGGCCCGCCATAGTGCGTCCCGAAGCGTCGCCGCGCCGTCCGCCGCCGTCCGCACCGCCGCGCTCACCGCAGAGGCCGCTTCCCCTGTGCGCCAGAAGAATTGGTGCGCCGCGGCCGAGCCCCCACCGGACCACGCCGACGACAGCGCCGAGGCCAGGTCGGCGTGACACCGCGCGGCCTCCTCGGCGGCCGACGCCGCCACCGACAGCGTGGCGTGATCGGCCTCCAAGGCGTGCAGGTCCATGCCCTCCTCGCTGCCGTACCAGTCACGTACCTGGGCGACGTGCATCGTCAGGTCCCGATGTTGATAGCCGAGCCGACGACACGCCGCGATGTACTCCTCGACGTCGTCGATGGCGGGCCGTCCCTCGGCGAGCCGGGCGTCCACGTCGTAGGGGTTGGCCACCGTCACCCCAGCCGAGCCGCGCCGCGCACATCGGCGTCGACGTAGCGGGCACCGGAAACCCTCAGCGCAGCTGCGATCTCACGCATCGCCCGGCCCCACACGTGCATTTGGTCGACGACGTCGTCGACGGCTCGCCGGAGCGCTTCGCCGCGTTCGGCGTAGTCACGGCCCGCGTGGCCGGCGCCGAAGGTCAGCCGGTCCAGACGGTCTCTGGCGATCCCCTCGACGACGTCGGCGACCGCGTCGCACCTGCTGGCCACGTCGAGCAGCGCCCCGACGTCCACGTGAGCCGACTCATTTCGTTCCATACCGGGTTATGACGCGGCAGGCGGCCGTCCGGTTCCCTCGAGGCGTGAGCTCTATTCGACGTCGACCCAGTCGAGTGTGCGCTGCACCGCCTTCTGCCAGCCCGCATAACCGGACGCCCGCTGGTCGTCGTCCCAGGACGGCGTCCAGCGCTCGTCCTCCTGCCAATTGGCCCGCAGATCGTCGGGGTCGTCCCAGAAGCCGACCGCCAGCCCCGCCGCGTACGCGGCGCCGAGGGCCGTCGTCTCGGCCACCTGTGGCTTGATCACGTCGACACCGAGAACGTCGGCCTGGATCTGCATGCACAGCCTGTTCGCGGTGATCCCGCCGTCCACCTTCAACACCTCGAGGTGCACACCGGAGTCCGCCTCCATGGCATCGACGACGTCGCGACTCTGATAGCAGATGGCCTCCAACGTCGCCCGCGCCACGTGGGCGTTGGTGTTGAACCGTGACAGTCCCACGATGGCGCCGCGGGCATCGGACCGCCAGTAGGGCGCGAACAGGCCAGAGAAGGCGGGTACGAAGTACACCCCGCCGTTGTCCTCGACCTGCCTGGCGAGCGACTCACTGTGCTCGGCGCCGCTGATGATGCCGAGCTGATCGCGCAGCCACTGCACGGCCGAGCCCGTGACGGCGATCGAACCCTCAAGGGCATAAACGGGTTTCGCGTCACCGAAGCGGTAGCAGACGGTGGTGAGCAAACCGTTCTCCGAGCGGACGATCTTCTCACCGGTGTTGAGCAGCAGGAAGTTTCCCGTCCCGTAGGTGTTCTTGGCCTCACCGGGTGCCAGGCACACCTGCCCGACCATCGCCGCCTGCTGGTCGCCGAGGATGCCGGTGATCGGCACCTCGCCACCCAACGGCCCGGTGTCCAGGGTCGTGCCGTAGGGCTCGGGCGAGGATGACGGCACGATCGTTGGCAGCATCTGGCGCGGAATGTCGAAGAACGACAACAACTCATCGTCCCAGTCCAGGGTCTCGAGGTCCATCAGCATGGTCCGGCTGGCGTTGGTCACGTCGGTGACGTGCACGCCGCCGCGCGGGCCGCCGGTCAGATTCCACACCACCCAGCTGTCGCTGGTGCCGAAGAGTGCCTCACCGCGCTCGGCGGCCTCGCGCACACCGTCGACGTTCTCCAGGATCCACTGCACTTTCGCGGCGGAGAAGTAGGTCGCCGGCGGCAAACCGGCCCGGTGGCGGATCACGTCGCCACGGCCGTCGCGGTCCAGCGCCGAGGCGATGCGGTCGGTGCGGGTGTCCTGCCAGACGATGGCGTTGTAGTACGGCCGGCCGGTCCGCTTGTTCCAGACCAGGGCCGTCTCACGCTGATTGGTGATGCCGAGCGCGCACAGGTCACTCGCCTGCAGCTTGGTGTTGTTGAGCGCCGACATGAGAACCGCGGCGGTCCGCTCCCAGATCTCGACGGGGTTGTGCTCCACCCAGCCCGCCTTCGGCAGGATCTGCTCGTGCTCGAGCTGGTGTCTGCCGACCTCGGCACCGTCGTGGTCGAAGATCATTGCCCGGGTACTGGTGGTGCCCTGGTCGATCGCAGCGACGAACTCAGTCAACGGTGCTCCCCTACCTATCGTTGTTCGCTCACCGAATCCGCGACGCGCGAGGCGAGCAGTCGTGCGGTGTCCTCATCGGCGGCCTCGACCATGACCCGAACCACCTGTTCGGTTCCGGAGGGCCGCAACAGAATTCGACCGGTGTCACCGAGTTCCGCCTCCGCCTCGGCCACCGCGGACTGCACCGACGGCGCCTCGGCGACGGTGGCCTTGTCCGCCACCTCGACGTTGATCAGCACCTGGGGGAGTGTCCGCATGGGCGCGGCCAAGACCGCCAGCGTCGAGCGGGTCTGGGCCATGCGTGCCATCAGGCGCAGTCCGGTGGCGATCCCGTCGCCGGTCGTCCCGAGCGAGGGCATCACGATGTGGCCGGACTGTTCCCCGCCGAGTGAATACGCCCCGGCGCGAAGCTCTTCCAGCACGTACCTGTCGCCGACGGCGGTGGTCCGGACCTCGATACCCTCGTCCCGCATCGCGATGTGCAGACCCAGATTGCTCATCACGGTGGCGACCAGGGTGTTCGACGCCAGCTCTCCGGCATCGCGCATGGCCAGCGCGAGGATGACCATGATGGCGTCGCCGTCGACGACCTGTCCCCCGGCGTCGACGGCGAGGCAGCGGTCGGCGTCACCGTCGTGAGCCAGGCCCAGATCTGCGCCATGGGTCAGCACGGCGTGCTGCAGAACGTCCATGTGCGTCGACCCGCAGCCGTCATTGATGTTGAGCCCGTTGGGTTCTGCGTTGATCGCAATGACCTTGGCGCCGGCGGCGCGGTAGGCCAGGGGCGCCGCGATCGACGCAGCACCGTGCGCGCAGTCCACGACGACGGTCACTCCGTCGAGCGGTGCGGGGGCGGCCGTGGCCACGTGCCGGAGGTAGCGCTCGAGCGCGTCGCCGGCGTCGAGCACCCGGCCGATGCCCGCGCCGACCGGTCGGTGGCCGGGTCCGGCGCCGAGGAGTTCTTCGATGCGGTCCTCGGCAGCGTCGTCGAGCTTGTGGCCGCCGGGTCCGAAGATCTTGATGCCGTTGTCCGGCATCGGATTGTGCGACGCCGAGATCATCACGCCGAACTCGGCGCGGTAGACGCCGGTCAGATGCGCGACGGCCGGGGTCGGTAGGACCCCCACTCGCAGAACGTCGACGCCCTCACTGGTGATACCGGCGATGACCGCAGCTTCGAGCATCTCGCCGCTGGCCCGCGGATCACGCCCGACGACGGCCACTCGGCGCTGACTGCCGGAGGTGCCCAGTCGACGCGCCGCGGCCGAGCCGAGCGCGAGGGCCAACTCGGCGGTCAGATCGGTGTTGGCGACACCGCGCACACCATCGGTGCCAAACAGTCGACCCATGCCCCTCCTAGATAGACCGAGAGCAGTGCACGGCCGGACGTCGAAACGGTCCAGCCGCGCACTGCTCGCGGGTCAGCAATTCTCGAGGATCAGCGCTTGCTGTACTGAGGCGCCTTGCGGGCCTTCTTCAGACCGTACTTCTTGCGCTCGATGGCACGCGGGTCACGCGTGAGGAAGCCGGCCTTCTTCAGGGGCGGCCGGTCCTCGGGCTGCACGATGATGAGCGCGCGGGCGATGGCCAGACGCAGCGCGCCCGCCTGTCCGGACGGGCCGCCACCATCGAGGTGGGCGAAGATGTCGACCGTGTCGAGCCGGTCGACGAGCACCAGCGGCGCCTTGATGAGCTGCTGGTGCACCTTGTTCGGGAAGTACTCCTCCAGGCTGCGGCCGTCGAGGGTGAACTTGCCGGTGCCCGGAGTCAGGCGGACCCGGACCACGGCCTCCTTGCGGCGGCCGACGGTCTGCACGGGACGGTCGAGCAGCAGCGGCTCGCGGGCCGGGGCCTCGTCCTCCGCTGCGGTCTCGACGACGTCCACGGTCTCGGCGCCTTCCGGTGCCGCGATCTCCGCCTCGTCGATCTCGGTCGGTTCGGTCACGTCAGTCGTTTCGGTCACGTCGGTCGTCTCGGTCACTGGGCCACCTGCTTGATCTCGAACGGAACGGGCTGCTGGGCGATGTGCGGATGTTCCGGCCCTGCGTAGACCTTCAACTTCTTCTGAACCTGACGGCTCAGCTTGTTGTGGGGCAGCATGCCGACGATCGCGTTCTCCACGACCCGTTCCGGGTTCTTGGCCATCATTTCGCCGATGGTGCGCCTGCGCAGCCCGCCCGGGTAACCCGAGTGGCGGTAGGCGAACTTGTTGTTCAACTTGTCGCCACCGATGGCGACCTTGTCGGCGTTGATGATGATGACGAAATCGCCACCATCGACATTCGGCGTGAACGTCGGCTTGTGCTTGCCGCGCAGCAGGGTTGCTGCTTGAACGGCGAGCCGGCCGAGGACCACGTCGGTGGCGTCGATGACATGCCACGTGCGCGTGGTGTCACCCGCCTTCGGCGTGTACGTAGGCACAGCGCTACCTTCTCTTCTCTCGGGTTTGTCCCGGGGTGACCCGGGTGTCGGTCAATGCGTGCGGTGGGGTTCTCGGCGACCGACATAGACCCGAGGACCCGCAGAGTCCAACGGACTCGCCGCGCGCCAACGTCGCAGCCTACCGGCCACTGTCATCGCAGGTCAAAACGCCATCTCCCGGGCCGCCCCTGACATGACTGTGCGGTCCCTCCGGGGCTCTCCTCCCGTTCGGGACCGCACAGGGTCTCATGCGGCCGCGGCTAGAACCCCCAGGCCCCCGCCGCGCGCCGGTCGGTGTCCGCCACGTCGTCCGATCCGTCGCGCACCGCGTTGCCCAACGAGATCAGGATCTCGTTCAACGCGGCCGCCGACCGATCCCATCTGGCCTGCTCGACGCGGTAGGCCTCCGCCGCTTCACGGGTCCAGACGGCCTGCAGCGGCGCTATCTGGGCGCGCAGGTCGTCCAACGCCGCATTGAACCTCGCGGACGTCTGGTGGATCTCCTGCCGGACGGTGAACTCGATCTCGTGGAAGTCGTATGACAGAACCGGATCCATGGGTGCTCCATTCGCATGGGTGGATGGGTGGCTAGAGGACGTCGGTCGACGCGATTCGGTGGGAGTGCTGATCGGCAGCCTCGCGCAGCGTCCGCTCGTTGAGGCGGATGGTCTCCGCGATCCGTTGCAAGGACTGATGCAGGGCGAGCGACTCGGTGTTCCACCGGTCGACGACGTCGCGGAACCGAGCTGCTGCGACGCCGCCCCACACCGAGGGCGGGACGCTGCTCATCTGACCGATGAAGGTCCGCAGCATCGCCCTGGTCTCCTCGTTGCGGCCGTCGATCTTGCCCGCGACCGACGTCATCAATCCCAGATCGGTGTTCAACGCTGTACTGGTCATCGCTTTCCCTTCCGTCGTATGCATGGTTCGACGCGCCGACACCCCGTTCGGTTCCCTCGTGGGTCGGTCACTTCGGCGTCACCGCATGGGCCGACCGGATCGCCCGGTCGCACGGGACCGCCGGGCCCGGCCGATCCGCGGCGCCCTGGCAACCGATCGCGATCCGTACGTGCCCGTCGAGCAGCACCGTCCAGTCGATGTGCCGGTCCGGACGAATCTCCCGATACGTGACGGCGGGACGGTGCGCGCGTTCACCGGCCGGGGTGAAGTCGACGAAGATCCCGTCCGGCTGCTCGGCGAGCGCCTTCGCGAGTGCCTCGGCGGCGGCATCCAGCGTCTGGCCCTCGGGCACCCAGGACTGGGTCAGGTGAATCGACTCGATCCGGTCCATTGTCGAAACCACCTGCACCCGAGCCGAACCGGGGCCGGAGGTGACCCGCTCCACGGTCCACTGCGCCGGCACCTCGAGCGCGACGCGTCCCTCGACGAGCCACGCCGCGGCCGGGACTTCGTCGGGGGCGGGTCCGAGCCCGAGGGCCGCCGCCGTCAAGGCAGCCACCGACAGGATCGCCACCGCGAGCGCGGCCGCCCGCGGCGTCAGGTGGTGCCGGACCGACTGCTCCGCCCGACGCGCGGCGTCATCCCGACGAACGGCCGCGACGAGCGTCTGATCGGACTCGCACGTCACGTCGACGCCTCGGCGCCGCAGCGCGCCAACGAGTTCGGCACCGAACGGTGTCACCCCCGCAGGGACGTCGACGGTCACGGTGGCCAGCCCCTCGACGCTGGACACCACCGCGTCGAGGGCGGCCGCATCGGCACCGGTCCGTGCGATCACGCGTCGCCGCCCGTCGGTCTGGACGACGAGCAGGTCGGGCGCCACCTCCACCACCGTGGCGGCCGTCTTCAGCACCTCGACCCTCGTGAGCACCGAGACGCTCGCCGACCACCACTCGGCCGCCGCGACGACGCGATCGACACGCGCCTCCGGCCACCACGACGGGCAGATGAGGAACATCCGGGCACACGGCCCTCCGGCTGCCGACCCCAGGACGTCTCGCCACACGTCGTCGACCGCGACCACCCGGTCCTCGAGGAGCGCGAGATCGTCGTCGATGCATTCCAGTGCCGTGACCGCGTCGTCGCGATCGACCGTGCCGGGTCCGGTGATCAGCCCCGGGCCGACCACGACGACGGCCTCGCTCACGACGGTGGTGACCACGACACCTGGATCAGACGGTCGGCCTGCCCGCGCCGGATCAGCGTGCCGCGGCCCGCCGGCAGCGGTGACGGCCGCACCGAGCCCAGCAGCACGCCCTCGTCGGGGCCCGCACTCATCATCAACCCCGTGCAGCCGAGATCCTTCAGCCGCGCGAGGATCGGGTCGAACATGGCGCGGGCCGCACCGCCGGAGCGACGGGCGATCACGACGTGCAGCCCGAGATCCCGGGCATGCGGAAGCAGGTCCAGTAGTGGCAGGAGTGGGTTGCCCGAGGTGCCGGCCACCAGGTCGTAGTCGTCGACGATCACGTACACGTCCGGCCCCGACCACCACGTCCGGTCGCGCAACTGCCCCTGGGTGACGTGTTCGCCCGGCAGTCTGCCGGTCAGCAGGCGCACCGTGGCCGCGACGTGGGACTCGGCCGACGCGGCGGACATGGCGTACCCGAGGAGGTGGTCGGACTCGACGACCCCCAGCAGGGTTCGACGAAAGTCGACGACGAGAAGGCTGGCCGCGGCAGAATCGTTCGTGCGCATGATCTCTCGGCATAGCACGCGCAGGGTGGCGGTCTTTCCGCATTCGGTGTCGCCGAGGATCAGCAGATGCGGGGACACCGCGAAGTCCATGGCCACGGGGGCCAGGGCATGCTCGTCGATCCCGATGGTGAGGTCGCCGGGTGACGTCGCGACGACCTCGTCGTGGGGAACCCGCGTCGGCAGGAGTCGTACCGCGGGCGCGAGCCGACCGGGATGACGCGCGGCCAGAGCCGTCGCATCGACGTCATCCGGTCTGGCGACGACGAATTCGAGTCCTGCGCTGGTGATTCCGTGGCCAGCGGGACGAACGCCGAGCAGACGGGCGCGCTTGCGGTCCATCTCCGAATCGGCCGGATCACCCAGACACAACTCGACGCGGGTACCCAGATGGTCCTTCAGGGCCGGCCGAATGTCGGCCCACCGGGATGCGGTGAGGACGACGTGCACACCGACCGAGAGACCCTGGGCCGCGATCGCCGTGATCGCTTCCTCCATACCCTCGAACTCCTGGCGCGCGACCGCCCAGCCGTCGATCACCAAGAAGGTGTCACCGCCGAACCGGTTGTCGCCGAAACGCCGTCGCGTCTCGCGGTCACGCAGAACGCCTTGCACATGCGCCACGATCCTGCGGGCGAGGTCGCGGTCGGCTCTGCCCGCCATCGCGCCGACGTGGGGCAGGTGTCGCAGCGACGATGACCCGCCGCCGAAGTCCAGGCCGTAGACGTGCACCGTGTCGGGGTCGTGGGTCGACGCCAACCCCGCGACCAGGCTGAGGAGCGCGGTCGTCTTTCCCGATCGCGGCCCGCCGACGATGGCTACGTTGCCGCCGGCATCCCGCAGGTCCACCAGCAAGGTGTCATGCCGTTGCGCAAAGGGGTTGTCCACCAGACCCATTGGCACGACGAGCCGCGGGCGACACCGGACGCTGTCACCGAGCAACGCGCTCAGCGATGGCGACCCGTCCAATGGCGGAAGCCACACCCGATGTGCCGGTCGCCCCCGGTCGGCCAACCCCTCGACGACCACGTCGAGCAGCGTCCGGCTGCCCCCGCCGCTGACGTCCGACCCCGCCGGAGGGCACTCGGGGCGGGCAGTGAACAGGCACGGCCCGGGACTGCGGGGGTTGGCGTCGGGGGCGACCGGACCCGACACGAATGCCGTCTGGAACCGGACCAGCTCACCGGAGGCCGTCTTGAGCACGGCCGCACCCGGAGCGCCGGGAAGCTCGTAGGCGTCGGTGGTCCCGAGCACGGCGCGGGACTCACCGGCGGAGAACGTCTTCAGGCAGATGCGGTAGGACAGGTGGGTCTCCACACCGCGGAGCCGGCCCTCGTCCAGACGCTGACTGGCCAGCAGCAGGTGCATGCCGAGCGACCGTCCCACGCGACCGATCGCCACGAACAGCTCGGCGAAGTCGGGGTGCTGGCTGAGCAGTTCGGAGAACTCGTCGACGATGACGAACAGCGCGGGCAACGGCGCGAGGTCGGGACGTCCGGCTCGCGCCGAGTCGTACGCGTCGACATTCGGGAGGTGCCCCGCGTCCCGCAGTACCCGTTGCCGGCGCATCATCTCACCGGTCAACGCGTCCTGCATGCGTGCGACGAGATGCGCCTCCTCCGACAGGTTGGTCACCACAGCCGCCACGTGTCGGAGTCGATCGAACCCGAGAAACGTTGCACCGCCCTTGAAGTCGATGAGGACGAGGTTGAGGGCGTCGGGTCCGTGGGTGCTGACCAGGCCGAGGGCGAGCGTCCGCAGGAACTCCGACTTGCCCGATCCGGTGGCGCCGATGCACAACCCGTGCGGCCCCATCCCGCCCCTGGCCGCCTCCTTGAGGTCCAGTTCGACCGGTTCACCCGCGTCGGACGTGCCGATCGCCACGCGGAGCCGACGCGGACCCGACCGCGGCCGCCACGCCTCCCCGACGTCGGGATGCGCGGGGCCGCCGACCCCGACCAGTCCGGCCCACGCCGTGCCCGTCCCCGCGGTACCCGGCCGACACGCTGCGAGCCGTCTGGCACACGCCACCGCCTGCGCGGTCGTCAACGAGTCCGGACGGTCCCACGCGTCCGCGCCCTCCACGTCGAGACGCAGACGTTCACCGCTCGGCTGCGCAATCACCAGCACCGTGACACCGTCGCCGCCATGGAGTCGGGCACCCACCACCTCGCCGTCGACGATGACGACGCAGTGAATCGGCGGGTGCGGTGACGCGGAATGTCGATGATGGGGAAGCCATTTCAGCCAGTCCCAGTACCGGTCTGCGAGAGCGCCCACCGCGCTGACCCGGACCACGTCTGGGCCGTGCAGTACCGCCAGCTGGCATACGACGGCCCGCACCAGGCCGCGGGCAGCGTCGGGTGGGCCCTCGACCGCGATGCGAGGATGGGCCCGCAGGTCGACCGTGATCGGCACGTCCGGCACCGTGGACCGTTCCGCGACGAGTCGTTCGATCGCCTCGGCGGTGACCGGGTCGCGGGTGTCGTCGTCACCGATTTCGGGCGGCACGACGCCGGTGGCCAGCGGACGGGCACCTATGCCCACCCGCACCTGGCAGAAGTCGGCGTCACCGGGTCGGCGCTCCCACATCCGCGGACCGCCGATCAGCGTCCACGATGATGCCGGATCGACATGACTCCAGTGCAGGGATACGTGCTGCGCCACAGCCGTTCTCGCAAGGTCGGCCGCCACGCCGTCGAGGTAGCGGAGGTAGGCGCGGCGGTCCTCGTCGAGCTCACCACCGCGTCGCGCTCCCCGGGACTGGTAGGCCACGGACCCGAGCACCGACACCAGCATCATGACCGGCAGGAACAGGAATGCCGGACTGCGCGACGAGGCAACTCCGGAGGTGAAGTAGAGCACCGTCATGCCCGCCATGGCGAGGAGCATGACCACCGGCAGCAGCTTGCCAACTACGTTCGACGGCGGATCCTTGGGCACGTCCGGTGGGCGCCTCACGACGACCGGGCCGCCGTCGAACGGCGGTGCGGGCAGACGTGCCGAGTAGAGGTGTTCCATCGATGAACTGACGCTGCGACAGTCGATTCGGTTCCACGCCGGACGAAGGAATTTGGTGACGATACCCCCTTTCGCGCGGAGTTACGGTGAGGCCAGGCGGTACGAGTTCGGAGGTGATCCGGTGTCCGTTTCCAGGGTGTCCATCCAGGCCGATCGCGACGGTCATCCCGTTGCGGTCGACGTCTCGTTGCCGTCGGCTGTACCGGTCGCCGATCTCCTGCCCGCCATCGTGGAGTTGGTCGACGACCGTGCCCTCGGCGGTGACACGGCGCGCCGCTGGCGGCTGGATCGCTTATTGGGCGGCACCTTGGAGGATTGGTCGAATCTGCGCGACAACGGCATTCGCGACGGCGATGTCCTCGTCCTCGTAGCCGACGGGCTCCCTGAGCTCCTGCCGATGCGTGGCGCGCCATGTCAGGTGGCGGCCGAGGCTCGGGCCCCCGCGACCACCGTCGACGTTGCGGGGATCGGCTGCGGGCTGGCCGCGCTACTGGCGGCGACCGCCTTCGCCTCGACCGCCGGATCGGACGCCGCGACGCTGAACGCCATGCTCGCGGCCGTGTGCGCGGTGGCCGCCGCGGCGGTGACGATCGCCACCCGCTACGCGACCGCACCGAGTCTGGCCACGGTCCTCTCGACCAGCGCGGCGGGCTTCCTCGCCGTACCCTCGGGTCCCGCGGCGCCGAACGCGTTCCTTGCGGCGACCGCCTCGGCGTGCGCGTCACTCCTGCTGCTGAGGCTCTCCGGGCGCGCGTCGGCGGCCTTGACCGCGACGACGACCGGCTCCCTGGTGACGGCAATCGTCACGGTCGTGGCGATACCGCCGTCCGCCGCGGGTGCGGCTCTCGCGACCCTGGCGCTCGCCGTGCTGGCGCTCGCGCCACGGGCGTCGGTGTTGGTCACCGGACTCGGACCCGAGAGCTGGCAAAGCGAGCCGGCCGATCGGGCCAGGGCGGGACATGCCGTTCTGAGCGGTCTGGTCGTCGGATCCGCCGCCGGCTCGGCCTGTGGCGTCGCGGTCGTGGCCATCGTGGCGGACGCCGTCTCGAATGCCCGGGCGTCCATCTTCGCCACGGTGGTGGGCGCAGTGCTGCTGCTACGGTCCCGGACGTACGTCGACCCGGTACGCCGAAACACGTTGTCTGCAACGGGTTTGGCGTGTGTGATCGCCGGGCTTCTCCTGGTGGTGGCCACCCACCCGGCGCGTCTCGGGATGGTGGCCGGCCTCCTCCTGATCGCCGGGCTGAGTGGCCTGCGGCGTCCGACGTGCGGTGCCACCGCATCGCGGATGCTCGACCGCCTCGAGTACGTCGCTCTGGCGGCCGTCGTGCCGACCGCCTGCTGGGTCGCCGGGGCATACGCCGCCGTCGGCGGATTCCCCGCATCATGAACGGTCGCGTACCGCGCGGGACGCGGGCCACTGCGATAGCGGCGATCGTCATTGCCACGTGGGCGGCACCGGCGGCCACCGCGGTGACGCCACCTGCGGTCGACGACGGATTGCTGCCTCCGCCGCGCCCACCCGCGCCGCGTACCCCTACCGAGCAGGCCGACGCCTGCCCGGTCGCCACACCCGTCACCGACGCGTCGGTCACCCAGCTGGACCTCGCCGAGCTCGCGCCGGTGTGGCGGCTCACGAAGGGCGCGGGCCAGACCGTCGCCGTGATCGACACCGGGGTCGCCCGGCACCGGCTGCTGCCTCATCTGCTGCCGGGCGGCGACTACGTCTCGACGGGCGACGGTATGCAGGACTGCGATGGCCACGGCACGATCGTCGCCGGGATCATCGGTGCAGCACGCGGCGACGCGACGTTCGGCGGTCTAGCGCCCGACGCCGGCATCCTCGCAGTCCGTCAGTCCAGCAACGTGTTTCGTTATTCCGATGCCCGTTCAGGATCAGGCGTGGGTGACGTCGAGACGCTCGCAGCCGCCGTCAGGACCGCCGCGGACGCCGGGGCGACGGTCATCAACATCTCCTCGGTCGCGTGCGTCCCCGCGGACGACGGCCTCGACGACCGGCCCCTCGGCGCTGCGCTCGCATATGCAGTCGACGTGAAGAACGTGGTCGTGGTGACGGCGGCAGGCAATGTCGGTGGAGCCGGACAGTGCCCGCGGCAGAATCCGCCACCCGACGAGCGCCGACCGGGCCAGCCCAGCTGGGACACGGTCGATGTCGTGGTGAGCCCCGCGTGGTACGACGACTACGTGTTGACGGTCGGCTCCGTCGACCGGACAGGACGGCCGTCGGACTTCACCCTGGCCGGTCCGTGGGTCGACGTGGCGGCACCGGGTGAGGACGTCGTATCCCTGGGCTCCGACGGTGACGGGTTGATCGATACCATGCCGGGATCCTCAGAGAAGCAACCCATTTCGGGAACGAGTTACGCGGCACCGGTGGTGGCGGGTATCGCCGCGCTGGTACGGGCGTCCTCACCCGGCCTCACGGCGCGCCAGGTGATGAGCAGAATCGAGGACACTGCACATCCGCCCGCCGCCGGTTGGGATCCATGGGTCGGTCGCGGTGTCGTCGACGCACTGGCGGCGGTGAGCGCCGACGGCGTACGACCGCAAGAACGTTCTGCGCCCGCACCCCTCGCGCAGGAGGCCGTGGACGTCTACGTGGACAAGGCATCCCGGCGCGTCTCGCTCATCGGTGGGGCGGCCTGCATCGCTGCGGCACTCGTCGCGACGACGTCCTCGGTCGGGTGGTCACGTCGGCGCCGACAGTCCGTCGCGGAGGACTGACGCGGCGTCGACGCCGAGTTCGGGCCCCTGCGGGAGGTGCGCGAGGATCGGCCACGGTGCCGCCTCCGGGGATGCCCCCAGGCCGAGGAACGTCGCCGCGTCGTCATCGTGGACGCCGAAGACCACGCCCGCGTCGGTGACCAGGAACCGCGCTCCCGTCGTGCCGTCGTCCCCGACGATCCTCGCCGACCGGACGTACGCACTGGCGCCACCGGGAAGGTCCACGGCGTCGACGCCTGGCCCATCGCCGTCGGCCTGAGCGAGAACGGTGACCCCGGCCGACTGGCGGTAGGGCGAATCACCGCTGACGACAACGGTGTTCGACGCAGACGAGCCCGCGCCAGTCGCACGCCACCGCGCGCACACGGCCCGACCATCCGCCGCGCCAACGGGTCGGCTGGCGCGCTGCGGGAACGTCCCCACGTTGAGCACGTCGGCGATCGGCAGGGTGGCGACGGCGGCGGGCGCGACGGTCGGGTCCGGTCGAGCCCTGCCGTCGTAGGCGAACCCAATGAGATCGGCGGCCACCTCGCCGACCGACTGAAGGCCCTCGCGCAGAACGACGTAACGCTCGGTGACGTCGGCGCGCCGAACCGTGACCACGTCGCCGATGACCACCTGTCCCAGTGCGGCCGGGCCCGGCATGCCGGCGTCGACGATGGGCGGCGGCGCGATGGCGGGTGCTTCCGGCACGACGTCGAGCAGCGTCCGCGACACGACGACGGGTACGACGCCGTCGAGTCGCAGCGCGCGGATCACGGCGATGTTCCGCAGGTCGACCGCGGCCCGCCGACCCTCGTACAGCAGGTACGTCGTCGCCGCGCTCTCACCGCGCGGTGTCACCAGGACGGGCCGAATGGAGTCCATGCGGTCGAGCCTCGCGTCACCGAGGGCCACGACGGTGCGCTCGTCGTCGCACACGCTCCACCCCCCGGCGCGCACCGGACGACCCAGGGTCGCCGGTGCGCCGGGGATGCCCATCAGCGGTCCGCGCTTCGCCGCGGCGATCGCCGCCTCGCCCGCCGGGACGGGGTTGGCGGCGGACCGCGCGATGAGACGCGCGGAGGCGAGGTTGAGGACGGGATGCAACGTGTCGCCGACGCGTACGTACAGCGCACCCGTGTCGCGAGCGATCACGATGGGCGCGGAGGCGGGGACTCCCTGCGGCCGAACCAACCCGAGTATGGAGCCCGCGGCCAGGGTGAGGCCCGCGAGGACGCCGCCCACCGCGAGCGACAGCGACTGTGCGCGTAGCGGATCGTCGTGCATGGCGACATCCCTGCGCACCAGTGCGTGCATCATGCGCCTGAGGAGGAAGCGCTGCGCCCCGAGTTGCAGCCGCGTCGTCGTATGTCGAGCCATCAATCCCCCGACTGCCAGCCTAACCGCAGCCGAAGACCCACCCTCGCACCGTTTTCCCGCTACGCCTCGCTGGCCCGCCGCTCCCGGTACGCCGCCACGTGTTGTCGATTTCCACAGTTGCCGGTGTCGCAAAACATCCGCGAGCGGTTGCGGGAGAGGTCCACCAGCACGGCCTCGCAGTCGGGCGCCGCGCACGTCTTCAGTCGACGGAGCTCGCCCGCCCGGATGAGGTCCGCCAGGGACATCGCCATCTCCGCCCCCATCCGCTGCCACAGCGGGTCGTGGATCGACGCGAGGTGCAGGTGCCATTCGGGCATTTCGACGTGCCGGGTCAGCCAGGGCGCGGCACGGGTGTCGCTCAGCAACGCGTTCACCTGACCCACGACGCGTTCCTCGTCGCCCGCGTTGTCCCAGAGCTTGCCGAGCCGCCCCCGCAACTGCTGCACCGAGCGGAGCTCGGCGTCGTCCCTGTCGCGCCGTCCCGTCCAGCCGAAGCCGGCGAGGTAGGCGTCGAGGGCGGCCATGTCGCCGAGCCGTTCACCGTCGACGCGATTGGTGTTGGTCAACACACAGGCCGCGCGCAGTGTGAGTTCTGTGTCATGACTGAAAATCATTTGACTCCTGACTCGGCCCACCGGTAGCGTCACGACCAACGCTGATTTTACTCATTACAAGCCGGGAGGTGCCAGGTGACTGCGACGACGAACGTGCGGCCCGCCGCCGACCACTTCCGCCTCGGACTGCTCTTCGCCGTCGGTTCGGCATTCGCCTTCGGGATGTCCGGCCCCTTGGGCAAGGCACTCATGGAAGCCGGCTGGAGCCCGACCGCTGCCGTCACCGCGCGACTCGCGGGCGGTGCGATCGCGATGGTCGTCTTCACCACGATGATGCGGCCCGGCTGGGTACGCGAGGCGATGCCGCACTGGAAGACCGTGATCGCCTACGGCGTGATCCCCATCGCCGGTGCCCAGCTCTGCTACTACAACGCCGTATCGCACCTGTCCGTCGGTGTCGCGCTACTCCTCGAGTACACCTCGCCCGTCCTCGTCGTCGGCTGGTTGTGGGCCACCACCCGGCGGAGGCCGAGCAACCTCACGCTGGCCGGCGTTGCGCTGGCCGTCGCGGGAATCGTCCTGGTGCTCGACGTCGTCTCCGGTGCCCAGGTCAACCTCACCGGCGTCGGCTGGGGGCTGGCCGCGGCCGTCTGCGCGGCCTGCTACTTCATGATGTCCGACGAGGTCAGTGCGGACGGTGCCGAGGGCAGCTTGAACTCGCTGACCCTCGCCGCCGGTGGGCTGGTCGTCGGCGCCATCGCCGTCGGGCTGCTGGGCGTCTCTGGGCTGATGCCGATGACCTTCACCACCAATGACACCGTGGTCGCCGGTGTGACGACGTCCTGGCTGGTCCCGGTCGTCGCGCTGGCATTGATCCCGACCGCGATCGCGTACGCGCTCGGCATCATGGGCATCGCCCGGCTGCGCCCGCGGTTCGCCTCGCTGGTGGGCCTGGCCGAGGTGATGTTCGCCGTGCTGGCCGCATGGGCGTTGCTGGGGGAGGCACTCACACCGACCCAGGCCGTCGGCGCGGCGGTGGTACTCGCCGGGCTGGTGCTGGCCCGCCAGGGTGACCGTTCCGACAAGGTCGCCGAGGCGTCCTGGCCCGAGATGCCCGCCGACGGAGCGGTCGTCGAGCAAACAGTTCGCCGCACCTGACGTAGATATGTGAAGATGGGCTACGTGACCATGCTGAGGATCCCTAGGCGCCTGGCTGCGATCGGATCGGCCATCATCTGCGCCGGGGTCGCGCTGTCCACCGCACCGGCCGCCACCGCCGCCCCCTGCAACGACATCGAGGTGGTCTTCGCGCGGGGCACCGCCGAACCGGCCGGCATCGGCCGCGTGGGGCAAGCGCTGGTCGCCGCGCTGACCCCACTCGTCGGTGGCCAGACCATCGGGACCTACGGCGTGAACTACCCGGCGACCTACGACTTCCTCACCGCCTCCGACGGCGCGATCGACGCGACCAGCTACATCAGCGCGCTGGTGGCGCAGTGCCCGAGCACGAAGATCGTCCTCGGCGGCTACTCGCAGGGCGCCGCGGTCATCGACATGCTGGCGGGCATTCCCCCACTGGGCAACAAGATCGGCGAGATCGGATCTGCGCCGCCGCTTCCGGCGGATCTCGACTCCCGCGTCGCCGCGGTAGCGGTGTTCGGAAACCCCTCGACCAAGTTCTCGATTCCGATCACCAACTCGGTGTTCGGGGGGCGCGCCATCGACCTGTGCACGGACGGCGACCCCATCTGTTCGCGCGGCCGCAATCCGTTCGCGCACAGCGACTACGAAAACCAGGGCATGCCGGTCACGGCGGCGAATTTCATCGCGGGACTTGTTTAGCTCATTTAGGCGTTACCATTCGGCGTGGCCTTCGATCTTGTTCGACGGACGACCTTTGCCGCGATCGCGGCCTGTGTTGCCGTCATAGCTCCCGTCGTCTCGACCATCCCGACTGCGGGCCTCGGTCTCGCCGCCGCCGATGATTGCCCCGACATCGAGGTGGTGTTCGCCCGCGGCACCAACGAGGCGCCGGGCCTCGGGTTGCCAGGTGGCGCGTTCGTCGACTCGTTGCGCGCCAAGGTCGGTGGCCGGTCGGTCGGCAGTTACGCCGTGAACTACCCCGCCACCTACGACTTCCTCGCGGCCGCCTATGGAGCCAACGACGCGAGCGCACACATCCAGTACATGATGAACACCTGCCCCAACACCCGTCTGGTGCTGGGCGGGTATTCACAGGGCGCCGCGGTGATGGACGTCATTGCCGCCGTGCCGATTCCGGCGATCGGGTTCACCAACCCGCTGCCGCCCAACACGCCGGACTTCGTCGCCGCCGTCGTCGCCTTCGGCAATCCCTCCGCCAAGCTGGGCCTTCCCCTGACCACCAGCCCGGTCTGGGGCGCGCGATCGATCGACCTGTGCAATGCCGGCGACCCGGTGTGCCAGACCAACGGCGAGGGCGTCGCCGCGCACCGCGCCTACGCGGGCGGCCCGACGAACGCCGCCGCCAACTTCGTGGCAGGTCTGCTGTAACCCATCCGCCGCGCGACGTCGACGTACGCGTCGAATCCTTCGGCTAGCATCGATTTCGTGGTCATTCAGCAGATTCGCAGATTCGTCGTCGCCGTCTTCGTCTCGACACTCGTGGCGGGTGTGCTGCTGACGGTTCCCGCCGTCACCGCGGTGGGCGTCCCGACCGCATCCGCGGCATGCCCCGCCGTCGAGGTGATCTTCGCCCGCGGTCGTCTCGAACCCGCAGGCCCCGGCCAGATCGGCAACACCTTCGTCAGCGCGCTGCGCAACAAGACGAAGAAGAACGTCAATCTGTACGCCGTGCGCTATCCCGCGGACAACCAGATCGACGTCGGCGCGAACGACATGAGCGCTCGGGTGGAGAGCACGATGGCCAGCTGCCCCGACACCCGAATCGTGCTCGGCGGGTACTCCCTCGGCGCCGCGGTCACCGACGTGACGCTAGCCGTGCCGTTCGCCTTCTTCGGGTTCGACAATCCCCTACCGCCCGGCGCCGACCAGCACATCGCGGCGGTCGCTCTGTTCGGCAACGGCAGCGCGTGGGCCGGTCCCATCGGCGCTCTGAGCCCGACGTACCGCGAGCGCACCATCGAGATGTGCCACGGGGCCGATCCAATCTGCAACCCGGCCGACCCGAACACCTGGGAAGAGAACTGGTCCGACCACGCGGCGAGGGCGTACATCGACGCCGGCATGGTGAATGAGGCCGCTGACTTCGCCGCGGGGCGCGTCTAGCGCCGCACCTCGTCGGTCGTGCGCATGTCGCGGGTCACGCTGATGCGGGCCTCGAGCTCGGCATCCGCCGGGTAGTCGACGCCGACCAGCGTCAGCCCGCGGGCGGGTGCGGTGGCGAAGTCACTCGACCTTCGGCTCGACGTCAGCAACTCGGCACACCAACGGGGCTCGCGCCGTCCCTCCCCCACCGCCAGCAGCGCTCCGACCAACGACCGCACCATGGACCAGCAGAACGCATCCGCGGTGACGTGTGCGGTGATCGCATCACCGTCGCGCTCCCACTCCAGCCGCTGTAGGTCGCGGATCGTTGTCGCGCCCTCGCGCGGTCGGCAGAAGGCCGCGAAGTCGTTGAGGCCTTGCAGCTCTCGCGATCCCGCCTGCATCGCCTCGACATCGAGCGGTCGCGGCCACGGCGTGACGAACCTGGTCTCTTGCGGCTCGACCCCGAACGGCGCGGTCGACAGTCGATACCGGTAGTGCCGGCGCAAGGCCGAGAACCGCGCGTCGAATCCGTTGGGCGCCCTCACCACGTCGAGCACCCGAACGTCCTCGGGCAGCAGCCGCGCAAGCCGGCGAACCAGCGGTCGAAACTCCGGTTCGTCGCGAGCCGTGCGCGGGTACGCACACGGGATCGCATCCGCCGGAATGTCTGCGTGAGCCACCTGCCCGGTCGCGTGCACACCGGTGTCGGTCCGCCCGGCTGCCCTGGTGACCACCGGGGTCCGGAACACCGTCGACAGCGCCTCGTCGATGGTGCCGGCCACCGTCCGCTGGTTCGTCTGTGTCGCCCACCCGGCGAAATCGGTTCCGTCGTAAGCGATGTCCAGCCGGAGACGGACCTGCCCGCCATCGGATTCGATGGCGGGCAGGTTCGACGTTGCGTCCACTAGGACTTGGCTTCGTCCTCGTCCTTGGACTCGGGCGCCTCGTCGGTGTCTGCGTCGACGACCTCGGGTGCGTCGACGACCTCGTCGGCTACGGCCGTCGGCTCGTCGGCCAAGGCCTCGTCGGTCGGCTCGACCGCGGCCTGCGGGGCAGCCGCGGCCGCAACCGGTGCGGCCTTGGTTGCCTTGCGGGCCCGGTTGGCCTCGGACGTGACCGTCTTCTCCTGCACCAGCTCGATGACGGCCATCGGGGCGTTGTCGCCCTTGCGTGCCTCCACCTTGATGATGCGGGTGTAGCCACCCTCGCGCTCGGCGAAGTGGGGCCCGATCTCGGCGAACAGCGTGTGCACCACGTCCTTGTCGCGGATCTTCTTCATCACCTCACGCCGGTTGTGCAGCGTGCCCTTCTTGGCGTGGGTGATGAGCTTCTCCGCGTAGGGCCGCAGCGCCCGCGCCTTGGGCTCGGTCGTCTTGATCCGGTCGTGCTCGAACAGCGACGTGGCCAGGTTGGCCAGGAGCGCCTTCTGGTGCGAGGACGAGCCGCCGAGGCGGGGTCCCTTCGTGGGCTTGGGCATTGCGACTATCTCCTAATTGGGGCCGGCCCCCGTATGAGGTAGGACCGGGACGGGTCTTGCTAGAGCTGTTCGGTTTCGGCGAAGTCCTGGTCGGTGTCCAGGTCGTAGCTGGCATCGCTGTTCCACGTACCGGTGGCGACGTCGTAGCCGGCCACCTCGGACGGGTCGAACGTGGCCGGGCTGTCCTTCAGCGAGAGACCCAGCTGGTGCAGCTTGATCTTCACCTCGTCGATGGACTTCTGGCCGAAGTTGCGGATGTCCAGCAGATCCGACTCGGTACGCGAGACCAGCTCGCCGACGGTGTGGACACCCTCGCGCTTGAGGCAGTTGTACGACCGGACAGTGAGTTCCAGGTCGTCGATCGGCAGCGCGAAGGAGGCGATGTGATCCGCCTCGGCAGGCGACGGGCCGATCTCGATGCCCTCGGCTTCGACGTTGAGTTCCCTTGCCAGACCGAACAATTCGACCAGCGTCTTACCGGCCGAGGCCAGCGCGTCACGCGGGGTGATCGAGTTCTTGGTCTCGACGTCGAGGATCAGCTTGTCGAAGTCGGTGCGCTGCTCGACACGGGTGGCCTCCACCTTGTAGGTGACCTTCAGCACGGGGCTGTAGATCGAGTCGACCGGGATGCGGCCGATCTCGGCGCCGGAGGCCTTGTTCTGCACGGCGGGGACGTAGCCACGGCCACGCTCCACGACGAGCTCGACCTCGAGCTTGCCCTTGTCGTTCAGGGTGGCGATGTGCATGTCGGGGTTCTGCACCGTGACGCCCGCGGGCGGAACGATGTCACCGGCGGTGACGGCACCCGGGCCCTGCTTGCGCAGATACATGGTGACCGGCTCGTCCTCCTCGGAGGACACGACCAGGCTCTTGAGGTTCAGGATGATGTCGGTGACGTCTTCCTTCACCCCGGGAACGGTGGTGAACTCGTGCAGCACGCCGTCGATGCGGATGCTGGTGACCGCCGCGCCCGGAATGGACGACAGCAGCGTGCGCCGAAGCGAGTTGCCAAGGGTGTAGCCGAATCCGGGCTCCAAGGGCTCGATGACGAACTTGGACCGGTTCTCGGCAAGGCTCTCTTCGGACAGAGTGGGGCGCTGAGAAATCAGCATCGTTCTTCTATCTCCTTCTCGGCATCCGCTATTTGATGCCGTGTGGTGGTTGCGGCCGGCTGGCCGCAACACGCATTACTTCGAGTAGAACTCGACGATCAGCTGCTCGGTGAGCGGCACCTGGATCTGGGCGCGCTCGGGCAGCTGATGGACGAGGATGCGCTGGCGTTCGCCGACGACCTGGATCCATCCGGGGATGGGACGGTCGCCCGCAGTCTGACGCGACAGCTCGAACGGCAGCGTGTTCAACGACTTCTCGCGAATGTCGATGATGTCGTATTGCGAGACGCGGTAGCTGGGGATGTCGACCTTCACGCCGTTGACGGTGAAGTGACCGTGGCTGACCAGCTGACGGGCCATCCGGCGCGTGCGGGCGAGCCCGGCGCGGTAGATGACGTTGTCGAGCCGGCTCTCCAGAATCTGCAGCAGGTTCTCGCCGGTCTTACCCGAGTGGCGGTTGGCCTCTTCGTAATAACGACGGAACTGCTTCTCCATGACGCCGTAGGTGAAGCGAGCCTTCTGCTTCTCCTGCAGCTGCGTGCGGTACTCGCTCTCCTTGATCCGCGCGCGACCGTGCTGGCCGGGCGGGTAGGGGCGCTTTTCGAAGGACTGATCTCCACCGACGAGGTCGACGCCGAGGCGCCGCGACTTGCGGGTGACGGGTCCGGTATAACGAGCCATGTCTCTCTATCTCCTCTAGACCCGGCGCCGCTTGGGCGGGCGGCAACCGTTGTGCGGCTGCGGCGTGACGTCGGAAATGGCGCCGACCTCGAGGCCGGCTGCCTGCAGCGAACGGATCGCGGTCTCGCGGCCCGAACCCGGACCCTTGACGAACACGTCGACCTTCTTGACGCCGTGCTCCTGGGCCTTGCGGGCCGCGTTCTCGGCAGCCAGCTGCGCGGCGAACGGGGTCGACTTACGCGATCCCTTGAAGCCGACGTGACCCGACGACGCCCAGGCGATGACGTTGCCCTGCTGGTCGGTGATCGAGACGATCGTGTTGTTGAACGTGCTCTTGATGTGAGCGGCCCCGTGCGGGACGTTCTTCTTTTCCTTGCGACGCGTCTTCTGGCCCTTCTTGGGGCCCGCGGCGCCGGTCTTCTTGGTGGGTGCCATTTACTTACCTGGCCTTCTTCTTGCCGGCGATGGTGCGCTTCGGGCCCTTGCGGGTGCGCGCGTTGGTCTTGGTCCGTTGGCCACGCACCGGCAGGCCGCGGCGGTGCCGCAACCCCTGGTAGCAGCCGATCTCGATCTTGCGACGAATGTCGGCCTGCACCTCGCGGCGCAGGTCACCCTCGACCTTGATGTCGGAGTTGCTCTCGATGTAATCCCGCAGCTGCGAGACCTGATCGTCGGTCAGGTCCTTGGTGCGCAGATCGAAGTCGATGCCGGTGGCCGACAGGATTTCTTGGGAGCGGGTACGGCCGATGCCGTAGATATAGGTCAGCGCGATCTCCATGCGCTTGTCACGCGGGAGATCGACGCCCAGTAGACGTGCCATCAGGCAGTGATTCCTTCTCGATGCGGAGGTCTGTTCCCAGTCCGTTCCCACCAGCTGGTGGGGTCCGGCCTCCGTGCCGGACGTGATGAGCGGCCCAATCTCTAAAGATTCCAGCCGCTCAGTGGTACTGGGATGTCGTCATTCAGTTGTTCGGTAAAGCTGTGGTACTAGCCCTGCCGCTGCTTGTGGCGGGGGTCAGGGCAAATCACCATGACCCGCCGATGGCGACGGATCACCCTGCACTTGTCGCAGATGGGCTTGACGCTCGGGTTCACCTTCACGGCCGTCGATCCTGTTCTTGGTCTAGTTACTTGTAGCGGTAAACGATGCGGCCCCGGGACAGGTCGTAGGGAGACAACTCCACGACGACGCGGTCCTCGGGCAGAATGCGAATGTAGTGCTGCCGCATCTTGCCGCTGATGTGCGCGAGCACCTTGTGTCCGTTCTCCAGCTCAATACGAAACATCGCATTGGGCAGGGGCTCGACAACACGGCCCTCGACCTCGATGGCACCCTCTTTTTTACCCATGTCCTCCGTAATTCCCTATCCGGCGCCGCAATCACCGCCTCCGACTGCAAAACGTGAGCCGGATTGGTTAAATTCCAGGACAGGGCACGCAAGAGTCGGCGCGGAAGCCGCACCGTTGGTCAATAGTACCCGCTCGCCGGTCGTGCCCAAAATCGCCGAATCACCGCAGCCGTTGTTCGCTCAGAGCCTCGCCGTCAGTCCGATATCGACTGGACGACCAGCGCATAATCAAGCGTGATGACTGGACCTGCTCCCCAGCCCCGCAACCCCGCAATCCTGACCGTCGACGACGATCCGGCCGTGTCCCGGGCGGTTGCCCGCGACCTCCGCCGGCACTACGGCGAGCGGTACCGCATCGTCCGCGCCGAGAGTGGGCCCGACGCGCTCGACGCGCTCCGGGAACTCAAGCTTCGTGGCGATACCGTCGCAGTGCTCGTCGCGGACTACCGCATGCCGCAGATGAGCGGTATCGAGTTCCTCGAGAAGGCGATGGACCTGTTTCCGCTCGCCCGCCGGGTCCTGCTGACGGCCTACGCCGACACCCACGCGGCCATCGACGCGATCAACGTCGTCGACCTCGACCATTACCTGCTCAAGCCATGGGACCCGCCCGAGGAGAAGCTGTACCCCGTCATCGACGGATTGCTCGAGGAGTGGCGGGCCGTCGGCGACCGGGCGATGCCCTACACCAAGGTGATCGGCCACCGCTGGAACCAGCGGTCGTGGGAGGTGCGGCAGTTCCTGGCCCGCAACCAGTTCCCGTTCCGGTCGTACATGGCGGACGAACCCAAGGGCATGCAGCTGTTGGAAGCAGCCGGGCTCGACGGCCTGGCGCTGCCGGTCGTCGTCACCGAGAAGGGTGAGGCGCTGGTCGAACCGACCGACGGCCAGCTCGCCGAACTCCTCGGGTTGTCCACCGAGCCGTCACTGCAGATGTATGACCTCGCCGTGATCGGCGGCGGTCCGGCCGGGCTCGCGTCGGCGGTCTACGGCGCCTCCGAGGGCCTCGAGACCGTTCTCATCGAACGCACCACCACCGGCGGTCAGGCGGGTCGCAGCTCGCGCATCGAGAATTACCTCGGGTTCGAGAACGGCGTCTCCGGCGCCACGCTGACCAATTCCGCCCGCAGGCAGGCGGAACGGTTCGGCGCCGAGGTGATCACCACCCGCGACGTCGTCAAACTGCACGTCGGCGAGACCGCGCCGACCATCGAGTTCGAGGATGGCAGCACCATCGGCGCGCGATCGGTGATCCTCGCGACCGGTGTCGAATACCAGGAACTCAAGGTGGTCGGGTGCTGGAGCGATCCCGCCGATCCCGAGGGCTGCAACTACGTCGGCCGCGGTGTCTACTACGGCGCCTCGGTCTCCGATGCCGAGGAGTGTCGCGGCGAGGACGTCTACATCGTCGGCGGTGCGAACTCGGCCGGGCAGGCGGCGATGTTCATGTCCAAGACCGCCGACTCGGTGACGCTGCTGGTCCGTGGCCCCTCGCTCGAGGCGTCCATGTCGCACTACCTGATCGAGCAGATCGAGAAGAACGCCAAGATCCACGTCCGCACCTGCACCGAGGTGGTCGACACCGTCGGCGAGGACGATCACCTGTCCGGTCTGGTGCTCCTCGACCGGCAGTCGGGTGAGCGGACGACGGTGGCCTGCGGCCGGATGTGCTGCTACATCGGTGCGACGCCGCGGACCGCCTGGCTCGACGGCATCCTCGCGCTCGACGACCGCGGATTCGTGCTCGCCGGGCCGGACCTGAAGGACGTCTGCGGCTGGAATCGGGAACGGCCGCCGCACCACTTGGAAACAAGTGTGCCCGGTGTGTTCGTTGCAGGTGACGTGCGCTCGGAATCTGCGAAGAGAGTGGCCGCTGCCGTCGGTGAGGGATCGATGGCCGTCATGCTGGTGCACCGTTACCTGGCCGAGGCCTGAAAGGACCACCCCGATGGGCGAAACATGCCTGCCCGACGAGCTCCGCACACTGTTCCTCTTCGAGAAGCTGACCGACCGTCAGCTGGAGTCGCTGTGCGCGCACGGGCACCTGGCCCGCTTCGATCCGGGACCCATCTGCGTCGAGGGTGAGGCGGCGACGTGCTTCTACGTCATGATCGAGGGCGAGTTGTCGATGTCGAAGCGCTCCGGGGGCGCCGACATCGAGACCAACCGAACGTCGCAGCGCGGCGTCTACTGCGGCGCGTGGAGCGCCTACGTCGACGGTGTCCCCCAGGTGTACGAATCGTCGGTGCGCGTGACCAAGCCGTCGAAGTTCTTCGTGCTGGACGCGCAGGCGTTCGGCGACTTCGTCAAGACCGAACTCCCGATGGCCGTGCACCTTCTCGAAGGCCTCAAGGTCGGCGGCCTGCGGCAGCGCCAGATCATCGACCAGCGCGAGAAGCTGCTGGCACTAGGTCAGCTGTCCGCGGGCCTGACCCACCAGCTCAACAACCCGGCCGCTGCGGCCGCGCGTGCCGTCTCCGATCTGCGCGAGAAGATCGCCGGGATGCGGCACAAGTTGGCGATGCTGGCCGATGGCAAGTTCAGCCCGGCGGGGCTCCGCGTGCTGGTGACCATCCAGGAGGAGGTGGCCGAGCAGGTCGCCAAGTCGAAGGCGCAGGAGCTCACCGCGTTGGAGGCCTCCGATCGCGAGGACACGATCGGCGACTGGCTCGAGGAGCACGGCATCGTGGGAGCCTGGGACTACGCGCCGACCTTCGTCGAGGCCGGCCTGGACACCGACTGGCTGGAGCGCATCTCGGCCTCGGTCGACGAAGTCGATGCGACGGCCTCCCTCCAGGGGGCGATCGGGTGGCTGCGGTACACCATCGACACCGAGCTGATGATGAATCAGATCGCCGAGGCGAGCCACCGCATCTCGGCTCTGCTTGCTGGCGCCAAGCAGTACTCGCAGATGGACCGCGCGCCGTATCAGAGCGCGAACGTCCACGACCTGCTGCGCAGCACCGTCATGATGTTCGGCGAGAAGCTGGGCAAGGACAAACCGGTCAAGCTGGTCAAGGAACTGGACGTGTCGCTGCCGGAAATCCAGTGCTACCCAGGCGATCTCAACCAGGTATGGACCAACATCATCGACAACGCGATCCAGGCGATGGACGGCGAGGGCACGTTGACCATCCGCACCTGCGCGGTCGGTGAGGACGCCATCAAGGTGGAGATCTGCGACGACGGCCCGGGCATCCCCGACGACATCGCCGAGCGCATCTTCACGCCGTTCTTCACCACCAAGGCGTTCGGCGAGGGCACCGGTCTCGGCCTCGACCTCGCGTGGCGCATCGTCGCGCAGAAGCACCACGGCAACATCCGGGTCGAATCCCGGCCGGGTGACACACGTTTCATCATCGTCCTGCCAGTGGTGGCACCGAAGCCCGAGGAGGCCCCGGCGGACGGCGCCGAATAGCCCGGAATAGTTGCGCGGGTCACGAGGGTTGACCCGACCATGACGAAACCAGACCTCGGCAAGTTCGGCGTGTTCGGTCGCGGCGTGACTCCGGAGCAGGCCAGGGAGATCGAGGCCCTCGGCTACGGGGCCGTCTGGGTCGGCGGGTCACCCCCTGCCGAACTCGAATGGGTCGAGCCACTTCTGGAGGCGACGAGCACGCTGCAGGTGGCGACCGGCATCGTCAACATTTGGACTGCGCCGGCCGACGCGGTCGCCGAGTCCTTCCACCGCATCGACGGCGCCTACCCGAACCGATTCGTCCTCGGCATCGGCGTCGGCCACCCGGAGGCCCACGCCGAGTACAAGAAGCCGTACGACGCGCTCACGGAGTACCTCGACAAGCTCGACGAGTACGGCGTCCCGAAGGATCGACGCGTCGTCGCCGCTCTCGGACCGCAGGTGCTCAAGTTGTCGGCGCGACGCAGTGCCGGGGCTCACCCCTACCTGACGACGCCCGAGCACACCCGCCAGGCGCGTGACCTCATCGGGCCCGACGCATTCCTCGCACCGGAGCACAAGGCGGTCCTCACCACCGATCCCGAGCAGGCCCGCGCCGTCGGCCGCAAGGCACTCGAGATCTATCTCAACCTGGCCAACTACACGAACAACTGGAAGCGACTGGGCTTCACCGACGACGACATCGCGATGCCTGGCAGCGATGCGCTGGTCGATGCGTTCGTCGCCCATGGCACGGTGGACGCCGTCGCCGCACGACTCTCCGAACACCTCGCCGCCGGTGCCGACCATGTTCCGATTCAGGTCTTGACGGGTAGTGACAAGCTGGTGCCCGCACTCGCCGAATTGGCCGGACCGCTCGGCCTACGCTGACCACACTCTCTTGGAAGGAACTACGTGACTGACGTATCCGATCTCAAGCCCAACCTGGGGCGTTTCGGCGTCTGGACCTTCGGGGCAGTGACGCCCGAGCAGGCCGTCGAGATCGAGAAGCTGGGATATGGCGCGGTGTGGGTAGGCGGGTCGCCCGCAGCAGATCTGGCGTTCGTCGAACCCATTCTCGCGGCCACGACCACGCTGCAGGTGGCCACCGGCATCGTCAACGTGTGGACGGCTCCCGCGGCCGAGGTCGCCAAGTCGTACCACCGCATCGAGAAGGCCTACCCCGGCCGGTTCCTGCTGGGCATCGGCATCGGACACCCCGAGCACACCGACGAATACCGCAAGCCCTACGACGTCCTGGTCGAGTACCTGGACGCCCTCGACGCCGCCAGCGTGCCGACCAGCCGTCGCGTCCTCGCGGCGCTGGGCCCCAAGGTGTTGCAGCTGTCGGCGAAGCGCAGCGCGGGCGCGCATCCGTACCTCACAACCCCCGAACACACGGCTCAGGCGCACGACCTGATCGGTAACGCCGTGTTCCTGGCCCCCGAGCACAAGGTCGTCCTGGCCAGGGATGCGGCGCAGGCCCGAGAGATCGGTCGCCAGACCGTGGACTTCTACCTCGACCTCAGCAATTACGTGAACAATTGGAAGCGGTTGGGATTCACCGATCAGGACGTCGCGAAGCCGGGCAGCGACAAGCTCATCGATGCGGTGGTGGCCCACGGCACGCCGGATGACATCGCCAAACGCTTGCAGGAACACCTCGACGCGGGCGCCGACCACGTGTGCATCCAGGTGCTTGGCGGCCAGGACGCGTTGCTCCCGACCCTCGCCGAGTTGGCCGGCCCGCTGGGGCTCAAGACCGACGGTTAGATCGCCCAGCCGCTAGGGTTTGTCACCATGCGTTTGCTGGTCACTGGGGGAGCCGGCTTCATCGGCGCCAACTTCGTTCACGCCGTGGTGCACGACCATCCCGAGGTCAGGGTGACTGTGCTCGACGCCCTCACCTACGCGGGCAGCCGCGAATCGCTGGCGCCGGTCGCCGACGAGGTTCGCCTCGTCCACGGTGACGTCACCGACGCCGCACTGGTGGAGAAGTTGGTGGCCGAGTCCGACGCCGTTGCGCACTTCGCCGCTGAAACGCATGTCGACAACTCGTTGGCCGACCCGGAGGCGTTCGTGCGCACGAACGTCGTCGGTACGTTCACCGTGCTGGAAGCGGTACGCAGGCATGGGATTCGGCTGCACCACGTGTCGACCGACGAAGTCTACGGCGACCTGCCGCTCGACGAACCCGTCCGCTTCACCGAGGCCACCGCGTACAACCCGTCGAGCCCGTACTCGGCGACCAAGGCCGGTTCGGACATGCTGGTGCACGCCTGGGTGCGGTCCTACGGTGTGCACGCGACGATCTCCAACTGCTCCAACAACTATGGGCCCTACCAGCACGTGGAGAAGTTCATTCCGCGACAGATCACCAACGTGCTGACCGGTAGGCGCCCGAAGCTCTACGGCGCCGGCGCGAACGTGCGCGATTGGATTCACGTCACCGACCACAACCGTGCCGTGTGGCGGATACTCTCCGACGGCCAGCCGGGGCGTACGTATCTGATCGGCGCGAACGGGGAACGCAACAACCTGACCGTCATGCGCACCCTGTTGCGACTGATGGGTCGCGAGGAGAACGACTTCGACCACGTGACCGATCGGGCAGGGCACGACCTGCGGTACGCGATCGACCCGTCGGCGCTTCGCGACGAACTGGGCTGGACGCCGCAGCACGACGACTTCGAGTCCGGCCTCGGCGCGACCATCGAGTGGTACCGCGACAACGAATCCTGGTGGCGCCCTTTGAAGGACGCGTCCGAGACAATGTACGAGGAGAGAAACCAGTGACCTACCGCGAGCTCTCGGTTCCGGGCGCATGGGAGATCACGCCGACCGTACGCCCCGACCCGCGCGGGGTGTTCTTCGAATGGTTCACCGACGGTGAGTTCACCGCGATGACCGGGCATCGCCTCGACCTTCGACAGGCCAACGTGTCGTTGTCGTCGGCGGGTGTACTGCGCGGGCTGCACTTCGCCGAATTGCCCCCCGGCCAGGCCAAGTACGTCACATGCCTCCGCGGCGCCGTATTCGACGTGGTGGTCGACATCCGGGTGGGATCGCCGACGTTCGGGCGCTGGGACTCGGTGCTGCTCGACGACCGCGACCACCGGACGATCTACCTTTCCGAAGGACTCGCGCACGGATTCCTTGCGCTACAAGACGATTCGACGGTCGCCTACCTCTGCTCGACGGGCTACTCCCCCACCCGCGAACACACGATCTGTCCGACCGATCCGGCGATCGGCATCGACTGGCCCCTCGTCGACGGGGCCGCACCGAACCTGTCCGAGCGTGATGCCGCGGCGCCGACGCTCGAGGACGTCCTCGGCGCCGGCCTGCTCCCCACGTGGGACGAGACGCAGTCATTCGTCGAGGAGCTCGGCTCGCGCTGATCACTCCAGCCCGCGGAGGCGGCAGCGGTGAGCGCATATGCGCCATGCGGGCCTGGGTTCTCCGCGAGCCTCACCACGCATCGGCCGACGAGTTCCTGGGTCACCACGGCGCCCATGGCGCGAGTGGGCGTCGACGTCGACGCCTCCGAAGGCGGCATCGGCAGCTCCGAAGTCGGTCGCCCGTCGTGCCCTCGAGCGGGCTCATCGACTGGCCTCGGCGGTCGCGGTGGTGGGTCGGGGTGTAGTCGTGCGAGGGCGCAGCAGGAAGATCGCCGCGCTGAGCACCAGGATCCACGGAATGTCGGTGAGGAACTTGCTGTAATAGCCGTGCTCGAGCGCGCCGGGCACCATCACCAACGCGTGCACCAGGTTGACCCACATGGTGAAGTCCAGGAATGACCGGTAGTCGACCGGTCGTCGGGAGGCGAGAAGCAGGTACACCGCCCACGTCAGGTAGATGGCGGAGAGCATTAGCGCGACATGGCCGGGCATGTCGTCCCAAACGGTCCAGTGCATGCTTCCGCCGGGACGAAATGCATTGAGCTGCAAGGCGTAGGCAATGAAGATCATGCCGAAGATCCCGATGCTCGCCGCCGCCCAGACCCGCAGGATGATCTGGAGCAGCCGCGTTCGCTGGCGTTCACTCATGGGGTGTCCTCTCGGTGTGCGGCGCCGGCTCGTTGCCTGGCAGAAAGGGTCCGCACCCATACCGATACGGCCGGGACGTCGGATTCATCGGCTCGCAGGTGAGGAGCGCCGATGAATGTCGGCCGTCCCGCGTGTCAGTACCCAGGTGCCCGTGAAAGAGGACTTCATCGCCCATGCCGAGCCCTACCGGTCCGAGCTGACAGCGCACTGCTATCGCATGCTCGGCTCGGTGCACGACGCCGAGGACCTGGTGCAGGAGACGTACCTTCGGGGTTGGCAGGGCTACGAGAAGTTCGAGGAGCGCGCCGCACTGCGCACCTGGCTGTACCGCATCGCGACCCACGCATGCCTGCGCGTGCTCGAGGGTCGCAGCCGCCGGGTGATGCCCGCCGGGCTGGGCGACGCATCGGCCGATCCGGCCACCCGCTGGACACCGGGGCCAACGGACACAGCTGGATGGAGCCGCTTCCGGACCGATCGACTCCGGAGGAGATGGTGGTCGCCAGGAACTCGGTCCGGTTGGCCATCGCGACGGCACTGCAGGAGCTTCCGGCGAGTCAGCGCGCCGTGTTGATCCTGCGCGACGTCGCTCAGTTCAGCGCCGCCGAGGTCGCCGCTCTACTGTCGACGACGCCGGCCGCCGTCAACAGCGCGATGCAGCGCGCCCGCGCCCACCTGAACCTCGTCGCGCCCGCGGAGGACGCGGTCAGCCTTCCCTCCGATGAACGGCGTCGTGCGATGCTCGACCGCTATTGCGGAGCTTTCGAACGTGGCGACGTCGTTGCCCTGACGGAGCTGCTCCGTGCCGATGTCGCACTCGAGATGCCGCCGCTGACAACGTGGTTCGTCGGGCGCGACGCGGTGACGGGGTTCCTGGCGGCGCGGGCGCTTGGCGGGCCTGGCGAGGTGACGATGCTGGCGATCCGAGCCAACGGGCAAGCGGCTGCGGCGGCCTACCGTCTCGGTGCCGACGGAATGCAGCATGCGCACGCGCTCCACGTACTCACCGAAGACGCGACGGGCGAGATCGCCACCGTGTCGGTGTTCCTGGACGTTGGCCTGTTCGACGCGTTTGGCCTGCCGGTGACGCGATCGCCCGCCGACGCCTTGCGATCCACCCCGAGCATTACTAGGATGTCCTAGTAATCGTGATTCTTGCCGAAGGACGGGCGCAATGACCAGACAAATTCCGCACTTCATCGACGGCACGCGTGTCGAGGGCCAGTCCGGCCGCACCGCCGACGTGCTGAACCCCAGCACCGGCGAGGTGCAGGCCCAGGTGCCGATGGCCTCGACGGACGAGGTCGACGCCGCCGTGGCGATCGCCGTGAAGGCGCAAAGGGAATGGGCCGCCTGGAACCCCCAGCGACGGGCCCGCGTGATGATGAAGTTCGTCGAGTTGGTCAACAAGAACGCCGACGAGCTCGCCGAACTGCTGTCGATGGAACACGGTAAGACCGTGGCAGATTCGCTCGGCGACATTCAGCGTGGCGTCGAGGTCATCGAGTTCGCCATTGGCATCCCCCACCTGTTGAAGGGTGAATACACCGAAGGTGCCGGGGGCGGCATCGACGTCTACTCCTTGCGCCAACCGCTCGGCGTGGTCGCGGGCATCACCCCGTTCAACTTCCCGGCGATGATCCCGCTGTGGAAGGCCGGACCCGCGCTTGCGTGCGGCAACGCGTTCGTCCTCAAGCCCAGCGAGCGTGACCCCTCGGTCCCCGTCCGCCTCGCCGAACTGTTCCTCGAGGCAGGCCTGCCCAAGGGCGTGTTCCAGGTCGTGCACGGCGACAAGGAGGCCGTCGACGCCATTCTGAACCACCCCGACATCCAGGCCGTCGGATTCGTCGGCAGCTCCGACATCGCGCAGTACATCTACTCGACCGCGGCGGCCAACGGCAAGCGCGCCCAGTGCTTCGGCGGCGCCAAGAACCACATGATCGTCATGCCCGACGCCGATCTCGACCAGGCCGTCGACGCTTTGATCGGCGCGGGTTACGGCAGCGCCGGTGAACGCTGCATGGCGATCAGCGTGGCGGTTCCCGTCGGCGAAGAGACGGCGAATCGCTTGCGCGCCAGGCTCGTCGAGCGGGTCAACAGTCTGCGGGTCGGACACAGCCTCGACCCGAAGGCCGACTACGGCCCACTCGTCACGTCGGCCGCGCTGGCCCGCGTCAAGGACTACATCGGCCAAGGCATCGAGGCCGGTGCCGAGGCGGTCGTCGACGGCCGTGAGCGCGCCAGCGACGACCTGACCTTCGGCGATGCCAGCATCGAGGGCGGCTACTTCATCGGGCCCACCCTGTTCGATCACGTCACGACCGACATGTCGATCTACACCGACGAGATCTTCGGTCCCGTGCTGTGCATCGTCAGGGCGGAGAATTACGAGGAGGCGCTGGCGCTGCCCTCGGAGCACGAGTACGGCAACGGCGTGGCGATCTTCACCCGCGACGGGGACACCGCCAGGGACTTCGTCTCCCGCGTGCAAGTCGGCATGGTGGGCGTCAACGTTCCGATCCCAGTTCCCGTCGCCTATCACACCTTTGGTGGCTGGAAACGCTCCGGCTTCGGTGACCTCAACCAGCACGGACCTGCCTCGATCATCTTCTACACCAAGGTCAAGACGGTTACCCAGCGCTGGCCGTCCGGCATCAAGGACGGCGCCGAGTTCTCCATTCCCACGATGAACTAGCGCAGCGCCATGGACTACCTCCGACTCGACGACGACGAACGCGCGATCACCGACACGGCTGCCGAGTTCGCCACGAAGCGCATCGCGCCGTATGCCTTGGAATGGGATGCCGCGCATTACTTTCCACTCGACGTTCTCCGGGAAGCGGCCCACCTAGGCATGGCGGCCATGTACTGCGGCGAGGACGTCGGCGGCAGCGGCCTGCGACGGCTCGACGCCGTCCGCATCTTCGAACAGTTGGCGATGGCGGATCCGTCGACGGCGGCGTTCCTGTCGATCCACAACATGTGTGCATGGATGGTGGATCGCTACGGCACGCAGGAACAACGCAAGGCGTGGGTGCCGCGGCTGGCCTCGATGGATGCCGTGGCCAGCTACTGTCTCACGGAACCGTCTGCCGGATCGGATGCGGCCGCGCTGCGCACCAGGGCCAAGCGGGACGGCACTGACTACGTCCTCGACGGGGTGAAGCAATTCATCTCGGGTGCCGGCTCGTCCGACGTGTACGTCGTGATGGCTCGCACCGGAGCGGAGGGGGCGCGAGGCATCTCGGCGTTCGTCGTCGAGAATGGCACTCCCGGTCTGAGTTTCGGTGCGCAAGAGCACAAGATGGGTTGGAACGGGCAGCCGACCGCGCAGGTCATCATGGAAGGAGTGCGCGTTCCCGCCGATGCGATGCTCGGCGGGTCGGACCGCGAAGGCGGCGGCTTCGGGATCGCGATGAGCGGGCTGAACGGCGGCCGGATCAACATCGCCGCATGCTCGCTCGGTGGCGCCGCGTCCGCCTATCAGAAAGCCTCCGCCTACGTACGGGACCGGGAGGCATTCGGTGGCAGCCTGATCGACGAGCCGACCATCCGCTTCGCCATGGCGGACATGGCGACCGCCCTCGAGTCATCACGAATGATGTTGTGGCGGGCCGCATCCGCTCTCGATGACGACGACCCGCAGAAGGTCGAGCTGTGCGCGATGGCCAAGCTACACGTCACGGATGCCTGCTATGACATCGCCGACCGGGCACTACAACTCCACGGCGGGTATGGCTATCTCAGCGAGTACGGGCTGGAGAAGATCGTCCGCGATCTTCGCGTGCACCGCATCCTCGAGGGAACCAACGAGATCATGCGCGTGGTGATCGGGCGGGCAGAAGCCGCCCGGGCGCGCGCGTCGTAACTGAGAGGCAGTTGATGGCGACGATCGCTTTCCTGGGACTGGGCAACATGGGTGGCCCGATGGCCGCCAATCTGACCGCGGGCGGTTACACGGTGCACGCCTTCGACCTGGTACCCGCCCTTAAGGAAGCCGCAGAAGCGAAGGGCGCCAAGGTCTTCGACACCGGTGCCGAGGCCGCTGCGGAGGCCGACGTGGTGATCACCTCGTTGCCAAGCGGCGCCATCGTCAAGGCCTGCTACGCCGAGGTGCTGCCTGCCGCCAAGCCGGGCACGCTGTTCATCGATACCTCCACCATCTCCGTCGACGACGCGCGGGCCATCAACGCCCAGGCCGCCGAACACGGCCACCTGCAGATCGACGCACCCGTGTCCGGCGGGGTCAAGGGCGCAACTGCAGGCACGTTGGCGTTCATGGTGGGTGGCGACGACGACGCCGTCGAGCGAGCCAGACCCGTATTGGAACCCATGGCGGGCAAGATCATTCACTGCGGTGGGTCCGGCAACGGTCAGAGTGCCAAACTGTGCAACAACATGGTGCTCGCGGTGCAGCAGATCGCCGTCGGAGAGGCCTTCGTCCTCGCCGAGAAGCTCGGCCTCTCCGCCCAGTCGTTGTTCGACGTGATCACCGGTGCGACCGGTAACTGCTGGGCCGTGCACACGAACTGCCCTGTGCCAGGACCCGTTCCGACCTCGCCCGCCAACAACGACTTCAAGCCGGGCTTCGCGACTGCGCTGATGCACAAGGACCTCGGACTGGCGATGGCAGCAGTCGGTTCCACGGGGTCGAGCGCGCCACTGGGCACTCACGCCGCGGAGATCTATGCGGGGTTCGCCGAGGAGCACGCCGGCGAGGACTTCAGCGCCGTCATCGAGCTGCTACGCGGCAGCTGAGGAGTTCCCACCGGTCCACAGCCGACCCTGCAGCCGTCGGCAGTCCGCGAGCCGCAGGCCGTCATAGTCCGCGCGGGCGCCCGCCACCTCGGGATCGACGAGCACACCGGCGAGGCCGACGGTGACCGCTGTTCGCAGTCCCTGCGGCGACCCGGTGAACAGCAGCGAATCGCGGGCTGCCACACCGAGTTCCGTCAGCGCCAACCGGTGGGCATCGCCGGTGGACCAGGGCGTGCCGACGTCGTCGGCGGTGACGATCGTCTGTACCAGACCGTCGCCGACCAGTTGGCGGACGAGGGGTTCGACCCACTGGCGGCGGTTGGCGCTCACCACGGCGACCGCCACGCCCGCGGTGAATCCCTCGGTGATCAATTCGACGAGCCCGGCGCGTGGATCCAGATCGGCGTCCAGCATCACCTCGTCGACCATCATCGACTTGGTCAGGCAGACCTCGTCGACGAGGATCTTGAGCAGGAGGTCGCACTCGGTGCAGATCCCCCTCGCGCGCAGTTCGGCGTCGACACGCTGCCGCTCGTCGGGCAGGGCCAGCAGCTTGCGGTACCGCGCCACGGACCACTTCAGGTTCAATCCGTGTGCGGCGAAGGCCGCGTTGAACGCCAGGCGATGGCCACCGCATTCCACGTCGGCGAGGGCGTCGAGATCGAAGATCACCGCGCGCAGCGGATGGGGGCCGACCTCACTGGGGCGCGACGAGTCCCACCAGAACCGACCTGCTCGCCACGCTCTGTCCGGTATCGACGTCATGGGCTCAATGGTGTCCCGCGTCACACCCGGTGCGCCTCCCCCATCCGGGGGATTGAACTGGCCAACTTGGCTGCCAGCCGACGTGCCGGTCCTATGCTCGGGCCATGCCCGCCGCCCATCGCCCGGTCCGGCTCGTGCTGGTGGACGACCACGAGATGGTCATCGAAGGTCTCAAGGCGATGCTGACGACGTTCGGCGACCGTGTCGAGGTCGTCGGCCAGGCAGTCGGCGCCGAACGGGCCATGAAGGTGGTCGCCGATCTCGACCCCGACATCGTGCTGTGCGACGTGCGCATGCAGGGCTCCAGCGGGCTGGATCTGTGCGCGGCCCTGCGCGACCGAGACCCCCACCGGAAAGTGGTCATGCTGTCGGTCTACGACGACGAGCAGTATCTGTTCCAGGCACTGCGGGTCGGTGCCGCGGGCTACCTGCTGAAGAGCATCGGCAGCGACGAACTGGTCCGCCAGCTGGAGTTCGCCCACACCGGTGAGACCGCGATCGACCCCGGCATGGCGGCACGCGCCGTCGACACGGCCGCCCGGCTGCAGCGCGACGAGTTCTGGCCCGGCGCGCGGCAGGGGTTGACCCAGCGCGAGAGCGAGATCCTGTCCTACGTCGTCAGCGGGCTGTCCAACCGAGGTATCGCGGCGAAGCTGGTGATCGGCGACGAGACGGTGAAGACGCATCTGCGGTCGATCTATCGCAAGCTCGGCGTCGGGGACCGCACCGGTGCCGTGGCCACGGCGCTGCGGGAGGGGATCTATCAGTGAGCCGGTCTGCATGGGGCAGTGGCGCCGCGCCCCCCGACGTGCCGAGGGCCAGTGACGTCCGGGACGTCGTCGACGCCGACCGTGAGCTCGCCCTGCTGCGCGAGCTGATCCAGGCGGCGTCCAGCGGACCCGGCGTCGAACCGCTGGCGGAGGCCGCTGCGCGCATGATCACCGCCGCCACGGGAACGGACGTCTGCTTCGTCCACGTCCTCGATGACGCCGAACGCTCGCTGACGCTGACGGGAGCCACCCCGCCGTTCGACGCGGAGGTCGGCAAGATCCGACTGCCGTTGGGACAGGGCGTATCCGGCTGGGTGGCCAGCCATCGCGAAGCCGTGGTCATCGTGCAGGACAAGGAGTCCGATCCGCGCTACCTGCCGTTCGAGTCGCTGCGTGGCTCGGACTTCACCTCGATGGTGTCGGTACCGATGGAGACCGATCCCGGCGGCCTGGTCGGCGTACTCAACGTGCATACCGTCGCCCGGCGCGAGTTCACCAGCCGCGACGTCGAACTGCTGCTGGTGATCGGCCGCCTGATCGCAGGTGCCATGCACCAGGCGCGGCTGCACCGCCAGCTGGTCGCTCGCGAGCGGGCGCACGAGAACTTCGTCGAGCAGGTCATCGAGGCGCAGGAGATGGAGCGCCGTCGGCTGGCCGGCGACATCCACGACGGCATCTCACAGCGTCTGGTCACGCTGTCCTACCGGTTGGACGCCGCCGCCAGGGCGGTGGGCGATGACACGGCCGCGGCTGCCGAGCAGTTGGAGAAGGCGCGCGAGTTGGTCGACCTCACCCTGCAGGAGGCACGTGCGGCGATCGGTGGACTCCGCCCGCCGGTGCTCGACGACCTCGGGCTGGCTGGCGCCCTGGCCAGCCTCGCCAGGTCGATCCCCCAGGTCACGATCGACGTCGACCTGGCCGATGCCCGGCTGCCCGATCACGTCGAGATCGCGCTGTACCGCATCGCGCAGGAGTGCCTGCAGAACGTCGTCAAGCACGCGGGCGCCAGCAACGCCAGCCTCACGTTCTCGGTGGCCGAGGACACCGCGCGGCTCGAAATCGTGGACAACGGCGTCGGTTTCGACACCTTCGAGCATCCGCTCGGCGGCGACGAGATGGGCGGTTACGGCCTGCTGTCGATGGCGGAGCGGGCCGAGATCGTCGGCGGCAGGCTGAACATCCGGTCGCGACCCGGGTCGGGGACCGCCGTCACTGCGACGATCCCGCTGCCGTCGCCCTCTGCGTCCTGAGAGCTGCCGCGAAGTCGTCGACCGTGCAGTCTCATACGCCTCCCGCGGCGTGTTGCGAATCAATCCGCACGACCGACGCAGGGTGTGCGGGCAGCGGCCAGCGCCTAGAAGTCCCCGGCCCGGCGGCGCAACGTCTCGATCGACGCCGCGAGGGCCGTGGACTCCGCGGCGGAGATGCCCAAGTCGGCGAACACCTCGGCGTTGAGCGTCACCGTCGCCGCCTCGACCGTCGACCGGCCGAGGTCGGTGAGCCGGACCAGCGTGGTGCGCCCGTCGGTGGGGTGCGGAACCCGTTCCACCAGTGCGTCACTCTCTAGGCGCCGGATCGCGTGGGTGACGCTGGTGACGTGCACCTGCAATAGGTCCGAGGCCTTGGTAATCGGCAGTGCACCGCTGCTGCTGAACGCCAGCAGCCGAAGGAGCTCATACCGGGAGAAGGTCAGATCGTAGGGGCGGAGCGCCGTCTCGACGCGGGCGAGGAGGATCTGGTGGGCCCTCATCACCGACGTGACGGCCACCATGCCGTCGGCCACCTCACCCCAGCCGGCGCGCTCCCAATTCGCGCGAGCCCGGGCGATCGGATCGCTCTCCGAGGGCTCCAAGGGCTCCGTGGGCTGCGAGGACACGCCCCTTCATACCGCAGGACGACGCCGACCGCGGCAAAGTGGGGTCGGCACCGAGGGCCGTCACATCCGGCGCTCGAGCAGAACCTGGCCGGAATCGACGGCGATCAGCTGGACGGACGCGATCTGGTCCTTCGGCAGCGCGGTGTTGCCACTGGGCAGCGCGGTGGCACCCGACAGCCCCAGCCACGTCGCCACCTGCGTCTGACTGCCGTCGCGGCCGACGACCACCATGCCGAGGTTGCTCGGTGTCGCGTCCGCACCGCTGGACCACTCGCCGTAGGTGCAGGCCATGTCGATGCGCGTGCCCCACGCGAAGCCGTTCAGCGCCACGGTGGCATTGAACGGCGTCGGCGCCAGCTTGGTCATCTGCAGCTGGGCAGCGGTCGTCGTCGACTCGCCGGTGCGCAAGCCCATCAGCCCGGGACGAACCGCGACGACCAGGCCGACGGCGAGCAGCGCCGCTGCCACCCCCACCGCAGCCGACGTCAGCCACCGCGATCGACGGCGCCGCCACCGCACCCGGTCCAATACGGACTCGAGTACCTCGGCGCGCAACGGCGGAGGTTCGGCTTGTTCGCCCTCGAGGCTTCGCACGTCGTCGGGCCCGAGCAAGCCGAGCAGTGCGGGCATGCCGCTGAGCTCGGCGACCGCGGCGCGACACCGATCGCACTGGCCCAGGTGCGCCTCGAACTCGCGGCGTTCGGTGCTCGACAGCGACCCGAGCACGTACGCCGCATCCCACGTCGCGTATTGGTCGTCGTCGGTCATCGCGTCACCCCCATCTCCTGCAGATTGAGCCGCAGCGCCCGCACGGCGTAGTGCAGCCGGGACTTGACGGTTCCCTCGGCGATCTGCAGGTCCGCCGCGGTCTGTGCCACGCTCCACCCCTGGTAGTACGCGCGCAGGATCACCGCGCGATGGTCCTCGGAGAGCTGACTCAGCGCGGTACCCAGGAGCAGCTTGTCCAATGCGTTGTCCACCTCGTCGGGCCCGGCTCGGTCGGCGACCGCCTCCACGTCGGGGGTGCCGGACTCCTTGCGGAACCTGGCGCTGCGCCGCTCGTCGATGATCAGGTTGCGGGCGACGGTGAACAGCCAGGCCCGCGCGGACCGTTCCGCATCATTGGCGACCTCGGGGTGGCGCCAGGCGCGCACTAGCGTTTCCTGGACGACGTCCTCGGCGCGGGCGTGGTCGCCGGTGAGCCGCAGTGCATAGCGCCACAGAGCGGCGGCGTGCTCGTCGTAAAGCACGCGCATCATCGCGGTCTCCGGATCGTCCATGTGCAACCTCCGCCTTGAATACGAAGCGGACGTCCGCGGAGTTCACCTCAGAGCGTGAGGATTCGCGGCCCGTCGTCGGTCGCGGCGACGGTGTGCTCCCAGTGCGCGGCCCTCGTGCCGTCGGCGGTCACGACCGTCCACTCGTCGTCCAACACGATGGTCTTCGTGGTGCCGAGCGTCAGCATCGGCTCGATGGCGAGTACCGAGCCATGGGCCAGATGCGGACCGCGGCCGGGTGATCCCTCGTTCGGCAGGAACGGGTCCATGTGCATGCTTCGGCCGATGCCGTGCCCGCCATAGCCGGCCACGATCCCGTACTTGCGGTCGTGACGCGCCTCCGCGGCGTGCGTCCCGACCTCGATGGCGTGGGAGACGTCGGTGAGCCGGTTGCCCGGGACCATGGCGGCGATGCCCGCGTCCATCGCGGACCGGGTGGCCTCGGAGAGGTTCAGGTCAGCGTCGATCAGCGGGCCCACACCGAACGTGACCGCGGAATCGCCGTGCCAGTCGTCGAGGATCGCGCCGCAGTCGATGGACACCAGGTCGCCGGCGGCCAGCACCTCGTCGGCCGACGGGATGCCGTGCACCACGCGATCGTTGACCGAAGAGCAGATGCTGCCCGGGAACCCGTGGTAGCCCAGGAACGACGGAACCCCGGCACCGTCGCGGATGACGGCTTCGGCGACCTCGTCGAGGGCGAGGGTCGACACGCCCGGCTGGGCCGCCTCGCGTACGGCGCGTAGCGCGGCGGCCACCAGCGCCCCGGCGGCGGCCATCGCGTCCAGTTCACCATCGGTGCGCTGGGCGACGACCTTGCGTCCCCGAAGGCCGGGAATACCGATCATGGGTTTACTTGCCGAGTGCGCGCAGCGCGCGGGCGAACACCTCGTCGAGGGAACCGACGGCGTCGACCGTCTTCAGCTCGGCGGAGTAGAAGTCCAGCAGCGGTGCGGTCTCGTCGCGGTAGACGTTCATGCGGTTGAGGATCACGTCGTCGGTGTCGTCGGCGCGACCGCGGCTCTTCAGCCGGGTCAGCAGCTCGTCCTCCGAGACGCGGAATTCCACCACGGCGTCGAGCTTGAGGTTGCGCTTGGCCAGCATCTGGTGCAGCGCCTCGGCCTGTTCGACCGAGCGCGGGTAGCCGTCGAGGATGAAACCGTCGGCCGCGTCGGCGTCGTCGAGCCTGGAGTCGACCAGCGCGTTTGTGAGGGTGGCGGGCACGAGGTCACCCGCGTCGAGGTACTTCTTGGCCTCGATGCCCAGCTCGGTCTCGTTGCTGATGTTGTGGCGGAAGAGGTCCCCGGTCGAGACGTGCGGGATGCCGAGTTTCTCGGCGAGCTTCTCGGCCTGCGTGCCCTTTCCCGCCCCCGGGGGCCCCAGCAACACCATTCTCACTTGAGGAACCCTTCGTAGTTGCGCTGCATCAGCTGGCTCTCGATCTGCTTCACCGTGTCCAGTCCCACGCCGACCATGATCAGGACCGCAGTGCCGCCGAACGGCAGGTTCTGCACGGCGCCGGTGTTGCCGATCTCCAGGAACAGGTTCGGCAGCACGGCGATCACACCGAGGTAGATCGAGCCGGGGAGGGTGATGCGACTCAGAACGTATCGCAGGTAGTCCGCCGTCGGCTTGCCAGGACGAATGCCGGGGATGAAGCCGCCGAACTTCTTCATCTCATCAGCGCGCTCGTCGGGGTTGAACGTGATCGACACGTAGAAGTACGTGAAGAAGACGATCAGGGCGAAGTAGACCGCGATGTACACCGGGCTGGCCGGATTGGTCAGGTACTCCGCGACGAACTTGGCCCACCATCCGGTGCCCGCATCGGCGCTGCCGCTCGAGATCAGCTGGGTGATCAGGTTCGGTATGTAGATCAGCGACGACGCAAAGATGACGGGGATGACGCCGGCCTGGTTGACCTTGAGTGGCAGATAGGTCGACGTGCCGCCGTACATGCGTCGCCCGACCATGCGCTTGGCGTACTGCACGGGAATGCGGCGTTGGCCCTGCTCGACGAACACGACGCCGACGATGATGATCAACGCGGCGATGCAGACCATGGTGAACACGGTCGGACCGCGACCGTCGAGGATCATCTTGCCCTCGGACGGAATGCGGGCGGCGATGCCGGCGAAGATCAGCAGCGACATGCCGTTGCCGATGCCGCGCTCGGTGACCAGCTCGCCCATCCACATCACCAGCGACGCGCCCGCGGTCAGCACCAGCACGATGACGACCAGGGTGAAGATCGAGGAGTTGGAGATGATGTCGAGGGTGCAGCCCTGGAGCAGCCCGCCGTTGGCGGCCAGCGCCACGATCGAGGTGCCCTGCAAGAGCGCCAGCGCCACCGCCAGGTAGCGCGTGTACTGCGTCATCTTGGCCTGGCCGGATTGGCCTTCCTTGCGCAACTGCTCGAACCGCGGGATCACCACGGTGAGGAGCTGCACGATGATGCTGGCGGTGATGTAGGGCATCACGCCGACCGCGAACACCGACAGCTGCAGTAGCGCGCCGCCGGAGAAGAGGTTGATCAGCGAGTAGATCTGGGCGGAGTCCCCGCCCTGGACCTGCTGGATGCACTGCTGAACGTTGGGGTAGTTGACGCCGGGGGACGGCAGGGTGGCGCCGACCCGGTAGAGGATGACGATACCGAGGGTGAAGAGAATCTTCCGTCGGAGGTCGGCTGTCCGCAACGACGAAATGAAAGCCGAAAGCACTCTTCCTCCTGCGCAGCCGGGTACGTGTCGCGGCGTGCCGATGGGGCTGGTCCGACCAGCGCGTTATGGGTAAGTCCTGAGCGATCCGGGCGCCGGCGCACAGTCATGCCTGAAGCCAGCGCAAATCGCGCCTTGGAACAGTCTACGAGGGTAACAGTTGCGGCCCGTCGCTCCCTCACCCGATCGACGGGATTGGCGCCCCGGTGGGTACGTCAGGATCGGGGCGTACAGTCGCGATCATCTGGTTATGTGTACTAACTAAATGTGTGTGCGGGCCGCATGCACGCCACGACTGCACCACCGTCGACCGAGGAGAGACCACGTGACCCCCACCGACAGCAGGCACGAGGGTGACAGCTGGGATCTGGCCTCTAGCGTGGGGGCCACCGCCACCGCCGTGGCCGCCTCCCGCGCCACGGCGTCCAAGGGGCCCGACGCGCTCCTCGACGACCCGTGGGCCGACCCGCTCGTCCGCGCCGTCGGGTTGGATACCTTCGTCAAGGTCATCGACGGAGAACTCGACGCCGCCGACGATCCGCTGCTGAACCGCCGGGCGATGAACGAACAGATCGCGGTGCGGACCCGCTACTTCGACGACTTCTTCGTCTCGGCGGCGGCTTCCGGCATCCGACAGGCCGTCATATTGGCCTCCGGACTGGACACCAGGGCGTACCGGTTGCCGTGGCCGACCGGAACCGTCGTCTACGAGATCGACCAACCGGAGGTCATCGAGTTCAAGACGCGCACGCTATCGGATCTGGGTGCCGAGCCCACCGCGGAGCGCCGCACCGTCGCAATCGACCTGCGCGACGACTGGCCGGCGGCACTGCGGGCGGCGGGTTTCGACCCTGCCGCACCGACCGCGTGGAGCGCCGAGGGTCTCCTGGTCTACCTGCCGCCGGAGGCGCAGGACCGGCTATTCGACAACATCACCGAACTGTCGACGCCCGGTAGTCAGGTGGCAACCGAACACATGGATATGCGCGGTCTGTCCGAGAACTGGGCCGAGAAGCTCACCGAACGCACCAAGCGGATGGGCTCCGGCATCAACCTGGCCGACCTGTTCTACCTGGGTGAGCGCCACAGTGCGGCCGACTACCTCGCGTCGCACGGCTGGCGCAATGCCATCCGAACGACTGCAGACGCGTACGGCGCCAACGGTTTCGAACTACCCAATGACGAGCTCGCCGGTTTCGGTGGCGACTCCGGATACCTGACCGCGACACGGACGTAGAGGAGATCTCGTGGCGAGAACCGAAGGCGACAACTGGGACCTGGCCTCCAGCGTGGGAGCGACGGCGACGATGGTCGCCGCACAACGCGCACTGGGCCACCGGGAGAAGATGATCGACGATCCCTATGCCGAACCGCTGGTGCGCGCCGTCGGCGTCGACCTGTTCACCCGGATGCTGGACGGCGACCTGGACCTGACCGCCGTCGACCCGGCGTTCACACCCCGCCGGGCCGCTGAGGGCATGGCCATCCGCACCCGCTTCTTCGACCGGATGTTCCTCGACGGGGCGGACGCCGGAGTGCGCCAGGCCGTGATCCTGGCGGCCGGTCTCGATGCCCGCGGCTATCGGCTGCCGTGGCCGGACGGCACGGTCGTCTACGAACTGGATCAGCCCGAGGTGATCGAGTTCAAGACGACGACCTTGGCGGGGATCGGTGCCGTCCCGACGGCGACACACCGGGCACTGGCCGTAGATCTCCGCGACGATTGGCCGACAGCCCTGCAGGACAACGGTTTCGACCCTTCGCAGCCCACCTCGTGGAGCGCGGAGGGTTTGCTGATCTATCTGCCATCGGAAGCCCAGGACCGGCTGTTCGACGCGATCACCGCCCTCTCGGCGCCGGGCAGCCGCCTGGCCACCGAGCACGTACCCGATTTCGACGCGTTCACCGACGAGCGCTCCCAGCGCATGTCGGAGCGACTGAAGCAGCTCGGGTCCGACATCGAGATGGCCGACCTGGTGTATCAGGGCGACCGCAGCAACGTGGTCGACTACCTCGTCGCCCGGGGCTGGGAGGTCTCGGTGTTACCGATGCGAGACGCCTACGCCGCCAACGGTTTCGATTTCCCCGATGACGAGATGTCGGCGATGTTCGCGGACCTGCGTTACGTCAGTGCGGTACTCAAGGGCTGAGCCGACGTCAAAAGCGGTGCTCCCCCACCCACAGCACGTTGGCACCCGTCATCGATCGCTCGGCCTGCGCGAGAAGCGCTGCCGCCGAACGACCGACGAGAGCACCGACGGCATCGGGCAACGACGCCGCGGCGGGCTGTGAGGACGGCTTGGGTCGCAGCATGTCCAGCAGCGACGAACCAGGCAGCCCGACGACCTTGACCTCGGCGTCGGGCGCGAATCCGGCCAGCACCTTCGCGCGATCGATGGCGGTCCGCAGTCCGCCCAGCTCGTCGACCAGACCGCGCGCCAGAGCATCGGCCCCCGTCCAGACCCGCCCACGGGCCACGGCGTCGACGGCGTCGGCCGTCATGCCGCGGCCATCGGCGACCCGCTGCACGAAGTCGGTGTAGAAGAGGTCGGCTTCGGCCTCGACGTGGGCGTGCTGCTCGTCGGTGAAGGGCGCGTTCACCGACCACGCATCGGCATTCCGGTTGGTGCGCACCGAATCCGAGCCGATACCGAGCCGCACCTTGAGGTCGTGCGCGACCAGCTTGCCGGTCACGACGCCGATCGACCCGGTGAGGGTGCCCGCGTTGGCGACGATGGCGTCCGCCGCCATCGACACGTAGTAGCCGCCCGACGCCGCGACGGCGCCCATGGACGCCACGATCGGCTTGCCTGCCTCACGGAGCCGGACCACCTCGCGCCAGATGGTCTCCGATCCGGTGACCGATCCGCCGGGGCTGTCGACCCGCAGGACGATGGCCGAGACGTCGTCGTCGGCACCCGCCTCGCGGAGCGCCGCCGCGATCGTGTCACCACCCGCACTCGAGGTTCCCATCGGGGAGAGCGTGCGCCCTCCGCGGCCGCTGACGATGGGCCCGGCCAGCGTGACGACGGCGATGGTGGGCTTGGACTTGCGGCCGGGCAGCGAGGGCACCGGTGTTGAGCCGGTCGCGCGTGCGTAGCGCGATAGGTACAACCGCGGCGGCGCATCCGGATCGTCCGCTGAAACCTGCTCGGCACCAGCCAGTTCCGCGATGCGCGCATACGCCTCGTCACGGAAGCCGATGCGGTCGACGAGGCGGCCGGTGACCGCGTCCTCGCGCAGCAGCGGTGCATTGTCGGCGAGCGCGTCGACGTCGGCCGGCTCGAGGTGGCGGGCGGCGGCGACGGCAGCCAGCACCTGTTCGTGCAGGCTTTCGATCAGTCGCCCGTCGGCCTCGCGATGCGCGTCGGTGTAGTTCTCCTGCGTGAAGAGGTTGGCCGCCGACTTGTACTCCCCGCGGGCGACGAATTGCGCTTGCACGCCTGCCTTCTCGAGCGCCTCGCGCAGGAAGAGCGCGTTGGTCGCGAATCCCACCAGTCCCACCGTGCCCGAGGGCTGCATCCACACTTCACCGAACGCCGACGCGAGGTAGTACGACATGGTGCCGGGGTAGGTTTCGGCCCATGCCAACGAGGGTTTCGCGGCGCTGAACTCGACGATGGCCTCACGAAGCTCCTGTACCGGGCCCGGTGAGGCGGCGGCGACCTGGACGCGGGCGATCAGCCCGGCGATGCGATCGTCCTTGGCCGCGCGACGGATGGCGGCCACCGCTTCCCCGCAGCAACAGCGGCTTGCCGTTGCCGGTGAGCATCGCCAGCGGGTCGAAGCCACCGGTCTCCTGCGGCACCGCCTGGAGGTCGAGCTCCAGCACGCATCCGCTGGGCACGCCATGGTGTCGTGCCGTGTCGACCTTGCGGACGATGGAGCGCAGTTCGTTGGTACCCGGGACGTCGGTGAGGAAGCTCAACATCACACGAGCCTACCGATCACACGAAAAGGGCCCCGCACGCCGAGCGTGCGGGGCCCTACGTCAATTCGTTCCTACAGCTCGGTCACCGAGCCGCCTGCGGCGCTGATCTTCTCGCGCGCGCTCCCACTGAACTTGTGGGCGGTCAGGTCCACCTTGACGGATAGCTTGCCGTCGCCGAGAACCTTCACCAGGGTGTTCTTGCGGACCGCGCCTGCGGCGACGAGCTCGTCGACGCCGACGGTGCCACCCTTGGGGAACAGGCGGTTGATGTCGCCAAGGTTGACGACCTCGTAGGAGGTACGGAAGCGGTTCTTGAAGCCCTTGAGCTTCGGCAGCCGCATATGGATGGGCATCTGCCCACCCTCGAACGTCACGGGGACGTTCTTGCGGGCCTTGGTGCCCTTGGTACCGCGGCCGGAGGTCTTACCCTTCGAGCCCTCGCCACGGCCCTTGCGGGTCTTGGCGGTCTTGGACCCGGGCGCTGGGCGCAGGTCGTGCAGCTTGATGACGTCACTCATTTTCGGCCTCCTCAACGGTGACGAGATGGTTGACGACGGCGAGCAGGCCACGCGTCTGGGCGTTGTCCTCGCGGACTACGGTCTGACGAATCTTGCGCAGCCCGAGACTCCGCAGGCTCTCCTTCTGGTTCCAGCGCGCCCCGACGGTGCCGCGCACCTGGGTAATCTTCACTTGCCCTGATTCAGAAGCCATGACTATGCCGATCCTTCACGCGCTGCCGCAGCGGCCAGCGCTTCGCTCTCACGCCGCGCCTTGAGCATGCTCGACGGTGCGACGTCCTCGATGGAGAGTCCGCGACGGGCGGCGACTTCCTCCGGACGCTGAATCATCTTCAGCGCCGCGACCGTGGCGTGCACCACGTTGATCGCATTGTCACTGCCGAGCGACTTGGCCAGGATGTCGTGCACGCCGGCGCATTCCAGCACCGCGCGGCAGGCACCACCGGCGATGACGCCGGTACCCGCGCTGGCGGGACGCAGCATGACCACACCCGCGGCCGCCTCACCCTGAACGGGGTGGACGATGGTGCCGCCGATGAGCGGCACGCGGAAGAAGCTCTTGCGGGCCTCTTCGACGCCCTTGGCGATCGCGGCGGGAACTTCCTTGGCCTTGCCGTAGCCGACGCCGACCATGCCGTTGCCGTCTCCGACGATGACCAGCGCGGTGAAGCTGAAGCGCCGGCCACCCTTGACCACCTTGGACACGCGGTTGATGGCGACGACGCGCTCGAGGAAGTTGCTCTTCTCGCCGCCGTCACGGCCACCACGGCCGCCGCCACGGTCGTCACGACGACCGCGTCCGTCGCGGTCTCCGCCACCGCCGCCACCGCGTGGGGGCCGGCTACCGGTGGCGCCTGTTGCTCCGGCACCGGTTCCGGTTCCTGCTGTTGGCTGATCGGCCATCAGACAGTCCTTCCATCTTGAGTCTTCATTAGAACCTCAGTCCGCTCTCGCGGGCGGCGTCGGCCAGGGCGGCGATGCGGCCACCGTAGGTGTAGCCACCGCGGTCGAACACCACGGTGTCGAAGCCGGCTGCCTTGGCGCGCTCTGCGATGAGCTGTCCAACCCGAACACTGTGGGCCTTCTTGTCGCCCTCGACCGCACGTACGTCGGCCTCGATGGAGGACGCCGAGGCCAGCGTGGTGCCGGTCTGGTCGTCGACCAATTGCACGTGGATGTGGCGCGAGGAGCGGTTGACCATCAGGCGCGGACGCTCCGGCGTGCCGGCGACCTTCTTGCGCAGCCGGGCGTGGCGGCGCAGTCGGGAAACGCGACGCGTCTCGGAGACGTTCTGTCCCAGCGGCTTCCGCTTGACGGGTGCCGTATCTGTCTTGGTGTTAGCCATGGCTTACTTACCTGTCTTTCCGACCTTGCGGCGGATCTGCTCGCCTTCGTAGCGAACGCCCTTGCCCTTGTACGGGTCCGGGCGGCGCAGGCGGCGGATGTTCGCCGAGATCTGGCCGACTTGCTGCTTGTCGATGCCGGTGATCGAGAACTTGGTGGGCGTCTCCACCGCGAAGGTGATGCCCTCGGGCGCCTCGATGACCACGGGATGGCTGTATCCGAGCGCGAACTCGAGGGTCTGACCCTTCAGCGCCACGCGGTAGCCGACGCCGAAGATCTCCATCTTGGTGGTGTAGCCATCGGTGACACCGGTGACCAGGTTGGCCACCAGGGTCCGCGACAGACCGTGCAGCGAACGGCTGCGACGCTCGTCGTCGGGTCGGTTGACCACGATGGCCCCGTTGTCATCGCGTTCCACCGTTATCGGCTCGGCGATGTCGAGGGTGAGGGTGCCCTTGGGCCCCTTGACGGACACGTTGCGTCCGTCGATGGTCACGTCGACCCCAGAGGGGATCGTGACCGGCTGCTTTCCAATGCGCGACATGTCTACTTCCCCCTACCAGACGTAGGCGAGGACTTCGCCGCCCACGCCTTGTCGAGCTGCCTGGCGGTCGGTGAGCAGGCCCGAGGACGTGGAGATGATCGCCACGCCCAGGCCACCGAGAACGCGGGGCAGGTTGGTTGACTTCGCGTACACGCGCAGACCGGGCTTGGAGACTCGCTTCAAGCCCGCAATGCTGCGTTCGCGACTGGGTCCGTACTTGAGTTGCACCACGAGCGCCTTGCCGACCCGAGCATCCTCGGTGTGGAAGTCCGTGATGTAGCCCTGCTCCTTGAGGATCTCGGCGATGTGCACCTTGATCTTCGAGTGGGGCAGAGTCACTTCGTCGTGGTACGCCGAATTGGCGTTGCGCAGACGTGTCAAGAAGTCTGCGATCGGGTCCGTCATGGTCATGACAGCCAGCTCACCTTCCTCGCGGCGGTTCCCGCCGGGTTCATCACCCTTGGGGGCCTACCGCGTGCTTTCTCTAAGTTGGTCGATTGGTTTTGGCTGTTACCAGCTGGACTTCTGGACACCGGGCAGTTCGCCGGCATGCGCCATCTCCCGCAAGCAGATTCGGCACAGGCCGAACTTGCGGAACACGGCATGCGGACGTCCACACTTGTTGCAACGCGTGTAGCCGCGAACCTTGAACTTCGGCTTCTTGTTGGCCTTGTTGACCAGCGCCTTCTTTGCCATTGCTCAGTTCTCCTTGAACGGGAAGCCCAGTGCGCGCAGCAGCGCCCGGCCCTCGTCGTCATTGGTCGCCGACGTGACGACGGTGATGTCCATGCCGCGCGGGCGGTCGATGCTGTCCACGTCGATCTCGTGGAACACCGACTGCTCGGTCAGCCCGAAGGTGTAGTTGCCGCTGCCGTCGAACTGCTTGGGCGACAGGCCGCGGAAGTCGCGGATACGGGGGAGGCTGATCGAGACCAGCCGGTCGAGGAACTCCCACATGCGGTCACCGCGCAGCGTCACGCGGGCGCCGATCGGCATGCCCTCGCGGAGCTTGAACTGGGCGATCGACTTGCGGGCCTTGCGGATCTCGGGCTTCTGTCCGGTGATCAGCTGGAGGTCGTTGACCGCGCCGTTGATGAGCTTGGCGTCGCGGGCGGCGTCGCCAACACCCATGTTCACGATGACCTTGACGACGCCGGGGATCTGCATGACGTTCGCGTAGCTGAACTGCTCGTTCAGCGAGCCCTTGATCTCGTCGCGGTAGCGCTGCTTGAGGCGAGGAAGGGTCTTCGCCGACTGCTCGGTGGTTTCTGTCGTCGTCATCTCTAGATGTCCTTGCCGTTCTTCTTCGACACGCGGACCTTCTTGCCGGTCTCTTCGTCGAAGCGGTAGCCGATGCGGGTCGGGTTGCCGTCGGAGTCCACGACCATCACGTTCGAGACGTGGATCGGAGCTTCCTGCGTGACGATGCCGCCCGAGGAGGCACCGCGCTCGTTCTGCGAGACGGCGGTGTGCTTCTTGATCCGGTTGACGCCCTGGACCAGAACCTTCTCGCGCGTCGGGTAGGACTCGAGGACCTTGCCCTTGGCGCCCTTGTCCTTGCCAGAGATGACGAGGACGGTGTCACCCTTGTGCACCTTCATTTACAACACCTCCGGGGCGAGCGAGACGATCTTCATGAAGCGCTTCTCGCGAAGCTCACGACCGACCGGCCCGAAGATGCGGGTGCCGCGCGGGTCGTTGTCGGGCTTGATGATGACGGCGGCGTTCTCGTCGAACTTGATGTAGCTGCCATCGGCACGGCGGCGCTCCTTGACGGTGCGCACGATGACCGCCTTGACGACCTCGCCCTTCTTGACGTTGCCACCGGGGATGGCGTCCTTGACGGTCGCCACGATGACATCGCCGATGCCGGCGTAACGCCTACCCGAGCCGCCGAGCACCCGGATGCACAAGATCTCCTTGGCGCCCGTGTTGTCGGCGATCTTGAGCCGCGATTCCTGCTGAATCACTAGATCTCCTCGAATCGATTGCACGGCGAACAGCATCGAGCTGCTCGACGTACGCGGTCTTCGTCACCAGAGGGCACGCAGGGCGTCCGCTGTGAAAACTCAGCGGCCACCGAGGTCTGCCCGAGGCAACCCCTACATACTAGGTGAGCACGGGCAATGCACCAAATCGCTGCCGGACGCCGATCCCGGCCCTGCGCGGCGAGCCCTCAGGGAATGGTAACGGCGAAGTCCGCAGTCAACACCGACGTCGCGGCGTCGAAGGCCGGCGACCCCTCCGGTGCCGCGACGTGGATGGCCACCAGGTAGTCCTTCGTGTTCGTCCAGACGTGGGCGATGCGGTCTTCGTAGGTCTGACTCGCCGCCGCTCCGCCGGACAGCATGCCCATCAGACGCTGGCCGCTGAAACCACAGTTCTCGGCGGGCAGCACGCTGACGCTGCTGATCGGTGCGTCCGCGGTGAGGTCGTCGGCGTACTTCTCGAAGGCCGCGGCCGGGTCCAGAGCGGTCTCGGCGATGGTGACGGCACCGAACATCCCGGCGGGTCCGCTGAGCGTTAGGCCGGCGGGATCGGGGGCGGCGGTCCACCCCTCGGGCAGCGATATGACGATCCTGGGCGCGGCCGGGTCACCGATCTGCACCGTGGCCGGCGTGCCGGGCGTCGGGGGTGGGAGACACACCAGCGCGTTGGGCGGAATGGCCTCCCGGAGGGTAGGCGCCACCCCCATCGTCGGGAAGTCCGGCGTCGACGGCGCCGAGGTCATCGAAGATGACGAAGACGGTGACGTGGACGAAGCGTTGGCCGCTGAGGCCTGTGACGAGTCCGTGGAGTCGGCGACCGGGCGGCCGACGCTCGTCTCGGCGCACCCGCCGATGAGCGCGACGGCCAGGGCCGCGGTCGCCAGCCCGGACAATCTCATCGCGACAGTATGGGCCGCGGACTGCGGTCTGACGGCGCTTCGGCTCAGCCGTCCACCACGCACCGGAAGCCGATGTGGGTGGTGGCGCTGTCCTGCGACTGAGACGAGCGCGCGCTCGGCCGGTAGCGGTGGCAGTACTCCGGTGCGCACAGATGCGATCCGCCCTTCAGGGTCTGGTTCACGGCCGGGTCCGGTTCGTGCGATGGCGTGCAGCATCCCTTCGACGAGTCGGTGTCGCCGAGGTGGTGTCGGGTGTACCGCGTCGAGGTCCACTCCCATACGTTGCCGATCATGTCGAGCAGTCCGAACTGGTTCGGCGGGAACGATCCGACGGGCGACGTTCCCACCCATCCCCTCGCTCCGTCGTTGCGGTACGGAAAGCGGCCCTGCCACGTGTTGGCCATGAGCTCGCCGCCCGACGCCACCTCATCACCCCACGCGTAGGTCGTCGATGCCGTGCCGCGAGCGGCATACTCCCATTCGGCCTCGGTCGGCAGCCGACGACCGGCCCACTGCGCGTATGCCGCGGCGTCGACATAGGACACCTGCACCACGGGATGGTCGGCCCGGTCGTCGATCGTGCTGCCCGGGCCGAAGGGCTGACGCCAGGACGCGTCCGGCGCCCAGTCCCACCACTGCCGCCAGTCGCTCAGGTCGACGGGTCCCCGCGTCGGCCGGAAGACCAGCGCACCGGGCACCAGGTCGGCCTCCGCCACCCCGGGGTAGAGGGCGGGGTCCAGTGGTCGCTCGGCCACCGTCAGGTAGCCGGTGTCCTGGACGAAGCCGGCGTACTGCGCGTTCGTCACGGGATGGCGTTCGATGGCGAAGGCGGACACCGCCGCGGTGTGCACGGGCGCCTCCTCCGGATAGAACGCCGTCGACCCCATCTGGAAGGTGCCGCCCGGTAGCTCCACCAGCTCCGTCAGCATGGTGCCCAGGGTAGGCCGTGCGTCCGGACGGGAGTCAGTCCTTGGCGAAGGCTCGGGCCATCTCCCGCTCGACGTCCCGGTACGGCGTGCCGGTGATGTCGACGACGACCTTGGCGATGGTTCCGCCCGTGAACGCATAGGGCGCCTCATAGGTGACGGAGACCGGCTGCCCCGGATTGCGGCCCACGGCCACTCCCCCGCCGGCCAGGCCGAACATGCCGGGGTGCGTGCGGACGCCCGCCTTGGTGGCGACCGTCTGATCGTCGATGAAGAGCGAGACGTCACCGAGGGGGGTGTGACTGCCCTCGACCGTGCCCGTCCTCGCGTAGCTGACGCCGAACACGTGACTGCCCAACGGAATTGGGTCGGACGAGGACACCAGCTGCTCCTCCTCGCCCAAGAAGTTGTAGACGTACTGCAGGCGGCCGTCCGCCACGAACAGCACGTGACCGCCGTGACCGGCGCCCTGCTTGTACAACACCCCTTCGGCGTCGGCGGTGTCGACGGTGACCTCGGCCAGCACCGTGAAGGACTGCCCGCCGAGCTCGACCGCCGCGCCGAGGCCGACTTCGGCGGTGCCGGGGTAGTAGGTGAACGTCTTGCGCCCCTCGGACAGATAGGGTCGCCACCCGGACAGGGTCTCGATCATGCCGAGGTCGGCCAGCGGAAGCCCGTTGTACTTGGCGGCCTCGGTGAACCAGAGCGCCTTGAGCTCCTCGAGCTTCTCTGGGTGTTCGGCCGTAAGGTCGTGGCATTGGCTGCGGTCGGCTTCGATGTGGAAGAGCTCCCACCGGTCCTGGTCGAAGTGCGACCAGCCGGCAGGACTGGCAGCGTGGACGGTGTTGGCGAACCAGCCATCGTGCCAGATGCCCCTGGTGCCCAGCATCGTGTAGAACTGCGTCGACTTGCCGGTGTCCGCGCTCGAATCAGCAAGCGCTGCTTTGAAACTCGTGCCGTCAAGCGGCTTCTGCGGGATGCCGCCGACCTTGTCGGGCGGGGTGATTCCCAGCAGGTCGTAGATGGTCGGCGTCACGTCGCAGACGTTGACGTACTGGTCCCGCACTTCGCCATGGGCATCGATTCCGTTGGGCCAGGAAATGATTGCCGTATCGGCGATACCGCCTTCGTGCGAGGCGTAGCGCTTGAACAACTTGTACGGCGTGTTGAACGCCATCGCCCAACCGATCGGGTAGTGGTTGTAGGTCTCGGGGCCACCCAGCTGGTCGTAGAACCGCAGACTCTCCTCGACCGTGTCGATGTACCCGTTGAAGAACTTGACCTCGTTCACCGATCCGTTCGGGCCACCCTCACCGCTGGCGCCGTTGTCGGAGATGACCACGATGATGGTGTCGTCCAGCTGGCCCGATTCCTCCAGATAGTCGAGAACCCGGCCGATCTGCTCGTCGGTGTAGGACAGGAAGCCGGCGAAGACCTCGGCCATCCGGCTGAAGAGCCGCTTCTCCTCGTCGTTCAGGGTGTCCCACGGCCGGACGGTGTCCTGGTACGGCCACGCCTCCCCGTTGGGGCCCTTGACGTCGAGATACGGATTGACGGGTGACATTTCGGTGTCCTGGGGCACGATGCCGAGCCGCTTCTGATTCTCCAGGACGATGTCGCGGTAGGCCTCGTACCCCATGTCGAAGCGACCGGCGTACTTGTCGGCCCACTCCGTGAAGACGTGGTGCGGCGCATGGCCCGCACCTGGGCACAGGTAGCTAAACCACGGCTTGTCGGGCGCGATCACCTTGGCGTCGCGGATGAACTCGATGGTCTTGTCGGCCAGGTCCTTCGAGAGGTGGTAGCCGTCCTCGGGAGTGGCAGGCGGGGCTACGGGATGGTTGTCGTACACCAGCTCCGGATACCACTGATCGGTCTCCCCGCCCATGAACCCGTAGAAGCGCTCGAAGCCACGGCTCAACGGCCAATGCCGTTTCGTGGCAGCCAGATTCGACTCTTCAAGCGGGGTGAGGTGCCATTTGCCGACGCAGTAGGTGTTGTAACCCCTTTCGGCGAGCACCTCGGACAGCAGGGCGGTGTCGTCGGGGATGCGCCCGTTGCAGTTGGGGAACCCGTTGGTGAACTCCTCGACGGTGGCCATTCCGACGGTGGTGGCGTTGCGTCCGGTGAGCAGCGAGGCGCGGGTCGGCGAACACAGCGCGGTGGTGTGAAACTGCGAGAGTCGGATCCCACGTTCGGCGATCCGGCTCATGGCAGGCATGTCGACCAGACCCCCGAAGCAGTCCCAGGTGGCGATGCCGGTGTCGTCCCAGACGAGGTAGAGGACGTTGGGAGATCCGGGTGGCGCCACCGGAGCTTGGTAGGGACCCCAGTCGGGCTCGGAGTCCCGGATGTCGAGTTCGATCTTGCCCTTGAATTCGCCAGTCATCGCGTTCCTCGCCTCCGGTGCATCGCCGTCTCCCCGATACCGCCCGGACAGTACACCTGCGCCGTAACCGGCGACCGACAATCTGACGATCACGCAAGGTTGTTGCCAGGCAGCAAATCTCGTTGATCGATGCCACTCTCGGCCTCGGTTGCGGGGTGTTCGACGGGCCTAGCGGCCGTGGTGCTGGGTCGACTGCGACGCATACCGATCGCCGTCATGCGTGACTCCGTTGTGGTTCCGCGCATTCGGGGACTTGGGCTGCGTGTGCCGCCGCCGGTTGGCCTTCGTCTCGTACATGGCCGCATCCGCGTCGCGCAGGATTTCGATGGCGCTGCGCTGATCGTCTGGCGTCACCACCGTGACCCCGATGCTGCCCTGCGTGCGCACCGTTGCGGCGCCCAACGTCATGGGTTGGGCGAGGCTGCGTTCCAGACGACTGACGAAATCGGCGAGGTCTGCCGGGCTGACCGCACCCGCGACCAGGGTGACGAACTCGTCTCCCCCAAGCCGGCCGACGACGTCGTTGGGCCCGACCGATGCGCGAAGGCACTGCCCCACACTCTGGAGGAGTTCGTCACCGGTGTCGTGGCCCAGCGAGTCGTTGATGGCCTTCAGATTGTCGAGGTCGATGAACAGCACCGCACCCAGCCGGCGATCACCCCGGACGCGCAATGAATCCGAGATTCGGTTCAGGACGGCCGCCCGGTTCGGCAACCCGGTGAGGGCGTCGTGGGTGGCGCGGTAGGTCAGCCGCTCGCGGGCCACCTGCTCGGCGGTGATGTCGGAGAACGACACGAGGAGCGCCGTGCCGTAGCGGTCGTCGTTGTCCAGCGGCCGGCAGCTCATCCGCAGCCACGTTCGTCGGCCGTTGGGGCCGTCGATCCCGGTGATGCAGCCCTGGAACGGCTTTCCGGTCCGCATCGTCTGCGCGACCGGGTTGTCGCGGGGCTCGACCAGACGGCGGTTGACGTCGTAGGTCTTGATCGTGTGCGCGACGCGTCCGTCGCCGCCGACGAGCGTCGAGGCGGAGATTCCGAGGATCCGCTCCGCAGCCGGATTCGCCGACGTCACACTGCCCGAGCCATCGATCACCAAGATTCCCTCATCCAGGGAGTTCACGATTCGACGTAGAAGTCGTTCCACCCCATGGGATTTGGTCTCATCGTTACACACCAGGACGAAGCCCGTGTCCAGCTGCGTGGCCGCGACTCGCACGATCAGCGGTTGACCGTCGGCGGTGTGGTGGGTGGCCAGCACCCCGCCCCCGTCGGCGACGATCGCAGCCGGTTCCAGTGAGGCACCCACGGCGTCGCCGATCGACATCGCCAACGCGCTCGAGGCGGGGCGCTGGTAGATCACCTCCGCGGCGCGATTCCACTTCGTCACCAGGCCCGTGACCGTGGTGGCGATGATCGCGACCCCCACCTTGTCGACCAGCGCGGCCTGGTAGCGCAGACTGCGTTGGGCAGTCCTGACGAACGTCATGTCGCGCAGCGTCACGTGGTAGGCGGGTTCACCGCGCCACGACGTGAGCGAGGAAACGGCCTCGACGTCGAGCGTCGTGCCGTCTAGGCGAACCATCACCGATTCCGAGGGTCGGGTGGCATCGCCGTCGTTGCGCAACGCCGCCAGACGGGCCAGGACGGGCTCGATGAAATCGGGGTGGATGAAGCCGGTCACCGGATACCCGTGCACCTGATCGGCGTAGTGGGCCCCGAGCCAGCGGACGGCCGTCGCATTGGCGTAGACGACCCGACCGCCCTGGTGCACGAGCACCGCGTCGGGACTGCCCTCGATCAACCGACGAAACGTTGCCTCGCCGACGTCGCCGTCCGCTCGGTGGGCGCGACCATCGCGACGGGCCGCTCCGTCGAGATGCGCGTGGTCGTCAAGATCGGACATGGGGATCACGTGTCCGGTTCGTCGCCACGGGGTCGCTCCATCACGGCACCCTGTTCAAGAGCGCGGAGGCCGCGGCGGTGATGACGGAACGGTCGTGGCTGACCACGAAGTCGAACTGACGGTCGTCCTCGTCCATGGCGGCGTAGCCATTGAAGCGCTCTCGGGCGATGAGAGCCGCGGCAGTGTGCGGACCGAGGCTGAGGACGATCCACTGCGAGGACAACGGATCCGACGGATCATGGGACACGACGCGGACCCCCTCCGCTGAATCGGCGGTGAGGCCGGCACCGAACACGGCGACCAACGGGCAGACCCCGGCGAGTGCCGAGTACCGCCCTCTGGTGACTGGACCGAAGTGGCGAGCGTCCTGGAACGCGGTCAAGACCATCGACGTATCCGCCGAGTTCTGTGCCTGCTCCTCGATGTACCGCGAGATGGCCCGCAGCGTCCGCCGTGGCGCGGTCTGCATGGACGGGTGATCGGCCACCACGTCGAACGGGCTGGTGGCCGAGACACCCGAGCGCGCCGGGACGGCCGGAGGCGACCACGCGACCGTATCGGCAGGGCCCGGCAGCGGGCCCGGCCTGCCGAAGAGGAAGCCCTGTCCCAGGGTCGCGCCCCATGCCAGCGCCTGTTCGAAGTGTTGTTCGGTCTCGATGCCCTCGGCGATGATCAGCGTGCCCCTGCGCTCGCGGTGCGCCGACACCGCGGCTTCGATCTTGGCGGTGTCGACGCTGGGACGGGCTTGGGTCAGCTTGTTGTCGAGTTTGATGACCTCCGGGCAGATGATGTCCAAGAGCGCCAAGGACTCCGGATTCGCTCCGACGTCGTCCAGCGCGATCGCGAATCCGTCCGCGCGCAACGCCGCGACCTTTCGAAGCAGTGTTGGCAGGTGGCCAAGCAGATTGCGCTCTGTGAGTTCGAAGATCAACGCGAACTTGTCGTGCCCGCGTTCGAGGATCTCGCTGTCGGCGCGGCCGGTGTAGTCGCTGGCCGGTTCGGAATTGACCCCCAGCAGAGCGCCTTCCGTCAAGCCACCGCGCAGGGCGCCGTCGACGGCCCGCTCGATGCACAGCCTGTCGAGTTGTGTGACCTGGTCGGTCTCCGCTGCGTAGGCGAAGACCGATTGCGGCTGGAGGTGCGGCTGAAGCGGCCAACGGGCCAGCGCCTCGAAACCCACGATCGTTCCCGTGGGTAACGACACGATCGGCTGAAAGACCGGTGAAACGCCCTTGCCCGACGCAGCGTCATCCAGGTCGGGGTGGCTCCGCTTCACCGCGCGCCGCACCCCTTCACCGCTCACGAGCGACCCGCCCTTCCTTGGTTCCGAACGCCCTACGACGCCAGATGACCCGCCGATTCGACGTTCATCAGATTCGGGGTAGTTAACTTCTCGCAGACCACGCGTGAAGGGATCATAGCCGTCAAAACCCATTTACTGGCGAAACACCTCCGCGTTGCCTTGCACCTCGTCCTCGGGTGTTGTCCCAACTCAGTCGTTCTCCCATCGAACACGGGTGTTTGCCAAAACCGGTGATCCTGGAAAGCTTCCGACGGTGCCCGCCGACCGGCGCCAGGGATCAGCAACGCCGCGGACCGGCGTCCACTAGGCAGGTGCCAGCACCCGGTACAGCCGCCAGTTCGGTTGACTGTCGCCGTCATTGGGAATCTCGAGTTCCAGTGTCGCGATGTTCGCGCCCGTCTCGTACAACGTGGGATATCGCACGTTGAGGGCGTCGGAGATCCCACGCCCGGTCGGTGGAACCGCCAACAGATACCGGACACCGTTGTTCTGGGGATCGTTGAGCAACGGGACGAAGTCCGGGTCGGACGGGACCACGAACGTCTTCGGCTGAGTCGATGCGGCGGTGACCGCGAATCCGTAAACGGTGTCGGTGATGACCGAACTCTCCGGCAAATCGAGATTCTCCAGATACCTGGCAATTTGGCGCTCGGTCGAGAACGACGCCGCGATGGCGTGCTCCGTCGCCTTGCGGACGCTGACGTTGTCAGGTTGCGGTGCCAGCACCGCACCCAGCGCGTATTCCTGTGGGGCGTACTTCGGCTGCCCCATCCCCCATGCGGTGACCGGGACGGCCATGGCGAGGAGGGTCGCGACCGCCGAATAGACCAGCGTCCGGCGTCGCGGCAACTCCGGCGGTGAATGCGGCTGTGCCGGAGCGTATCTGCCTCGTCGCGTGGCGGTCGTCAACGCGCCGTCCGGGACCGCCAACATCGCCAGGCATGCCGACAGCGGAATGGCCACGATGTAGAACCGCAGGAACGGAAACGTCGACCCCGTGGCATAGCTGAGGGCCTGGAAGGCCAAGGCCGCCCCGTACACGAACGTCGGCACGAGCAGCACCGTCCAGTTCGGTTGGCGGTAGCGCCGAATTCCGCACCACAGCGCGAGTGGCACCAGGGTGGGGGCTAATAGCGTGATGCAGACCAGCGCGAAGGTCAGGCCCGCGGTGAAGGTCCCCGTCGGCTGACCGGACTGAGCGAGAATGGCGGCGTTGCCGTACTGAGAGGTGAACTGCGCGAAAGCCTCCCCAGTGATCAACCAGCTGGCCCCCGCCCAACCCACGAACGCGGCGAAGCCGGGCCCGCTGACCAACAGCGCGTCCAGCAGTGCGCGCCGAAACCGCGGCTGGGGCGTGGCCCGCAGATAGGTGGTAGCTCCCACCAGCAGCCCCGCGGCTGCCACGCACGCGACCGCGTCGTAACGGGTCAGATAGGCCAACCCCATCGCGATGCCACCAGCGGCGACGAGGTGATGGACGTCGTCGTCGACCATCCACGTGATGAGGCGGCGCACCGCCCATGACATGAAGAAGATGAACGGAGCCTCACTCATCCCGTTGGCGCCGTAGAACACGATCATCGGGTTGAGTGCGAACAACGCCGTGACGGCGAGGACGTAGCCGCGCGGCAGTCCACGGTCGGTGCCCATTCCGAGGATCTGGACGACGCCGCCCGCCATGAAGATCGCGGACATGATGGTGCCCGAGAAGGCGCGTTCGGTCATCGCCGGCCAGAGCGGGCTCAGCAGGATGGCGGGTATCTGCGCCACCGACGTCAGCGGAGTGAAGATGAAGCCGATGGCGGCCAGATGTGGGTCGCGGCTGAAGATGGCGCTCTGGGCGGCCGAGACCCGGGCCAGCGCGTCGCCGAGGATGAAACCGTTGCGGACCTGGAGCCAGTATCCGACGGCGAGGTAGACCGTCAGCGCCACCAGGTAGACGGCGATCTTCAACCGCCGGTCGGACCTCCGGACACCGGTAATCACGGTACCGTCGAATCGGGTTCATCCTCGAGATCGGGACGTTGCGACAGCCCGTGAAAAGTCTTCTCCCAGTAGGACGGATTGCGGATCAACTGATAGCAGCCCTTGGCCGCGGCCACGCTCATCATCACCCAGAACACCGGCACGGTCAGCCCGGGAACCAACAGGTCGGACCGATCGTCCTCGCGAAGCGCGATCAAATTCATGTAGAGGGTGGCGCCGTTGCCCAGGATGAGTGCGATGAGCGCGGGAAAATAGATGTACGGCGGGAAAACGGCGCCGACGAGAGCGGGTTGCCCCAGGAACCAGGTCATCGTGATGAACCAGAACACCAGGTTGAGCACCGCGATGATGGGAGTGCCGGCCAACACCAGATTGAACCGGACGAAGCTGCGAAGGCCGATGGTACGCAACAGTTGCCGTGGCCGCCGGATGTGCACCAGCCAGGTCTGCAGGTAGCCCTTGTACCAGCGTGAGCGCTGCCGAATCCAGTTGATCGGGTCGCTGTTGGCTTCCTCGAGGGTTTCGGAGTCGACGACCGCGGTGCGGTAGCCCGAGGCGGCAATGCGCAACCCGAGGTCGGCATCCTCGGTCACGTTGAACGGATCCCAGGAGCCGATCTCGTCCAACACCGATCTTATGAGGTGATTCGACGTGCCGCCCAACGGAATTGGGGCCGTCGTCCGCATCATGCCCGGCAGCAGGTAACCGAACCACAATCCGTACTCCGCGGTGAACCAACCGGTCAAGAGGTTCTGATGCCCGTTGTGATATTTCAGCTTGGCCTGCACGCACACGACGTCGTCCGGTAACTGCCTGAACGTGGCGACCACGCGGCGCAACTGCAACGGCTCCGGCAGGTCCTCGGCATCGTAGATCGTGACGATGTCGCCGGTGGTGAAGTGCAGGCCGTAGTTGCAGGCCTTCGGCTTGGTGCGCGGCTCGGCGGGTGGCACCAAGACGATCTGGATGATGTCGGAATCTCCGCACGCGCGTGCAGCCGCGATCGTCACGTCGTCATCTGCCTCGAGCAACAGAAGCACCTGCAGCTTGTCCGGCGGATAGTGCAGCCGAGCCATCGCACCGATCAGATCGCCGACTACTTCCGGCTCGTTGTAGGCGGGGACCAGGATGGTGTAGCGCGGCAGGTCGGCGTAGGGGATCGCCAGGGCTTCCTCGTCGGAGATGGCAATCGCCCGAGAGGCCAGGCCCTGGCGAAAGATCATCACCCGATCGAGCATGGTCACGACGTAACCGAAGGTGCAGATGCCGATCAGCGCCACGGCGGTCGCCATCGGCGCTGCGAGTAGACAGACCACGAGGATCAACAGCAGCGCCCACAGTACGGGCCGCTGCCAACCAACGAGCGGAGTCGATGCCGAGTTCAGCGGATCGTTGTCGCGCAGACCGTTGATTGCCAGATAGAGCGCTTGTTCGCCCTCGCTGTCGATACGGACATCCGCTGCAGGGCGGCCGACCTCGGCGTTCACCGCCCCTCACCCTCCCGAATACCTTGTGCGGCAACCAGAGCGCGACCGAACTGTGTCAACAGATCCGCGTCCTTGAAGGTTGGTGTGCGGTCGGTCGTGGCAGCGTTACCCCGCAGCAGGATGGTGAACAACGTGCCAAGCGTCGGCACGAAACCACCGGAGGGTGCCGGAAACGGGGCGCCGGCTTCATGGTTGTCGACCGCGAACAGCACCACTCGCTGGGCGACGTCGGCGTCGCCCCTGGTGAACTGCAGCGCGTTCCAGGTGACCAGAAGGCGGTCGTCGACGACGGAGACCAACTGGCCCTGCACGCCCGAACCCAGGTCGACGAGGCGCGGTGCGCTGAGCCGCGCCCCGGCCACGTCATAGATGACCCGGGCCGGAAAGACGTTGAAGGAGAACGGGCGTGCGCTCGTCACGCTGTCGACCACCACCGTCCGAGGTCGTCCGAGCTTGTCCCAGGTCGGGTTCACCGTGTCGGCGGTGATTCGCTGCCGAATCAGGTCCGCCCCCGACCCGTACATCCGATGAACCCAGTCGTAGGTGTGCTCCGAGTCGAGGTGCCAGCCGGGCGGCACCGCCAACGGCTGCCCTTGGCGCAGGGCCTCGCCGCCGGCGGGGGCGACCGGGGTGCCACTCACCGTGGGCGGGAGATGGACCAGGGCGAGGGCGATCCCGACGATGACCACGACCGGAACTCCGGCCCAGACCTGCTTGGCGGCGAGTGGCTCGACCTTGCGGTCCAACACCCGTTTCGGCGCTCCGCGGCGTGCGTACAGGAAGAATCCACCACCGACTACGCACACCGTCGAGACCGCTGGAATCATTTGAAAGGCGAGCAGCGGCGCGTCGTGGAAGTACACGGCCATGATCACCAGGACAAGGCCGCCGAAGGCCCATGACAACAGGGATCCGATCAGCCCGCGCCGAACCGTCCGACCCAGTGCAATTCCCGTTCCCACCCCCGAGATCACGAGTGCCGCGGCACCCGCGGCCACTCTGCCGCCGCCGAGGACGACGACCGCTACGTAGTAGGGCAGCGGGAATACCAGCAACAACGCCATCCCCCACACCCACGCGAAGCGGGCGACCGGGCGGAGCCCGAAAAGCACGATGCTCGAGCTGAACACATAGAGCCACATCGCCACCAGGTCGAGCCGCAGCAGATGGAAGTACAGCGCGTAACGCGCCAGAAGCACCCCGTGGATCAACAGCGCGAGAACCAGGCCCATGGTTCCGACGATGACGTCTGTCTGGCGGTCGTGAATCGGCAGTTCGGTTCGGTGCCAGCGGGATACGCCGACGGCCACCAAGATCACCACCACCGCGACCGTCCAGACGAAACCGCCGAGCCCGCCGGCGCGCGTCGTGTCCACCAGGCTGATGATGCTGTCACGAAAGGCGACCACCGCCGTCGTCGCGATGAGCCACCAGCGCAGCGACACCCGGTAGATGGGATGCAGGCCGTAGTACCGGGCAGCCAGCCTCCGCCCGGCCTTGGAGGGCCCGACGTCGGTGGATGCCGTCATCTCAGCGGCCCGGCGTCTTCGACCTCGTGCGCCACCAGATGCCGGCGCCTGCGATCACGACTGCGACGATGCCTCCACCCAACCACCAGTACGGCCGGTCATCATTGCCGTCGACGGCGTTGGCGGCTGGCCGCGGGCTGCCCGCGCCGAAACTCACCGGGTCGCGCCCAGCGGGGGCGAGAACCGCGGTTCCGGTCAGCCGCGACCAGCGCACCGGGGCGGCATCCAACCATGCCAACAACGCATCAACCTGTTCTGGCGCACCGTTGGACGTCGCAACGATTGCCGTTCGGCGGCCGTCGAATACCGTCTGAAGAGAGCCGAATCGCTGCGCGGGATTCAGGGTCAGGGTGGTCTGGTCGGTGCCGCCGTCGACACCCGTGACCCTGAGCTCCCCGGATTCGTTTGCCCCCACCGGCAACGTGATCCGCGGATCCGACCAACCATCGGCTGAGATGAGCACTGCCGGGTTCGGCGAGTCGATGGCCTCCCGCAGCGGCATCACTACGGTGTCCATTGGCAATGCACTCATTCGCTGCAGTCCCACCAGTATCGACACCGCACGTCGGGTGTCGGCGAAACCATCCTCGCCGACGCCGACGTCGATTCTCGGCATCAGCGCCTGCGGGACCGACTGGAATCCAGCGGTCAAGGGCGGGTCGGCTCTAGTGGTCTGGACCGGGCTGTCACCGTCGATGGTCAACGTGATCGGCTGAAACTCCCCGCAGCGCCCGGTGTTTCCCGCGATGTTGATGGCCACCCCGAGGTTGGTGTAGCGCTGCAGCAGCCGGTCCGGAATGTCGACCCAGCGGTCGATCACCCCCGTGTCGTCGACCGGCCACTGGTCGATCGTCTGGCCGTTGATGGCCGTGACCACGCTGCCGCCAATGCCGTTCGGCAGCGGAGTGTAAGTACCGCGCAGGTGCACTCGCACGTTCCGCGCCGAGCGACCAAGCCTGGTCTGATCCAGTGCGATGGATACCTGCGGGTTCAACGCGGTGGCGTTCACACCCGGCTGGCCGAGTTGGCGGATGGTGGTCACGTCCGCAGGCAATTGGGGAACCGTCTTCAAGGGACCCGCCACGGCCAGTGAGCTCACGGCAAGTCGGGACAGGTCGCTGGACAGCAACCGTGCCTGGTTGATCAGTTGGTTGGGTGGCCCGCCGATGAGCAGCGAGGGGAATCCGCCGCCCTGCAGGGCCACCGCGACCTCCGGTCCCTCGCGGATGACGATCTGGCGTTCCATCGGCGCCGACGGCTCGACCGGCTCCGTCTGACGGTCGGCCAGTGGCAGCACCGCAACCTCGGGGTTCTGCTTGCCGTACCGCGCTACGACCGCCATGGCGACTCGGGCCGCCGCCTCGGACTCGATGTTCATCGGCCGTGCTGGAATGAGAATCGTCAGTTTGCGCAAGATGGGCGGGAGGAAGTCCGCGACCGTCGCGGGCGGTATCTCGGCTCCCTCATAACGAATAGCCACATCGGTAAAGCGCAGCGGATTAGTCGGTTCGAGGCAATAACCTTCGACCGGCACTAGGTAGCTGCGCAGGGTCACGGTCACCGCATTGTCGATGACGTCGACACCGTCGAGCGGCACGACTATCGGGAGCCTGTCACCATCGGGCAACCGCACCCGGGAAATTGTCCTGTCGTCTTGAGTCACATTCAGGGTGCCGAGTCGAACGTTGACCGGTAATTCCACGATGGCGGTGAGTTCTGCTGGCCGCAGACCCGGCGGAACTGGGATGACGAGCGTCTCAATGCCCTGCGTGCCGAAGAAGGACAACGTCGTGTTCGCACCAAGTGCCGGCAGGCCCAGAATGGGGGGTTCCGTTGGTATTGCGCCGTCATCGGGCGCCGCCGTCGCAGTTGGCGAATTCGGACCTCCAATTGGCATTGTCACCAACACCATTGCCATTGCAGTCACCAACGCCATTGCCATTGCAGGCGCCATTGCAATGGGTGTGACACGAAACGGCTTGCGCTTCATCCCCGGAGATTAACTACCGACTACCGTCGGCCGATGCCAAATGGAACTAAAGACCGTGAAACGCCAATCGCCCGATCCGTTGGCACGGACCGGGCGATCGGAAGAACTTGGTGCTATTTGGCGCGTTCGAGCACCTCGACGAGGCGCCAGCGCTTGGTGGCCGACAACGGCCGGGTCTCCATCAGCGACACGCGGTCACCGACACCGGCAGCGCCGTTCTCGTCGTGGGCCTTGACCTTCGTCGTCGTCCGAATGATCTTGCCGTACAACGGGTGCTTCGAGCGGTTCTCCAGCTCGACCACGATGGTCTTCTGCATCTTGTCGCTCACCACGTAGCCAATGCGCGTCTTGCGCTGTCCGCGTACGGTTTCCACGCTCTCGGTGTTCTTCTGATCTTCTGCCATCTTACGAATCCTCACCAACGGGTCCGGAGGCCAGACCCAACTCACGTTCACGAAGCACGGTGTACACGCGTGCGATCTCTTGGCGCACCACGCGCAGCCGACGGTTGTTGGCCAGCTGCCCGGTGGCCATCTGGAAGCGAAGGTTGAACAGCTCTTCCTTCGACTCGCGCACCCGGGCGGCGAGCTCCTCGTCGGTCAGCTCGCGCAGTTCGCCGGGCGAAACTCCCACTGCCATCAGAACTGCTCCTCTCGGGTGATGATGCGTGCCTTGATCGGCAGCTTGTGGATGGCGCGGGTCAGCGCCTCCTTGGCGACCTTCTCATCCGGGTAGCTGATCTCGAAGAGCACGCGACCGGGCTTGACGTTGGCGACCCACCACTCTGGTGAACCCTTACCGGAACCCATGCGGGTCTCGGCGGGCTTCTTGGTCAGCGGGCGGTCGGGGAAGATGTTGATCCAGACCTTGCCGCCACGCTTGATGTGCCGGTTGATGGCGATACGCGCGGACTCGATCTGCCGGTTGGTGACGTAGGCGTGCTCCAGGGCCTGGATGCCGTAGTCACCGAAGCTCACGGCCGTGCCACCGCTGGCAATCCCGCGCTGGCGCGGGTGATGCTGCTTGCGGTGCTTGACCTTACGGGGAATCAACATTTAGCTCTCCGTGCTCTCTGCCGCTTCGGGGGCCGCGACGGCCTCGGGAGCGGCGGACGTGTCGGCGTTCACTGGAGTTTCGGCGACGGGCGTCTCTTCACTGGCGGCGCGACCTGCTTCGGTGCTCGTGGCCGTGGTGCCCGATGCGCCGCTGCGACGCGGACGGGTACCTGCCGGACGATCGCGACGCGGACGTTCTGCGCCGGCGGCGGCGGGGGCAGCCAGCTCACGCTTGCCACCGACGACGTCACCCTTGTAGATCCACACCTTTACGCCGATGCGGCCGAAGGTGGTCTTGGCCTCGTACAGGCCGTAGTCGATGTCGGCGCGCAAAGTGTGCAGCGGCACCCGACCCTCGCGGTAGAACTCCGACCGGCTCATCTCTGCACCGCCGAGGCGACCCGAGCACTGCACCCGGATGCCCTTGACGTTCGGCTGACGCATCGCCGACTGGATCGCCTTGCGCATGGCGCGACGGAACGCGACGCGGTTGCTCAGCTGCTCGGCCACACCCTGGGCGACCAGCTGGGCCACCGACTCGGGGCTCTTCACCTCGAGGATGTTGAGCTGGACCTGCTTGCCGGTCATCTTCTCCAGCGTTCCACGGATGCTGTCGGCGGCTGCGCCGCGACGTCCGATGACGATGCCAGGCCGCGCGGTGTGGATATCCACCCGGACCCTGTCACGAGTCCGCTCGATCTCGACCTTGGCGACACCGGCACGTTCTAGTTCGACGTTGCGCTCACCGGGGATGACGAACGGTGCGAAGAGCCGACGACGGATGGCGACGTCTTCCTTCACGTACTCGGCGTACTGCTTGTCGGCGTACCAGCGGGACTTCCAGTCGGTCGTGATGCCGAGGCGGAAGCCGTGGGGGTTGATCTTCTGGCCCACTACTCCGAGCCTCCCTTCGAATCAGAAGTCTCTGCGACCTTCTTGGGCGCCGCCTTCTTGGCGGGAGCCTTCTTGGCCGGCGCAGTGGCGGCTGCCTTACTGCCCTGTGCACGACGCGCCCTGGCGGACGCCGTCGATGCAGAAGAACCCTTGTCCTTCGGCGGACGGCTTTCCACGATCACCGTGATGTGGCTGGTGCGCTTACGGATTCGGTACGCACGCCCCTGGGCGCGCGGCCGGATGCGCTTGGCGGTCGGGCCCTCGTCGGCGTGGATGGTCGCGACCACCAGGGTCGACGGATCCAGGCCATCGTTGTTCTGGGCGTTGGCCGCAGCACTCGCGATCACCTTGGCGACGGGCTCGCTGGCACCCTGGGGCGCCCAGCGGAGGATGTCGAGTGCCTCGGTGACGGACTTGCCGCGCACCAGGTCAATCACCCGGCGCGCCTTGGAGGCCGAGATGCGCACGAAGCGCGCCGAGGCAACCGCACTGGGATAATCAGTCGACTGAGTTGTCGTAGTCATGGCCTACCGCCGCTTCGCTTTCCGGTCGTCCTTGATGTGACCCTTGAAGGTCCGGGTGGGGGCGAACTCGCCCAGCTTGTGACCGACCATGGCCTCCGAGACGAACACCGGCACGTGCTTGCGTCCGTCGTGGACGGCGAAGGTGTGTCCGATGAAGTCGGGGATGATCGTCGACCGACGGGACCAGGTCTTGATGACCTGCTTGGTGTTCTTCTCGTTCTGGACGTCGACCTTCTTCAGGAGATGGTCGTCGACGAACGGGCCCTTCTTCAGGCTGCGTGGCATCGCTGGATACTCCTAGCGCTTGTTCTTGCCGGTGCGCCGGCGTCGGACGATGAGCTTGTCGCTCGGCTTGTTCTTGCGGGTGCGGCCCTCGGGCTTACCCCACGGGCTGACCGGGTGGCGGCCACCGGAGGTCTTACCCTCACCACCACCGTGCGGGTGGTCGACCGGGTTCATGACGACACCACGAACGGTGGGGCGCTTGCCCTTCCAGCGCATACGGCCGGCCTTGCCCCAGTTGATGTTGCCCTGCTCGGCGTTGCCGACCTCGCCGACGGTGGCGCGGCAGCGCACGTCGACGCGGCGGATCTCACCGGACGGCATACGCAGCGTGGCGTACGTGCCTTCCTTGCCGAGCAGCTGGATGCTGACACCGGCCGAACGGCCCATCTTGGCGCCACCACCCGGGCGGAGCTCCACGGCGTGGATGACGGTGCCCGAGGGGATGTTGCGCAGCGGCAGGTTGTTGCCCGGCTTGATGTCGGCGTTCGGCCCCTGCTCGATGCGGTCGCCCTGCGACAGTCCCTGCGGCGCGATGATGTAGCGCTTCTCGCCGTCCAGGTAGTGCAGCAGCGCGATGTTCGCGGTGCGGTTGGGGTCGTACTCGATGTGCGCAACCTTGGCGTCGACGCCGTCCTTGTCGTGGCGACGGAAGTCGATGACTCGGTACGCGCGCTTGTGCCCGCCACCCTTGTGACGGGTGGTGATGCGTCCGTGCGCGTTGCGGCCACCGGTGCTGTGCAACGGGCGGATCAGCGACTTCTCCGGCGTCGACCGAGTGACCTCGGCGAAGTCCGAGACGCTGGACCCGCGACGACCGGGGGTCGTCGGCTTGTACTTGCGAATAGCCATGTCTGTGTAGTCCTCTGTGCTTCCCGCCGGCGGTTAGGCCGGTGCTCCGAACAGGTCGATCGGCTTGCTGCCCGCGGACAGCGTCACGATGGCGCGCTTGGTGCTCTTGCGCTGGCCGAACCCGCTGCGGGTGCGCTTGCGCTTGCCCTGACGGTTGAGCGTGTTCACCGAATCGACCTTGACGCTGAAGATCTTCTCAATGGCGATCTTGATCTGCGTCTTGTTCGAATCCGGGTGCACGACGAACGTGTAGGTGTTGTCCTCGATCAGCCCGTAGGACTTCTCGGAGATCACCGGCGCCAGGATGATGTCGCGGGGGTCAGTGACGGTCGCCATCAGGCCGAAACCTCTTCCTTGTCAACGCTGTTCGCCTGAATGTAGGCGTTCAGTGCTTCCACGCTGAACACCAGATCATCGGCGTCGAGCACGTCGTAGGTGTTGAGCTGATCCGCTGAGATCACCCGCACACCAGGCAGATTGCGCGCGCTCTTGGTGCCGACCTCGTCGCTGCGGCCGATCACGATCAGCACCTTGCGGTGATCCGCGGTCAACAGCGTCTCGAGGAACGCCTTGGCGATCTTCGTCGACGGCGTCTGACCACTGATCAGCTCGGTGATCGCGTAGATCCGATCGTTGCGGGCCCGATCCGACAGCGCGCAACGCAAGGAGGCGGCAATCATCTTCTTCGGGGTCCGCTGGCTGTAGTCACGCGGCTTGGGACCGTGCACGATGCCACCGCCGGTGAACTGCGGTGCCCGCGTCGAACCCTGACGGGCGCGGCCGGTGCCCTTCTGCCGGTACGGCTTCTTGCCACCACCGGAGACCTCGGCGCGCGTCTTGGTCGAGTGCGTGCCCTGGCGCTTGGCGGCCAACTGCGCCGTCACCACCTGGTGCATCAGCGCGATGTTGGGAGCCACGTCGAACAGAGCGGCGGGCAGCTCGACGCTGCCGTCCTTCTTGCCGTCCGGCGTGAGAACGTCGATCTTCTTGGAAGCCATTACTTCTCACCTCGTTTGATCGCAGTGCGGACTACGACGAGCCCACCGTTGCGGCCAGGAATGGCGCCCTTGATCAACAGCACACCGTTCTCGGCGTCGACCTTGTGCACCTTCAGGTTCTGGGTGGTGATCTTGTCGGTACCCATCCGGCCGGACATGCGGGTGCCCTTGAAGACACGGCCCGGGGTGGAGCAGCCACCGATCGAACCGGGCCGACGGTGCACTGCCTGCGCGCCGTGGGAGGCGCCCTGACCCTTGAAGCCGTGACGCTTCATGGTTCCGGCGAAGCCCTTGCCCTTGCTGGTGCCGGTGACGTCGACGTAGCTGCCGTCGGCGAAGATCTCGGCGGTCAACTCCTGACCCACCTCGTAATCGGCGGCGGCGGCCTCGTCTTCGAGCCGGAACTCGGCCAGGTGCCTGCGTGGGTTGACACCCGCGGCGGCGTACTGACCGGTGACCGGCTTGTTGACCTTGCGCGGGCTGATCTCGCCGTAGGCGAGTTGCACGGCGCTGTAGCCGTCGCGCTCGGTGGTGCGGATGCGGGTCACCACGTTGGGGCCGGCCTTGACGACCGTGACTGGGACGACCTTGTTGTTCTCGTCGAACACCTGCGTCATGCCCAGCTTGGTGCCCAGAATGCCTTTGCGTGCCATTGTTCTGGAATCTCCTACTGGATGTTGACGTCGACGCTCGCCGGCAGATCGATGCGCATGAGAGCGTCAACGGTCTTCGGCGTCGGGTCGAGAATGTCGATCAGGCGCTTGTGGGTGCGCATCTCGAAGTGCTCCCGCGAGTCCTTGTACTTGTGCGGGGACCGGATGACGCAATAGATGTTCTTCTCCGTCGGCAGCGGCACCGGACCAACGACGCTCGCGCCCGTACGGGTGACCGTCTCGACGATCTTGCGCGCCGAGGCATCGATCGCCTCGTGGTCGTAGGCCTTCAGCCTGATGCGGATCTTCTGTCCCGCCACGCTTCTCCTACCTCACTACTAACGGGGCCCATACTGGCCCATGTCTACGTGCGACACGCACTAGGTGCGTTCCGCTGGCTATGCCGCCGCTGTTTACCTGTCTGTGGTCCACCGGCCCCCGCGCTCGGGTGTGTCGCCCTTGCACGCACTCTCCTGCGCCGAAAACTCCGTCGCGATCAAGGTTGGGACCGGATGCGCCCGCGAGGGCGCTGGTCGTATGCCCGACCAGGCGAACCTGGCTCGAGGCAACCCGAACAGTATGCCTCAGAACTGGGCGGGCTCCAAATCCCTCGGGAACGCCCATACCCGCCGCATGGGGACCGTCCCTCGGCGCAATGAAATGGACATCGATGCGTCGTAGGGCCGTCACGCACCGCGGGTTGGCTCTAGAGCACACCGACTGGAGGAACCGCGCCGGCGCTGACCGCGGTCCCGCTCGCAATTCCGAACACCCCACCGGAAAACGAGGGTCCTTCCCCCATGAGTATCGACGCAACGGACATCGCCCCTGCCGAGGCGGTCGCCCGACCCACCCCGCGGTGGTCTCCATACGGTGCGCGTGGTCAGCCTCGACGTTCAGCCCGGCGAGGGGCGACCTTCCCCTGCAGCCGGCCATCCGAATCTTAGGGCACTAGCTTCTGTCCCTTGTCGATGTCGAGTGAGCTCTCGCAACAGCACGGGCGAAGTGGCCTCCTTCTCCGCTCGAGTGCCGAGGCCCAGCGTCCCATCGGCTTAATGCGATCGTCATCGAAACTTACGAGGTGGTCATCCCGCGGACGCCATAATGGAAATACGACTGAAGTCGCGTTTGATGTCCGATCGGCCGAACCGGCCGCAGACCCACCCACGGAGCCACCTGCCATGACCAGATTGACCCATGTTCCCGCCACCACACCCGTCGACGACTTGGTCGAACATCTGCGTCGCGACAACTACGTGATCGTCGACGACCTCGCACCAACGGCCATGATGGACGCCATCGAGGAGGAAGTCGCCCCCTACCTCGACTCCACTCCCATCGGCTACAACGAAATCCTCGGCAAGAAGACTCGCCGCACCGGCGCCCTCATCGCCCGCTCCCCCACCTGCCGCGAGCTCATCCAGAATCCCACCATCCTGGGCACAGTCGGCCAATTCCTCGGCCACGCCACTGCATTTCAGCTGATGCTCACCCAGATCATCTCCATCGAACCCGGTGAATCCGCTCAGGGGCTGCACCGCGACCAAGTGGCGTGGGACTTCTTCCCCTTTCCGGCCGACTACCACGTTCAATGCAACATGCTCTGGGCCCTGTCGGACTACACCGCCGAGATGGGTGCCACCCGCGTCGTCCCCGGCAGCCACCTCCCCGACGCCCTCACCCCCAAGGAATACACCGACTCCGACTGCCTCCAAGCCGAGATGACCCGCGGCTCGGTCCTCCTCTACAGCGGCAAGATCGTCCACAGCGGCGGCGCCAACAAGACCACCGACAAGACCCGGCGCGCCATCAACATCAACTACTCCGTGGGCTGGGTCCGCCAGGAAGAGAACCAATACCTCTCCGTGCCAATCGACGTCGCCAAGACCCTCGACGACGACCTCCTCAAGCTGATGGGCTACCAGGAGGGCGCGTTCTCCATGGGCTACATCCGCGACTTCGAAGACCCGCTACGCGCCATCCGCGGCGACGCGATCGCCTACGGCTACGACCCCAACCGCGTCCGCGCCGACGCCTCCCCGGAGTATGCCGCGTTCCTTGCCGGCAGCCAGTAGGCGACGCTCAACGCCTCGCCTTCGGCGCGGTCGTCACACGGCCGCGCGTCGCGCTCGCGCGCTGGGGCTCGATCGTTCCGAATAGTGCGCCAGATACTGGATCAGGACGATTCGGATCTCACCGATGATCTGGTGATCACCTCGCACCTCGTCGGTGTAGGCGTATTGGAAGAGGCGCTCGCAGATCTCGATCGCCACCAGGGATTGTCGGAGCGAGCACTGGTCGAACGACGGTTCGGCCTTCTGCAGCGCGGCCAGAAGCGTCTTCGCGACGTCCTGCATCCACTCGCGGTCGGCTGCCCGCACCGGGGGCGTGAGGTTTTGACCCACCCACAGTTCACGAACCAGCGGACGTCCGAAGCAATCCCGGTAGAACTCGATGAGAGTGTCGACGACGCTGTGCCAGTGCGTGATCGGGTTCGTCTCGAGCATGTCACCGAGTAATGCAGCAGACTCCTGCATGCACTGGAAGGCCAACTCCTCGAGAACTTTCTCGGGTGTCTCGAAGAACGAGTAGAACGATCCTCGGCTCACCCCCGACTCCCGGAGAAGCAAGGTCGGTGAGGCCGCGATCGCTCGATAGCCCACCTCGACCAGCAGGCGTGACGCGGTATCCAGGATGCATTGGGTCGTGGCCTTGGAACGAATTTGAAGTGGCTGCTTTCGCAAGCCGCCCGGTGTGATCGTCGCTCCCCCGCGTTGCTCCGATACGCGGCCCGAAGAGTGTTCCTGCACAGTGCTCCTCATCATGCCGGTGCCGCGAAGCGAGACAACCGCCTTCGTTCGTTGCCGACACGTCTTCCCGGACGGCATGTCACATGAAACACGACTGCAGTCAAGACTAGCGCCGGTTCAACATTGTTCGCGGCGTGACGTCGTGCGTCAATTCAACGAGAACCAGGGCTGCGTGCCGTGGACTCCTTCATCACCGCCGCCGATTCCGGCGGCCACGATCACGCACGATTGGCATGCTCGGCCGCATCGACGTGGCGGCCAGCCCGGATGTGCTTCGTCGGCGCGTGAACGAAGCGACGCAGGCGGTCACCGGGCCGGTGTCGCCTCCGTCACTCCTTCGGACCGGCCCAGAACGCACACTGATGCCGCTGGTCGAAGTCGGTCTCCACCGTGGCCCCGCCGGGCAGCAGTGACCACCGCTTCTCCTCGCCGTCGAAGGCGGGCCAGGCGTCTCCGGGATGGCCGTCGCGGACGAACTGGCTCCAGGCGTCGACCATCTGGTCCGACAGCACCTGCTGATCGGGGCTGAGCGGCGGCGCTCCGCCGACGTCGAACAGATAGCGCAGCTCCAGTGAGTGACTGGCACCGACCGGAAACGGCAAGGTGCGCATGGCATCCGGGGCAGGGGCGTTGCGGTCGTTGAACTCGTAGGCGTACACCGAGTCCGTCTTGGCCAGCCCGTCGGCCATTCTGTCGGCGACGCAGGCGAAGACACCGTCGGTGACGGCCGCCGAGTACGCCAGCGGCACGCTACCCTGATAGCGCTCCAGCGGGTAGCGCGCCTCGACCGCCCTCGCATCGCGACCGAACGTCTGCGTCAACAGCTTCGGGTACTGCGCCGCGGTGTAGGGCTGCTTCAGCCGCAGATACTCCAAGGCGACGAAGAGCGTGAACTCATCATGGTTGGTACCGATCATCACGGGCACCTTGGCGGCCTGCGCCCGCGCGATCGCCACCATCGGATCCGTCGGCAGCACCGTGGTTCCCGTGACGGGTCCGCTCAGCGCGTCGTCGCCGATGCGGTAGTACCACACCGGTTTTCGCAACCTTTCGGCCGGCAACCCGCGAAGGCAGTCGGCGACGGTTCTGAGGTCCTCGCAGCCGGCGTCGCGGGCGTAGGCGATGCTGGTCCGCTGCGCCTCGGGAAGGGCGACCTGCGCCTGGCACGGCCCACTCTGGATGATCGCCGCCCGGAAGAGTCCCTCCGACCCCGGGGCAACGAGGTGATCACACACCGACATCCCGCCCGCGGACTCCCCCGCGATCGTGACGGCATCGGGATCGCCGCCGAAACCGGCGATGTTGTCGTGCACCCATCGCAGCGCGGCCTGCTGGTCGGACAGCCCGTAGTTGCCGACCGCACCCGGGGCACCGAGGGCGGGATGCGCCAGGAAGCCCAGCGCACCCAGCCGGTAGTTGAGGGTGACGACGATGATGTCGCCACGTGACGCCAGCCACCGCGAGTCGTAGATGTTGGCGCTGCCGTTGATGAATGCACCACCGTGGATCCACACCATCACCGCCCGCTTGCGATCCGAGGGCGGTGGCGTCCAGACGTTCAGCGTCAGGCAGTCCTCGGACGTCTGCCTGCCCAGCTCCATGTCACTGGCGTCCTGCATGCAGCGCGCACCGGTATGCGTCGCATCACGCGCCCCTTGCCACGGCGCTGCCGGCGCGGGCGGCTGCCACCGCAGCGGGCCGACGGGCGGGGCTGCATAGGGAATGCCGGCGAACAGGCGGTGCTCCGGTGTCACCGTCCCCCGGACGGCCCCCGTCGCCGTCTCGGCGATCGCCGGGTCGGTGGGCGCACTTGCGGAGGTGGCCGGGGCCGCGCCGTCGCCGCGCGCACAACCGGCCAACAGGACCATCATCACGAGCAGCAGCGCGGTCGCACCCCGCCCGACCGAATCACATCGCACGACCGCCGAGCCTACTGGGACACCGATCCGGGCAATCCCCTCCGCACGTTCGCAAGCCCGCCCTAAACTGCCGGTTGACACCCGTCAAGTGCAGCCGCGTATCAGGAGCCCGAATGACCACACCGACCATTGGCGACGCCGTCAAGGTCCTGGCCGATCCCACCGCCTACGCCGACGATGAGCGCCTGCACGACGCGCTCACCCTGCTTCGGGCCACCAATCCCGTTGCCTGGGTGGACGTCCCGCCCTACCGGCCGTTTTGGGCGATCACCAAGCACGCCGACATCATGGCGATCGAACGTGACAACGAGCTGTTCTTGAGCGAGCCGCGGCCGCTGCTGGCCACGGCGGCGGCCGACGACATGGCCAAGGAGCAACTCGCTGCGGGCATGGGCCTGCGCACGCTGATCCACATGGACGATCCCCATCACCGCAAGGTCCGCAAGATCGGGGCGGACTGGTTCCGGCCCAAGGCCATGCGCGACCTGCAGATCCGCGTCGACGAATTGGCCAAGCGCTACGTCGACAAGATGCGTGACATCGGACCCGAGTGCGACTTCGTGACCGACATCGCGGTCGACTTCCCCCTGTACGTGATCATGTCGCTGTTGGGCCTGCCCGAATCCGACTTCGGCCGCATGCATTCGCTCACCCAGGAGATGTTCGGCGGCGATGACGACGAGTACAAACGCGACGGCGGGTCACTCGAGGATCAGCTGGCCGTGCTCCTCGACTTCTTCGCGTACTTCAACACGCTGACCGCGTCACGCCGTGAGCACCCGACCGGTGACCTCGCCTCGGCGATCGCCAACGGCACCATCGACGGCGAACCGCTGTCCGAGGTCGACACCGCGTCGTACTACGTGATCGTGGCCAGCGCAGGCCACGACACCACCAAGGATGCGATCTCGGGCGGCCTGCAGGCGCTCATCGACAACCCCGGCGAGTTGCAGCGCCTGCGCGACGATCCCGGCCTGATGGGTACCGCCGTCGAGGAGATGATCAGATGGTCCACTCCCGTCAAGGAATTCATGCGCACCGCGGCCGCTGACACCACGATCGGCGGCGTCGACATAGCGGCGGGCGAGTCGGTGTACCTGGCCTACGTCTCGGGGAACCGCGACGAAGAGGTGTTCACCGAGCCATTCCGGTTCGACGTCGGCCGCGATCCGAACAAGCACGTCTCCTTCGGTTACGGCGTGCACTTTTGCCTCGGTGCGGCACTGGCCCGGATGGAGATGAACAGTCTGTTCACCGAACTGGTCCCGCGACTGGAGTCGATCGAACTCGCCGGGCCTCCGGAACTGTCCGCGACGACGTTCGTCGGGGGCCTCAAGCACCTTCCGATTCGATACTCGGTGAAGTAGTCGGACCGCCGGCCCCCTTGGCGAAGCTCTTCAGGAAACCGTCGACGGCCGCGACCGCCACCTTCTGGTAGTCGAACTCGGCGAGCGTGCTGATCCGTCCGAACGCCAGGGGGCCGATCAGCAGGGCCAAGGCGACCGTGCGATCGACCTCGGCGAGTTCTTCGGCCGCTTGCGGACTGTCGAAGATCACGTCGAAGGGTGCCGAGTACTGCTGCGCGATGCGTTCCCGCAGCGATCGCATCTCGGGGCTGCTCAGATCGGTGTGCTGCATCTCGGGCAGCCGGGCCATGTCCGGTCCGAGAGACAGCCACGACATCGCCGTCAAGGTGGTGGGTGCCTCGGCGATCGACTCGGCCCAGGCCACCACGATCGCGATCAGCCGGTCACGCAGCGTGCCCTCCTCCGGCGGCATCGGCGGCGGCGGGATGAGGCTGGTGAAGCTCGCGGCCAGGAGGTCGTTGGCACTCGAGAAGTGGCGGTACAGCGTGGCTCTGGCGACGTTCGCGGTGCGCGTGACGGCGTCGATGGTCACCGCGCTCGGGCCGCCGGAGCGCAACAGGCTCGTCGCCGCGTCGAGCAGTCGCGCCCGCGAGCGAGCGGGACGCGGGTCCGAGCGCTCGGTGGTCATCGTTTACCTCGTCTCAACCGGGGAATCAACGCTACGAGACTGTTAGTCTCAAAAGTAACTGACGAAAGGAGCGTGCCCGCCGATGGCCGACACGATCACGCCGTCCGACCAGGATATCGACTCCAGTCTCGCAGCCCTGTCCAAGCGGGCGCGGGTGTGGTTGTTGGTGGTCGCATGCCTGGCCGTGTCGATGGTCATCTCATCGATGGTCGCCCTGAACTCCGCGCTGCCCGACATCGCCGTCGAAACCTCTGCCACCCAGTCGCAGCTGACCTGGATCATCGACGGCTACACCCTCGTTCTCGCCTGCCTGCTTCTGCCCGCCGGTGCCATCGGGGACCGATACGGAAGGCGCGGAGCACTTCTCATCGGACTGGCCATCTTCTCGGCGGCTTCGCTGGCACCGATCTTCCTCGACGGCCCGATCGAATTGATCATCGCCAGAGCGGTGGCGGGAGCCGGTGCGGCCTTCATCATGCCTGCCACGCTGTCGCTGCTGACCGCGGCCTACCCGAGGGCCGAACGCAACAAGGCGGTCGGCATCTGGGCAGGCGTCGCGGGCACGGGCGCCGTGCTCGGCTTCCTGGTCACCGGCATCCTGCTGCACGTCTGGTCCTGGCACTCCATCTTCTGGGCCTTTGCCGGTGCGGGCGTCTTGCTCTTCGCCCTCGCGTGCACTGTGTCGTCATCACGCGACGCCGACGCCGCGCCACTGGACTGGATCGGCGCGATGTTGGTCGGGTCCGCGGTGGCGATCTTCGTCTTCGGTGTCGTCGAGGCTCCCGCCAGGGGCTGGAGCGATCCCCTGGTGTGGGGCGGCATGTCGGCGGGTGTGGCGTTGTCGGCCGCGTTCACCGTGCACCAGTTGCGCCGCCGCTTTCCGCTGCTGGACGTCCGCCTGTTCGCCAAGCCCGAGTTCACGACGGGCGCCGTCGGCGTGACGCTGTTGTTCTTCGCCAACTTCGGGTTCTTCTTCGTCGCGATGCAGTACATCCAGCTGGTCATGGGCTACAGCCCACTCGGCACCGCGTTCGCCCTTGCCCCGCTGATCGTGCCCGTCTTCATCCTCAGCGTCACCGCCAGCTGGTACCTGCCTCGCGTCGGCTTGCGAGTCGCGGTGACGGTCGGCCTCCTCCTCATCGCCGCGGGCCTGGTCAGCTTGCGAGTGCTGGAGGTCGACTCCACCTACGTCGATCTGGCGTGGCCACTGCTGATCATGAGCACGGGCATCGGACTGTGCACGGCACCAACGACTTCCGCCATCATGGGCGCCGTACCCGACGAGAAGCAGGGCGTGGCGTCGGCCGTCAACGACACCACCCGGGAGATTGGTGCCGCACTCGGCATCGCCGTGGCCGGTTCGATTCTCGCCGCGCAGTACACGACAACGCTCTCCCCCATGCTCACCCAGTTCCCCGAGCCGGTGCGCGAACGTGCGCTCGGCTCACTCGCCGAAGCCCTCGCGGTATCCGAGCAGATCGGGCCACTCGGCCCCCGTCTCACCGAGCTCGCGCGGACCGCCTTCCTGCACGCCATGGACTCCTCGGTGATGGTCCTAGCGATCGTGATCGTCACCGCGTCGGTGTTCATCGGGATCTGGTCGCCCGGCCGCGACGGACGACAGTCGGGCGTCGTGCGCAGGCTAAGGCGCATACCCTGATTGGGTGCGCCTGCTGATCGTCAATCCGAATACCACCGCGTCGATGACCGTCGCCATCGGGACGGCGGCGCGCGCGGTCGCCAGGCCCACCACCCAGATCGTCGCCCGCAATCCCGCCGACGGTCCCGCCAGCATCGAGAGCGACGAGGACGAACGGCGTTGCCTCCCCGGGCTTCTCGACCAGGTGCGGAGGGCAGCAGCCGAGAGGGACTCTCCCGACGCCTACGTCATCGCCTGCTTCGGTGACCCTGGCCTGGAGGAGGTGCGTGCGACCGTCGAGGGACCCGTTCTGGGCATCGCGCAGGCGGCGATGCACGCCGCGGCCCTGGCCGCGGGCAGTTTCTCTGTCGTGACGTCGATGTCCGCCACGGTGCAGACGGCGTGGACGCTCGCCAAGACCTACACCCCCGGCCAGTGCCTTGGGGTGCACGCCACCGACATTCCCGTCCTGCAGATCGACGCAGATCCCGCGACCGTCGGACCCATCGGTGATGTCTGCGCCAACGCGTTGGCCGAGGACGGCAGCCGGGCAATCGTATTGGGTTGTGCCGCAATGGCGAAGTTCGCCCGGCCCCTCACCGAGCGGCTTGGCGTGCCGGTCGTCGACGGGGTGGTGGCGGCAACGCTGCTGGCCGAGGCACTCGTCACCATGCGGCAGTTCACCGGATGAACTCGGCCGCGCGGTGGCCAATCATCGCGATCGTGGCGTGTGGTCCTCGGCTGGTGATGTCGGGCAGGATCGACCCGTCGACCACCCACAGGCCCTCCACGCCGCGCACCCGGCACCTCTCGTCGAGCGCCCCCTCGCCGTCACGACCCATGGGCACGGTGCCGCACAGGTGCTGCGAGGTCGACCAGAAGGACTCGCGGGCCTCGTAACCGGATCCCGCGAGATCGTGGGCAAGGGCGGCGCCTGCCTCGAGGGCCGCGACGTCGGCCGGTTCACTGTCGTATCGGTGTTCGATGGACGGGGGCACCGCGGCGTCCCCACTGGCGAGGACGACGCGTCCGCGCGAGTGCGGCCGCATGAGCGTGACGCCGAGATGCGGCCGGTCGGCCGGGTCGTACCCGGCGCCCGTCATCGAGGCGAAACCAGTTGTATAGCAACGAATCTCGAGACTATCCTCCGTGGTGAGCAGCACCTCTAGCGGCGGCCGGTCCGGCGCGGCGGGCCAGTCGACCGGAAGGACCAGCTCGGGGTGGTCGATGCTCGCCGTTCCCACCGGCAGGTCCAGCAGCACCGGCACACCCGCGGCGGACAGCTGCGACGCGGGCCCGACACCCGACACCATGAGCAGCTGCGCCGACCCGATGGCACCCGCCGACAGGACGATGCGGTCGGCGGTGAAGCGCTGCGGTCCGTCCGACCCGACGCAGTCGACGCCCACCGCACGGTGCCGGACCATCTCGATGCGCGTCGCCCGACGCTTTTCGAGCACGGTGAGATTGGCGCGCCCGGCGGCGCGATCGAGGAAGGCGTCACCGGGCCCGACCCGGGTGCCGCCGTTGATGTTCAAGGGTACGGCGCCGACACCGGGCCGCCCGGGATCCGCACCATTGAGGTCGGCGACCCACCCGTACCCGTGGCGCAGGGCCGCATCGATGAAAGCGCTTGCCCCTTGGTTGAATTCGGCCGTGCGCCGGATCACCATCGGGCCGTCGGCACCGTGCAGCGAGCCGTCGAAGTCCAGGTCGGTCTCGATCTCCCTGAAGTGCGGCAGGACGTCGTTCCACGTCCACCCGGGGATGCCCCACTCGTCGAAGTCGGAGGCCAGGCCGCGGCAGAAGTACCCCCCGTTGACGGCACCGGACCCGCCGACGACGTCGCCCCGCACGAGCGAGGCGCTGCGTCGAGGGCTCTCGGTCAGGGTGGTCTGGTAGCGCCGAACGACCGAGCTGGCCACGCCGATCGGCAGTCGGTGGCCGTCGTCGATTTGTTCCCGGACGCCCGGGTCCGATCGGCCGGGGCCCGATTCGACGATCGTCACCCGGCACCGGGGGTCGCGCGAAAGGCTTTCGGCGAGAACGCAACCAGCGCTGCCCGCACCGACGATCAGGACATCGGAGTGCAAGGGAAGCTTCAGGTCCGGATCTGTGGTTTGAGCGCTCCGATGTCACGCTCACGTACGACGCCGGTCCACAACCCGAGCCCGTACGCGATGTCGTCGAGCCGTTTGAGCAAGAGGTAGGCCAACAGTCCCATGCGCTGGTCGCCGTCGTCGACGTTGCCGTTGCGGGTCGCCCAGTCGACCACCCCGTCGACGATGGCCGCCACCAGGACCACCTGCCTGCAGCGCCGGAACAGAACGGCGGCCACCAACGCGATCGGCCAGTAGTGCCGGCAGATGGCCGAGGCCAACTGCAGCGCGGCCGACCAGAGGCCCTGCGCGGCGACCGCGGCCACCTGCTTCGGTCCGGTGTCGACGGTGCTCAACACCTTGGCGATCTTGCGACCGGTGATGGCGGCCACGATCGTCGACGCGAAGAAGCCGATGCCCGACCCCATGGCAAGCAGCAGCCACACCAGGAAGGTCCAGCCGGACAGCACTAGGGGTGCAGTCTTGCCGGGGTGGCGGACGGCCAGCGGTGCGGCGGATGATCCGTAGAATGCCTTGCGCCCGAACCACTCTCGCAATTCGGTCCGATGGTCGTGCCCGACCAGGGCGATGGGTTCGTACCGCAGCCGGGCCTCGGCCTCGATGAGGCGCCAGCACAGGTCGACGTCCTCACCGGACCTCATCGTCTCGTCGAACCCGCCCAGCTCGTTGAGCGTGGTCCGCCGGCAGATGATGGCGGCGCTGGGCACATAGGACACCGTGCCGTAGGGAACGACGGGAGCCTCGCGCAGACCCAGGTCGAGCGATGACCGCACCGCCTCGTATCGGGCTACCAGGTTCTGCGGCTCGCGCAGTCCGACGATGCGTGGTGCCACCAGCGCGACGGCGGGATCGCAGAAGTGTCCGAGCAGCGCTTCGAGCCAACCGCGGCGGGGTACGACGTCGGAGTCGAGGAACGCGACGAAGTCCGTCTCGCAGACGGCCAGCCCCGCGTTGCGAGCGGCGGCCGGGCCCCGGCTGGTGGCATGGCGCAGGACACGCACGTCACAGTGCAGACCTGCGAAGTCACTCACCTGCACGGGCTGCGACGACCCGTCGTCGACCACCACGACGCGCATCCCGCGCAGCGCTTCGACCAATCGCCTAAGCCCAGTGGCATTGTCCAGCACGGGAATCACCACGGTGACGTCCCGGTGTGACGGCCCGCTGGCGGGTCGCGGATGGGCCACGGTGGCGTCGAGCAGGGTGCGCGCCAGCTGCGCGCTCTGCGCGTCGTGTACCTCGAGGCGCCCGCTGGTCAGCATGGTCTGCGCGGCGGGAGCCAGCCGCAAGAGCCGGGTGGGTGAGCCACCGAGGAGCGCCGATCCCTCGCCGAGCACCCGCACCCTTCTATCCACCTGGACGGCGAATCCGTCGGGCAGTCGCGGACCCGTCACTGCAGCAGACCCCCGGGGCCGGGGACCCATGCCGCAACACGGCTGGCGCAGGTGTCGACCATCTCGGCAAAGATACGCGACCCCTCTTCGGCGGACGCGGTGGTGGGGTTGCCGAGCACTCCAACCGGGCTGACCGCCGCGACGCCGCCGGCGCGCATCCGGGGCATCAGATCCGACACCGGCGCCTCGTTGCCGGCGACCCATTCGTCCACGCGGACGGCGGTCGGTGAAATATGTAGCAATACAGACGTTTCGGTGTGGCCGGCGTGGGCGTCGGCGCCGGGCACGCTGCAGGCGCACCACGCCACGTCGCGGCCCTCTCGGCGGAGCAGGGTCACCGCGCTAGCAACGGCGGTGACGTTGCCGCCATGGCCGTTGACGAACACCAGGCGGGAGGCCCAGTCACAGGCCGACCTGGCGTACTCGACCAGCACGAGCTGCAGCGCAGCGGTCCCGATCGATACTGTGCCGGGGAATCCTTGATGCTCACCGCTGGCTCCGTAGCCGATCGCGGGGGCCAGCATCCAGTCCCCCGTCAACCGTTCAGCAATCCCGTATGCCACCGCGGAGGCGATGCGAGTGTCGGTGTCCACTGGCAGGTGTGGCCCATGCTGCTCGGTCGAGCCTAATGGGATGATCAACGCGGGCGACAGTTCGCGGAGCTGCCTCGCCGTTGAGTTCCCAAGCTCGCTGGGGTACGCCACCCGCCGATCGTAGGCCGAATTAACCTGGTGTGCGCCGATTGTTGGCGTTTGCGTCGCTTTTGTCCCGACCGGTTCCAGCCGGGACCCAGCCGCGTTTCACGTCCGTCTCGCCAGCACCGCCAGTACCACCGAGACCAGGCCCGATGACGTCGGCGGTCAGGTGCCTCAGGCCGTCGGCACTCCGAGGGCCCGGGTGAACCCCGGCGGAGTCAGCACGTCGTCCGCGCCCAGGTCGTGGATCGAGGCCTTGCCGAGACCCATCAGGGCGGAGTCGATACCGCTCCGCATGATGTCGAGGACGTTCTCCACGCCCGGTTGACCCTCTGCAGCCAGACCCCACAGGTAGGCCCGCCCGATCATGACCGCGCGGGCCCCGAGGGCTAGTGCCTTGACGACGTCGCTGCCACGGCGGATGCCACCGTCGAGGAGCACCTCGACCTGGTCTCCGACCGATGCGGCGATGGCCGGCAACGCCCTGATCGACGCAGGCGTCCCGTCGAGGTTGTTGCCACCGTGATTGGACACCGAGATCGCCGAGACCCCGGCGTCGACAGCGCGTTTCGCATCGTCGACCCGCATGACACCCTTGAGCATCAGCGGACCACCCCACAGCTCGGCGAGCCAGGCGATGTCGTCCCACGTGGGCGGGGGCGTTCCCATCCACTCCCCGTAGGCGGCGAAGAACGGTGGGCCCGCCTCGCCGGGGTTGCCCTGATTCGGCACGCGCAGGGTCGGCGGGTGGAGGGTCTTGGCCCACTGCAGCAACCAACTCGGACGGGCCAAACCCTCCGGCATCATCCGGACGGTGGTGCGCAGGTTCATCTCCTCGGGGATCACCGGGCTGCCCCAGTCGCGGCCGTGCGAGAAGCTCCAGTCGGTGGTGACGATGATCCCGACCGCGCCGGCCGCCCTGGCCCGCTCGACGCGCGCGGCGATAGCATCGCGGCCGCCCAGCCAGTAGACCTGGAAGAACAGCTTTGGGTTGGCGGCGATGACCTCTTCGATGGGCTTGCTCGCGAACGAGGAAAGACCCATCGCCGTCCCGCGGGCCGCCGCGGCCCGCGCCACGGCGACCTCACCGTCGGGGTGGACGGCCTGCACACCCGTCGGCGAGATCATCACCGGTAGTGAAATCTCTTGTCCCATAACGGTGGTCGCCAGATCACGCTTCTCGATCGCACCGATCACGTGTGGCGCGAAGCCGAGCTCACCGAACGCGTCGACGTTGTCGGCGACGGTGATGCCACGCTCGCTTGCGGCGATCAGCGCGCTGTAGACGGACTTCGGCAGCCGCTTCTTCGCGCGCTGCTGAGCGATGGCGACGGTTTCGAACCAGATATCGCGAGCCATGGTTATACGGGACTTTCGTTGCAGATTCTTTGGGGCGGAATGGTGAGGAGCTTCAGCGAGACGGGTCCCTTGCGCCCACCGGCGCGGGAGTGGTCGACGCTGGACTTGGGCTTGTCCCGTTCGCGGGCCAGCGCGGGTTCGCCGTAACCCTGGACGCATTCCGGATCGGGTCCGTCCAGCGGCAGGCCCGTGAAGAACTTGGCGGCCATGCAGCCGCCGCGGCAGCCGTCGTAGTGGTCGCAGCTGCCGCAGGCGCCGGCGGACTGCGGCTCGCGCAGCTCGCGGAACAGTGGGGCGTCCTTCCACACGGTGTCGAATCCGCCGTCGCGCAGGATGTTTCCGGCGAGGAAGCGATCATGGATCGCGAACGGGCAGGCGTAGACGTCACCGACGGGGTCGATGAGGCACACCACCCGGCCGGCACCACACAGGTTCAGGCCTGCCAGCGCGCCGGGTTGGCCGAGCCCGGACAGGTGGAAGAACGAGTCACCGGTCAGGATGCCCTCCCCACGGGCGACGAGCCAGTCGTACAGCTGGACCTGCTGCTCGGCGGTGGGGTGCAGTTCGTCCCACACGTCGGCGCCGCGACCCGATGGGCGCAGTCGCGTGATGCGCAGTGTTGCTCCGTACTTGTCTGCCAGCGCCTTGAATTCGTCGAGCTGGTCGACGTTGTGGCGGGTGACGACGACCGAGATCTTGGCGTCCTTGAACCCCGCGGCGGACAGGTTCTCCAGTGCGCGGATCGCCATCGCGAAGGACCCCGGCCCACGCACTGCGTCGTTGACCTCGGCGGTAGCGCCGTCCAGTGAGATCTGGACGTCGACGTAGTCACTCGCGGCGAGCTTCGCGGCGACCTTCTCGTCGATCCGCACCCCGTTGGTGGAGAACTTGACCCCGACGTGATGCTCGGTGGCGTAGTCGACGAGCTCCCAGAAGTCGGATCGGACGGTGGGCTCGCCGCCGCCGATGTTGACGTAGAAGACCTGCATGCGTTCGAGCTCGTCGATGATGTCCTTGCATTGGCGCGTGGTCAGCTCGCGCGGATCGCGCTTACCCGACGACGACAGGCAGTGCACACAGGACAGGTTGCAGGCATAGGTCAGCTCCCAGGTCAGACAGATGGGAGCGTCGAGTCCGTGCTCGAACTGCTCGACCAACTTGGGTACTCGCGCCGGTTGCATGGTGGTCATGCGTTCTCCTCGCCGTCCTCGCGGACAAGCATGTTGGACTTCACGAGCACGCTCAGTGCGTGCAGATAGGGCGCCTGGGCGGCGTCGTCGATTCCCGCCGCACGGCAGGCCGACCTGGCATCGGGGTGGGCATCGAGCGACTTGACGATCTCGACGATCTTGACGTTCTTGAGGAACGAGAGTTTGCGCGTCCCAAAGTGATACAGCAACGCACCGAATGGCTCGGGCCGTACCGCCACCTGGTGGTGCAGGCGCCAGCGGGCGTCAGGATCGAAGGCCTGGGCGTCCACTGGCGCCTCCGCGGATGCGACCACCGTCAGTAGACGCCGCACATGCCGTCGATCGACACCTCTTCGACGAGGCTCTCGGTGACGAGCTCGGTTTCGGTTTCCGCCTGCTGGGTTGGCTCCATGGTGTGTGCCCTTCCGGATCGGGGTCTCGACAAATGTGACCGAGGTCGCAAGAATATGGCATCGAGTGCCGAAACGGAAGGGCGGATTCGAATGAGTGGTGAAACCGGGGCACGGGTGGGCCGTCGCCGGTCCACCACCGGCGACCACATCACCAGCGTGGCCCTCGAGCTGTTCGCCAGCCGTGGCTTCGACGAGGTCAGTGTCGACGACGTCGCCCGCGCGGCCGGTATCGCCAGGCGCACCCTGTTCCGCTACTACCCGACCAAGAACGCCATCCCGTGGGGTGACTTCGATGCACACCTGGACCTCATGCGTCAGCTGTTGGACGCGGAGCCCACCGACGCACCGACCACGGTCGCACTGCGCTCGGCGTTGTTGGCGTTCAACAGTTTCGACGAGGCCGAGACCGCCCATCACCGTCAGCGCATGCGCGTCATCTTGGAGACCGACGCCCTGCAAGCCCACTCGATGACGATGTACGCGGGCTGGCGGACCGTCGTGGCCGAGTTCGTCGCGCGTCGCCTCGGCCTCACCACGGGTGACCTCATCCCCCAGACCACGGCGTGGTCGATGCTGGGCGTTGCCCTGTCGGCCTACGAGCACTGGCTCGGCGACGAGTCGGTATCCCTTCAGCGGTCGCTCGGCGACGCCTTCGACACCGTCAACGCCGGCCTGGCCCAACTCGACCACCTCGCGTAGCGATTCGTGCACGGTTACCCGTGCTCGCCGCGGGTTCAGGTGCACGGATCGCGTCCAATGTGGGAAGAGGGTGTCGGAGTGTGGCCCTCGACGGCGACGATGGGAGTGTGAGCGCCGAACCCGACTCCTCCGACGCGCCGAGAGCGCTTCTCGAGTTGTACGACGACGCCCTGCCCGCCGTCTACGGGTACTTCATCCGCCGCTGCGGCGATCGCGGCGCGGCCGAGGACCTGACGTCGGAGACGTTCCTCGCGGCAATGGATGCCGCACGTCGCGATTCACCCCCGCCGATCACCGTGGCGTGGCTGATCGGCGTGGCGCGGCACAAACTCGCCGATCACTATCGGCGACGGCACGACCGGTTCACGGTGCCGGTGGCCGAGCTGCCCGAACCCGCCGACCCGGCCGACCGGTGGGACGCCGAGCTCGACCGCATCATGGCCGAGAGCGTGCTGGCGCAACTGCCCGAGCACCACCGGGCGGTGCTCGCCCTGCGCTATCTGGACGACCTTTCGGTGCCCGAATGCGCCGAGCTGATCGGCCGTACCGTCCACGCCACCGAGGCCCTGCTGGTACGGGCGCGTCGGGCCTTCAGATCGAAGTACCCGGAAGGAGGGGCGTCATGACTCACTTCGACGGCTACGACCCGCTGACCGTGCTGCACGGTGACGACCTTCCGGTTCAGCCCGACCCGGCGTTCGCCGCCCGGCTGCGGGCACGCCTCGAATCAGCTGTTGCACTACCCAATCGAGCCGAAGGAGTCATCATGAGCGGCACCGATACCGCCATCGCCGACCTCAATGCGTCAGCCGCCCCGGCCACCGTCGCACCTCCTCCACCCAGGCCCGCGGCCCTGCCCTACCTCGCGGTCGCGGGCGCCGCGGCGGCCATCGCGTGGTACGTCGACGCGTTCGGCGCGGTGGTCGTCGGCGAGCCGATCATGATGGACGACGGCCGCATCGGGCACGCCGAGTTGTCCATCGCCGGCGGGATGATCTACCTCGCCGACGAGTTCCCCGAGCTCGGGTTGAAGGCGCCCTCGCCGGGTGCGGTGTCGGTGAGCCTGATGCTGCCGGTCCCCGACACGGACGCCGCGCTGGCGCGGGTGCGCGAACGCGGCGCGAACGTCGAGCGGGAGAGTTACGAGGGGCACGGCTCTCGCGCCGCGACCGTCATCGACCCGTTCGGTCACCGCTGGATGCTGACTGGACCCGTCACCGGTGCGACGAACCCGGTTCGCCACGGCGACATCGGCTACGTGTCGGTGTGGACCGAGGACCCCGACCGGTCCGCGAGGTTCTACGGCCGCGTGCTCGGATGGACGTTCGACGCGGCTTCCCGCCAGGTGACCAACACCGACCAGCCCATCGGCATCGTCGCCGTCGCCGGTCCGCCCACGTTGTTCTGCTGCTACGCGGTGGTCGACGTGGCGGCCGCGCGGCAGGCGATCCTGGACGCCGGCGGACAGGCCGGCGAGGTCACGCAGACCCCCCACGGTCCGACGGTGGACGCCATCGACCCGGCGGGCACGGCGTTCGCGGTCTACCAACCCGTCGCGGACGAGCCACGCCCGGCGCTGAACGGCACTGGGCCAGGCGAACTCTCGTACGTGACGTACCAGGTGTCGGACTCCGCCGACTTCCGCCGGTTCTACGGCCGCGTGCTGGGCTGGAGTTTCGAGCCCGGTCGGATCGAGGACGGCTGGGAGCCGCGGTCGGTGCACCCGATGGTGGGGATGGCGGGCGGCAGCACCGCACCCATGGTTGTCCCGATGTGGACGGTGGCCGATGTACACGCCGCGGTCGACCGCGTCCGGGCAGCCGGCGGCACCGTCATCGAGGAGCCGTCGCAACAGTCGTACGGCAGTTCGGCGCTGTGCACCGACGACCAGGGTGTCCGCTTCTACCTCGGCCAGCACTAGCCCGCGCGATTTGTGCACCCAAACCCGCGGTCACCACCGGTTTGGGTGCACAAACCGCGGGCTAGGTGAGGACGTCGGCGATGGGAGCGCCGGCGGCGATCTTGCTGCGCGCCTTCATCACCTTGCCGGGCATGCCGCCGCCCACCACGCCGACGACCGCGCCGTCGCGTTCGTAGTAGGCCAGGAACTTGCGGCCGTCATCGGCGACGAGGTGCACGACGTCATCGGCCTCCGGCTCGCCCAGGCACTGGATCTTGACGTCGTACTGATCGCTCCAGAAGTAGGGCACGACCACCGCGGAGGCGGCGTCGACACCGAGCATGGCGGGCACGATGGCGCGAGCCTGCTCGGCGACGTTGCTCCAATGCTCAACGCGCACTTGATGTCCGGTGACGTCACGCCAGGACGCCACGTCGCCGATCGCCCACACGTTGGGCGCGCTGGTGCGGCCCGCCACGTCGCAGATGACACCGTTGTCGACGGCGACGCCACTCCCCTCCAGCCAGTCGGTGGACGGCCGGGAGCCGATGCCCACCACGACGATGTCGGCGTCGAGCTCGGTGCCGTCGGACAGCACGACCTTCTCGACGTGGCCGCTGCCCTGCACCTCGTTGACCCCGATGCCGCATCGCACGTCGACGCCCTCGGCGCGATGCAGCCTGGCCACCAGCTCACCGATCTCCGTGCCCAGCACCGAGGCCAGCGGCGTCGGCTGCGGCTCGACGAGGGTCACGTCGACCCCGAGGCTGCGCAGGCTGGCCGCGACCTCACAGCCGATGAACCCGGCGCCGATCACGACGGCGTGCCGCGCGGAGCCCGCGTGCTTGCGCAACGCCAGGCTCTCGTCGAACGTCCGCAACATGCGGATGCCCTCAAGATTTGGGAACGACGTAATCCGCTTGGGCACCAGTCCGGTTGCGATGACCAGCTCGTCGTAACCAATCACCTCACCATTGGCGAGCGTCACGGTCTGCGCCTCGGTGTCCAGAGCCGTCGCACCCGACCCCAGGCGCAGCGTGATGTCCTTCTCGCCGTAGAACTCGGCAGGCTTGAGCATCACGTCGTCGGTCTCGGCGCGCAGCACCTCCTTGGACAGCGGCGGCCGGTCATACGGCAGATGCTCCTCATCGCTGACGAGGGTCAGCGGACCGCCGTACTCGGCGCGGCGCAGCTGTTCGGCCGTGCGCAGCGCAGCCAGTCCACCACCGACGATGACGATGCCCCGAGTAGTACTCACAGGGCAGTTCTTACACGATGGGCGCCATCTGTAGCGCGGCACCCATGGCACACGTGCTCAGACCCGGGCCCGCTCGATGATGTTGGACAACACGACGATGCTCTCGCTGCGTTCGATGTCCGCGCTCGCCCGGATCCGTTCGAGGGCCTCCTCGAGGTGCCGCATGTCGCGGGCCAACACGTGCAGGATCGCGTCCGCCGTACCGGTCACGGTGGCCGCGCTGACGACCTCGGGAATGCCGACCCAGGCTTTACGAAGCTCGGCGGGCGCAATCGTGCCGTGGCAGAACACTTGGACGTAGGCCTCGGTGTTCCAACCGATCGCATTGCGGTCGACGACCGTGGTGAAACTGCGGATGACCCCGTCGTCGAGCATGCGGTCGACGCGTCTCTTGACGGCGGGCGCGGACAGGTTCACCCGCTGGCCAATCTCGGCGAAGGTGGCCCGCGCGTGGTTGGCCAATTCGGCGAGAATGCGTTCGTCGGTGTGGTCGAGCCGGTCCACGAGCCCTCGTTTCGTCTCAGTGCACAACAAACCGCCGCAAGATCAGCTTTGGCACAATGAATTGTGCACCAATACGCAACGAGTGGCGATTGATTGCGTAAAGCCCAGCCCATATCGTCATTTACATGACGATCTCCGATGTCGCCGGCACTCCGGCGTTCGAAGTCGCCGCAACGACGCCGGGGCGAGCGCAGCGACGCGAAGTGGATCCGCGCACGCATCCGATCCGTACCCCCCGCCTCCGCCGATACGCCATGACGGCGCCGACCTTCTTCACCGTCTCCTATGCCATCAACCCCTGGATGGACACCTCCACACCCGTCGACACCGGCCTCGCGGTCCGCCAGTGGGAGACCCTGCTGTCGACCTACCGGGCACTCGGACACACCGTCGAGATGGTCGAGCCCATCGACGGCCTGCCCGACATGGTCTACGCCGCCAACGGCGGTCTGATCGTCGACGACACGGCGGTCGTCGCCCGGTTCGCCTACCCGCAGCGGGCGGGCGAGGCGGACGCCCATGCCGACTGGATGACCGCGAACGGTTTCAAGCCGAACTACACCCGACACGTCAACGAGGGCCAGGGCGACCTACTGGTGGTCGGCTCGATGATCCTCGCGGGCTACGGTTTTCGGACCGATCGACGGGCGCATTCCGAGGTCGCTCATATCACCGGCCGGCCCGTCATCAGCCTCGAGCTGGTCGACCCGCGGTTCTATCACCTCGACACCGCCCTGGCCGTGCTCGACGACACCACGATCGCGTACTACCCGCCGGCGTTCTCCAACGACGCCCGCGCCCACCTACGACAGCTGTTTCCCGACGCCCTCGAGGTGTCCACCGCCGACGCCTACGTTCTGGGCCTGAACGTCGTCTCCGACGGCAAGCACGTGCTATTGCCCACCGACGCCACCGGATTCGCCCAGCAGATCGCCGACGCCGGGTTCGAACCCATCGGCATCGACCTGTCCGAATTGTTCAAAGGCGGCGGATCCGTCAAATGCTGCACATTGGAGGTGTATTCGTGACCATCCTGGATACCGTGACGACTCGACCCGGCCAGCTCACCGAGGCCGCGATCGCGATGGACGATCAGTACGCGGCGCGCAACTACTCGCCGCTGCCCGTCGTCGCGGCGTCCGCCGAGGGCGCCTGGATCACCGACGTCGAAGGCCGCCGCTACCTCGACTGCCTGGCCGCCTACTCGGCGGTGAACTTCGGGCACCGCCATCCGCGGATCACCGCGACGGCGCACGCTCAACTCGACACGGTGACCCTCGTCAGCCGCGCCTTCCACTCCGACCGGCTAGGCCCGTTCTGCGCCGCGCTCGCCGAGCTGTGCGCCAAGGAGATGGTGTTGCCGATGAACAGCGGCGCCGAAGCCGTGGAGAGCGGTCTCAAGGTTGCCCGCAAGTGGGGTACCGACGTCAAGGGCGTACCCGCAAGTGAGTCCAACATCATCGTGGCGCACAACAACTTTCACGGCCGTACCACGACGATCATCAGCTTCTCCGACGACGAGACGGCGCGCCGCGGCTTCGGCCCCTACACGCCCGGTTTCCGTGCGGTGCCCTTCGGGGACGCCGACGCGTTGGCCGCCGCCATCGACGAGAACACCGTCGCGGTCCTGCTCGAACCCATCCAGGGCGAGGCCGGCATCATCGTCCCGCCCGACGACTACCTGCCGCGAGTGCGCGCACTATGCACCGAGCACGACGTCCTGATGATTGCCGACGAGATCCAGTCCGGGCTGGCCCGCACCGGACGGACGTTCGCGTGCGATCACTGGGGTGTGGTCCCGGACGTGTACCTCCTCGGAAAGGCACTCGGCGGGGGCGTCGTGCCGCTGTCGGCCGTGGTCGCCGACCGCGACGTGCTCGGTGTCCTGCACCCGGGTGAGCACGGCTCGACGTTCGGCGGCAACCCGCTCGCGACGGCGATCGGTACCACCGTCGTCGAGATGCTGAAGACCGGTGAATTCCAGTCGCGATCAGAGCGTCTCGGCGAACATCTGCATCGCCGACTTCGCAGCCTGATCGGTCACGGCGTGCTCGCCGTACGCGGCCACGGGCTGTGGGCGGGTGTCGACATCGATCCAGGAATCGGCACCGGAAAGCAGATCAGCTTGCGGTTGGCCGCCCTCGGTGTTCTCGTCAAGGACACCCACGGTTCGACATTGAGATTCGCGCCACCCATCGTCATCACCGAGGAGGAGATCGACTGGGCCGTCGATCGGTTCGCCGACGTGCTGGCCGACGTGCTCTCTGCACCCACGACGGCGCCCGCTTGACACCTGCCGAGGAGGCACCATGGCATCACCCTCACCGACGGTGAACTTCACCGAACAGATGCTGCGGCGTCGCCCCATCATCGGGGCACCGGTCGCCCATGGTGCCGACTCGGCTCTCAAGCGCACCATCGGGGTCTTCCAGCTGACCATGTTCGGGGTCGGCGCCACGGTCGGCACGGGCATCTTCTTCGTGCTGTCGGCGGCAGTACCCGAGGCGGGGCCGGCCGTGATCCTCTCGTTCCTGCTCGCGGGCGTCGCGGCGGGCCTGGCGGCGATCTGCTACGCCGAAATGGCCTCGGCCGTGCCCGTTTCGGGGTCCACCTACTCGTACGCCTACACCACCCTCGGCGAGCTGGTGGCCATGGGTGTCGCCGCCTGCCTCCTACTGGAGTACGGCGTCTCGACCGCGGCGGTGGCCGTCGGCTGGAGCCAATACCTCAACAAGCTCCTGACCAATCTCTTCGGCGTCGAGCTGCCGACGGCGATCACGGCCGCGCCGTGGGACGCCGAACCGGGCATCGTCAATCTGCCCGCCATCCTGCTCGTCGTCATGTGCATGCTGTTGCTGATCCGCGGCGCATCGGAGTCGGCGAAGGCGAACACCATCATGGTGATGATCAAGCTCGGCGTGCTCGGCATGTTCATCGTCATCGCATTCACCGCGTTCCAGACCGATCGGTTCGCGAACTTCGCCCCGATGGGCACCGCCGCGATCGGGCTCGCTGCGGGCACGATCTTCTTCTCCTACATCGGACTCGACGCCGTCTCCACGGCCGGTGACGAGGTGAAGGACCCGCAGAAGACCATGCCGCGGGCCATCATCGCGGCGCTGTTGATCGTCACCACCGTGTACGTCCTGGTGGCCTTCGCCGCTCTCGGCGCCCAGCCCTGGGAGGAGTTCGAGGGCCAGGAGGCCGGGCTAGCCGTCATCTTGGAGAACATCCTCCAGAACCAATGGGCCAGCACTGTTCTCGCTGCAGGTGCGGTGATCTCGATCTTCTCGGTCACCCTCGTCACGATGTACGGTCAGACCCGCATCCTGTTCGCCATGGGCCGCGACGGACTGCTTCCGTCGATGTTCGCCAAGGTCAACCCGAAGTCGATGACACCGGTCAACAACACGATCATCGTGGCGATCGTGGTCAGCCTCCTCGCCGGGTTCATCCCGCTGGACAAGCTCGCCGACATGGTCTCGATCGGCACGCTGACCGCCTTCATCGTGGTGTCGCTCGGCGTCATCATCCTGCGCAGGCGCGAACCGGATCTGCCACGCGGTTTCAAGGTGCCGCTGTACCCGGTCACACCGGTCCTGTCGATCATTGCGTGCGGCTACATCCTGTAGGGCCTGCACTGGTACACCTGGATCGCCTTCAGCGCCTGGGTCGCCGTCGTCGTGGCGTTCTACTTGATCTGGGGTCGCACCACAGCGCGTTGAACGACGGCGGCGACGGTGTCATCGCTTCTGCTGCAGCGGGTATCGACGAGGTGGAGATCGTGACGCCGAAGGAGGAGCGGTGACTGGCCAGCGAGCAGCGAAGCGGGATCGCGCATGACGGTCGTCGTGGGGTTCCTGCCCGGCAAGGCCGGGGTGTCCGCGCTGAACCTGGGCGTCGAGGTAGCGCGCACCCTCAAGACGTCCCTGTCCGTCGTGACCGTCGTCCCCAAGCCGTGGTCCACGCCGTCCCCTGCCAAGGTCGACGCGGAGTACGCCCAGTACGCCGATCGGCTGGCGGCCGACTCGGCCAGCCAGGCCACGGCGTGCGTCGAAGCGATCGACGACACCCTCGAAGTCAGCTGTCACAAGTACGCTCACCGGTCGGCGCCCGGAGGTCTGCTGCAGGCCGTCGCGGACCTGAAAGCCGAAGTGCTGGTACTGGGTTCGGCATCGGACGGCAGCCTCGGCCAGGTCGTGGTCGGATCGACCGCCGATCGTCTGCTGCATTCGTCACCCGTGCCGCTGGCGGTCTGCCCGCGCGGCTATCGCGGATCCAAGTCCCACGGGCTGACCCGGATCACCGCCGCGTACCCGGGGACGCCCGACACGCTGCACGTCGTGGAGCGGTCCGCCGCCCTCGCAGCGCAACTCGGCGTACCGCTGCGGGTCATCACGTTCGCCGTGCGCGGCCGCACGATGTACCCACCGGAGGTCGGACTGGACGCCGAGACGTCCATCCTTCACTCGTGGGCACTGGCATCGCGAGAAGCGTTGGCGGCGTTGAAGAGCACGGGCGTCGTGGGAGACGACGTCGTCCTGCAGGTCGTCACGGGCAACGGCTGGGACCAGGCTCTGGACGCCGCGGACTGGGAAGACGGTGAAGTGCTCGCCATCGGCACGTCACCACAGGGTGCGATCGCTCGGGTCTTCCTGGGCTCGAAGGGAACCAAGATCGTGCGCCACAGCCCGGTGCCGGTACTGGTGCTGCCGAATTAGCCGGTGCCCCGGTTGCTTCGCTCCCTGCCCGCCGGACCTACCGGCCGAACGTCTCGGCCAGCATGTCGACGAGGCTGGCCCACGCACGTCGGGCCGTCACCTCGTCGTATTGAATCCCGTGTTCGGGATCGTGGGCGAAGGGGGCCATGAAGGCGTGCATCGCGTGACCGTAGGCGTGCACCTGCCAGTCGGCTCCGCGGGCGGTTAGTTCGGCGGCCAGCGCCAGCACGTCCGCCGGTGGCGCGAAGGGGTCCTCCCACCCGTGGTAGACGGCGATCCTGGTGGCGATCGGCGTATCGGGTGTGACCGGTGGCGGGGTGAGCACGCCGTGGAAGCTGCCGACGGCCCGCAAGGGTGCGTCATACCTGGCCAAGTCCAGGACGCACAGTCCGCCGAAGCAGAAGCCGATCGCCGCCATGGCGTCACGCTCGACCGTGGGCAGTCCGCCGACGGTCTCCACCACGCGCAATAACCTGTCGCGCAACATGTCCCGATCAAGCAGGAGTTCATCCATCGCCGGGGCGCCTGCCGCCATGCCCTCGCGACCGACGGCCTGGCTGACCTCGCGACCGAAGATGTCGACCGCGACTGCGCGGTACCCCGTCGCGGCGAGTCGCTCGCAGAACTCGACCTGCGCGTCGCTGCGGCCTTCCATGCCGTGGAACACCAGCACGGTGGGCGCCTGCGCGTCGTCACCGGACACCATGACGCCGTGGCAGTCGAGGCCGTCGAGTTCGTAGTCGAACGACAGGGTTGCGAGCGAGCTCATGACGCGACCGTACCCACCGCGTTCGCCGATGGGACCGCCGTTCGCTCAGCGCTGAGCGTCGCTCAGTACTTCATCGTTCCGCGGTCGACGGCGATCTGCGACCCGGAGATCGTCGCCGAGCCATCGCCGGCCAGCCACGCCACCACGTCCGAGACCTCTTCGGCCGTCATGAATTCCTTCAGCCCCTTCTTGCCCTCGTGGTTGACGGGGTGGAACGGCATCGGCGAGAAGCTGTGGATGAAGCTCGGGTACTTGCCGAAGATCTCCATCATGGCGTCGGGCTCGACCATCGGCGTGTCGATCGAATACGGGTGGATCGAGTTGACCCGGATGCCGTACTCCCCCACCTCGAGCGCGAGCGAGTTGGTGATGGCGACGAGGCCGTGCTTGGACGCGGCGTAGTGGCTGTTGCCCGGGGTGGCCTTGAGACCTGCCGACGAGCTGACGACGATGATCGACCCGCCGTTGCCCGCCTCGATCATGGCGGGCACCGCGGCGCGCATGGTTCGCCAGGTGCCGTTGAGGTTGACGTCGATGACGCTGTCCCACTGCTCTTCTGACATCTCGAACATCCGGCCCCAGCTGAGCACGCCGGCATTGGCCACCACTACGTCGAGCCGGCCGAACTGCTCGATGGCGTCGGCGACGACCTGCTGCTGGGCGGCGAGATCTCGGATGTCGACCTCGCGGGCGAGCACCTTGCGCCCCGTCGCCTCCACGGCGCTTGCGGTCTCGGCGAGCTCGACGGACGTCGCGGGCGCATAGGTGATCGTGTCGGACACCGGCCCACACACGTCGATGGCGACGATGTCGGCACCTTCGGCGGCCAGTCGCACCGCGTGCGCCCGCCCCTGCCCCCGTGCGGCGCCGGTGACGAATGCCACGCGACCCTCGAGTGTTCCCGCCATCGATCGCCCCTTCGTCACTCATTCGCGGCGCGAACGCGTGCGCCAGGAGCAGGCTAGCAGCCTAACTGGAACGTGTTCTACTTCGCCTCGACCGTGCCAATTCATCCGCCGCGAGCGGCGAGTCACGTATGAAACTGCACACTCGAGCCAGAGGTCGGCGGCGAGCCCGTCAGAGTTCGGAGATGATCTGCTGACGTTTGGTGCCGTACTCGGCGTCGGAGATCGTGCCCATCGCGCGCAGCGTCTCGAGCTCCTGCAATCGCTGGGCGGTCGACGGTGCCGGCGCGGCGGGCATCGGTGGCGGCACGTACGCCGCCGCCGGATCCACCGAAGGCGCCGCCATGTGCGCCGCGGGCGGAACCTGCTGCGCGGCGGCCCGCCTCACCACGTTCATCACCTGCTGCCGGACCGCCGGATTGGACCGGATGTCGATGGTCCCGTTCAGCGGTACCCCGTTGGCCTTGAGGATCTGCATGATCTCCATCAGCGGACCCGCCTGGCCGGACAGGTCGTAGGTCCGGTTGCCGTCCTCCGCGAGCGTGAACTGAGCTGGCATCATGCCGCCCACCAGCGCGCTTCGGTTCCAATCGATTTGGTACTCGTTGGTGGCCGGGTCGACCAGCACCACCAACTTGCGCCCGGTGATCAGGGGCAGCCTCGTCACCGAGGCGATGACCCGGTCCTCGACGTCGAACGGCCGGATCCCCGGTCCCTCGACGTGCAGCCCGATCTTCACCATCGGTTGGTCGTTGATCCTGGTGCCTGTCTCGCTGATGAACGTGACCTGCGCCAGCGCCAGCACGCCGCCTGTCTCCAACATCTGAGTCTTGGCAGCGGACTTGGCGCCGTAAGTGGCCAGCCCAATGGCGATCAGCACGTCAGCGGCGGTGATCAGCAGGCCGACCCAGAACATCCACCCGATGTAGGGTCGCGTGGCCTCGCCGAGCGCGAAGTACACGGCGAGGAAGATCGGGCCGACGAGGCCGCCGCACAGCAGCACCATCAACTGCGCCTTGACGTAACGTCCCACCATTGCCACTGCTCCTCGTCCGACCGGCCGGTTCGCAGGAAAGACTAACGCCAACGGCCCGAAATGGACCCGTTTGCGCCGCTCAGATCGCGTCGTCGAGATCGGGGATCGCGACGATGATGAACGAGAAATTGTCGTGGGCGCCATTCGCGCGCGTGGTGGCGATGATGTCGGCCGCGAGGTCGTCGAGGTCGGACTGATGGACCGCCGTCGCCAGTTCCGCGGGTGTCATGACGCCGCTGACGCCGTCCGAGCACATCAGGTAGGAACCGGCTTGGCGCGGAAGCACCGTCAGATGCGGCTGCACCGGCGGGAACTGACCAAGCGACTGCGTGATGATGTTGGTCGGCCTGCCGTTGGAGTCGAACACCGAGTCGTCGATCGAGATCTGAGTCAGGACACCGTCGGTGATCGAGAAGACCGGGCTGTCACCAACATTGAAGACGACGATCGCGTCGTCGGTGATGCAGAGCCCTCCGACCGTCGTGCCCAGCCCTTGCAGGTCTGCGTCGACGCCGACGGCCCGAACCCTCGCGTTGGTCTCGACCAGTGTCGCTGCGATGTCCTCGTCGGTGCGCCAGTCGAGCGACTCCTCGGCGACGACGGTGAGCGCGACCCGGCTCGCCAGGTCGCCGCCGGCGTGGCCGCCCATACCGTCGGCAACGGCACACACGAACGGGGTGGACAGCGCGAAATCCATTGTCACGAGGGAACCTTCGCGTGTCTGTTTGAGCCAGCCAGCGACCAGGATGGCGTCCTCGTTGCGCTTGCGCACCAGACCGACGTCGGTGAACGCCCGTACGTTGATCACGGACAAGCCGCACCACCCTTCCCGTTTCACCTGCTCGGCACGCTCATCGTGCCAGACCGTGGCCCAATCGCAGCGCGTAGCGCAATCCAGCGAGGGTACCCACGCGAAAGCGGCGCCCACCCCGAAGGGTGAGCGCCGCTTCTTCGACTAGCTCAGATCACTTGATGATCTTGGTGACACGGCCCGCGCCGACGGTCTTGCCGCCCTCACGGATCGCGAACCGCAGACCCTCGTCCATCGCGACGGGCTGGATCAGCTTGACGCCGATGTCCACGTTGTCGCCGGGCATCACGATGTCGGTGCCCTCGGGCAACGTCACGACGCCGGTCACGTCCGTGGTGCGGAAGTAGAACTGCGGACGGTAGTTCGACAGGAACGGCTTGTGACGGCCGCCTTCTTCCTTGGACAGGATGTAGACGCTGCCCTCGAACTCGGTGTGCGGCGTGGTGGTGCCGGGCTTGACCACGACCTGGCCACGCTCGACGTCCTCGCGCTTCACACCGCGAACCAGCAGACCGACGTTGTCGCCGGCCATGCCCTGATCGAGCAGCTTGCGGAACATCTCGACGCCGGTGACGGTCGTCTTGGTGACGGTCGGCTTGATGCCGACGATCTCGACTTCCTCGTTCACGTTGATCACGCCACGCTCGACGCGACCGGTGACCACGGTGCCGCGGCCGGTGATCGTGAAAACGTCCTCGACGGGCATCAGGAACGGCTTGTCGGTTTCACGAATCGGATCCGGGACCGACTCGTCGACGGCATCCATCAGGTCCTCGACGGACTTGACCCACTTCGGGTCGCCTTCGAGCGCCTTGAGGGCCGAGACCTGGATGACAGGCGCTTCCTCGTCGAATTCCTGGGCGGCCAGCAGTTCGCGGACCTCCATCTCGACGAGCTCGAGGAGCTCCTCGTCGTCGACCATGTCGGCCTTGTTCAGCGCGACCAGGATGTAGGGCACGCCGACCTGACGAGCGAGCAGCACGTGCTCCTTCGTCTGGGGCATCGGGCCGTCGGTCGCGGCGACCACCAGGATTGCGCCGTCCATCTGGGCGGCACCGGTGATCATGTTCTTGATGTAGTCCGCGTGGCCGGGGGCGTCGACGTGCGCGTAGTGACGCTTCTCCGTCTGGTACTCAACATGCGAGATGTTGATCGTGATGCCACGCTCACGCTCTTCGGGCGCATTGTCGATCTGATCGAATGCGCGCGATTCGTTCAACGTCGGGTACTTGTCGTGCAGAACCTTGGTGATTGCTGCGGTCAACGTGGTCTTGCCGTGGTCAACGTGACCGATGGTCCCGATGTTGACGTGCGGCTTGTTCCGCTCGAACTTCGCCTTCGCCACTTCTGTGTCCTCCTGGACTTTGTTGGTGCTCTTCTAAAGCAGGGTTGATCTTTGCAGTTGTTCTTCGCCGCGGTAACGACGGGTCGGTTACTGACCCGTCGCCTTCGCGATGATCTCCTTCGACACGTTCGCCGGAACTTCGGCGTAGGAGTCGAACACCATGGAGTAGTTCGCCCGGCCCTGGGTCTTCGACCGTAGGTCTCCGACGTAGCCGAACATCTCCGACAGCGGCACAGTCGCCCGCACGACGCGGGCTCCACTGCGCTCCTCCATGGCTTGAATCTGACCACGGCGGGAGTTCAGGTCGCCAATCACTTCGCCCATGTAGTCCTCTGGCGTGGTGACCTCGACGGCCATGACGGGCTCCAGGATGGTCGGCTGCGCTTGCGCGGCAGCCTTCTTCAGCACCTGGGACCCGGCGATCTTGAAGGCCATCTCCGACGAGTCGACGTCATGGTATGCGCCGTCGAGCAGGGTCAGCTTCACGTTCACCAGCGGGTAGCCGGCGAGCACGCCGTACTGCATGGCGTCCTGCGCACCGGCATCCACCGACGGGATGTACTCGCGCGGGATGCGGCCGCCGGAAACTTTGTTCTCGAATTCGTAGGTCGCGCCGTCTTCGCCGCTGAACGGCTCGATGCTGACGAGAACCTTCGCGAACTGGCCGGAGCCACCGGTCTGCTTCTTGTGCGTGAACTCGACCTTCTCGACCTTGCGCTTGATGGTCTCCTTGTAGGCGACCTGCGGCTTGCCGACGTTGGCCTCGACCTTGAACTCGCGACGCATCCGGTCGACGAGGATGTCGAGGTGAAGTTCGCCCATGCCGCCGATGACGGTCTGGCCGGTCTCCGAGTCCTGGTGGACCTTGAAGGTCGGGTCTTCCTCGGCGAGCTTCTGGATCGCCAGGGACAGCTTCTCCTGGTCGCTCTTCGTCTTGGGCTCGATGGCCACCTCGATCACCGGATCGGGGAACGTCATCGACTCGAGCACGACCTGCTGCTGCGAATCGCTGAGGGTGTCACCGGTGGTGGTGTCCTTCAGACCGATCACGGCGTAGATGTGACCTGCGGCGGCCGTCTCGACCGGGTTCTCCTTGTTGGAGTGCATCTGGAACAGCTTGCCCAGACGCTCCTTCTTGCCCTTGGTCGCGTTGATGACCTGGGCGCCGGAGTCGACCTTGCCGGAGTACACGCGGACGTAGGTGAGCTTGCCGAAGAACGGGTGCGTCGCGACCTTGAACGCCAGCGCCGAGAACGGCTCCGTCGTCGACGGCTTGCGGGTGACCAGTTCGTCTTCCTTGCCCGGCACGTGTCCGGTCACGGACTCGACGTCCAGCGGGGAGGGCAGGTAGTCGATGACGGCGTCGAGCATGGGCTGCACGCCCTTGTTCTTGAACGCACTGCCGCACAGCACCGGGTAGATCTCGGAGTTGACGGTCAGTTTGCGGATCGCGCCCTTGATCTCTTCGACCGTCAGCTCTTCGCCGCCGAAGTACTTCTCCAAGAGTGTCTCGTCGGTCTCGGCGACCGTCTCGAGCAGCTTGGTGCGGTACTCGTCGGCCTGCTCCTGCAGTTCGGCCGGGATGTCGATCGTCTCGTAGGTCTCACCGAGCTTGGTCTCGCCACGCCAGACCTTGGCCTTCATCTCGACCAGGTCGACGATGCCCTCGAAGTCGCCCTCGGAACCGATGGGCAGCTGAATGGCCAGCGCGCGGGCGCCGAGGCGCTCCTCGATGGTGCGCACGGTGAAGTAGAAGTCGGCGCCGATCTTGTCCATCTTGTTGACGAAGCAGATGCGCGGCACGTCGTACTTGTCGGCCTGGCGCCACACCTGCTCGGACTGCGGCTCCACGCCTTCCTTGCCATCGAAGACGGCGACGGCGCCATCGAGAACACGGAGCGAGCGCTCGACTTCCACGGTGAAGTCGACGTGCCCGGGGGTGTCGATGATGTTGATCTGGTTGCCATCCCAGAAGCAGGTGGTAGCGGCCGAGGTAATGGTGATACCCCGCTCCTGCTCCTGCTCCATCCAGTCCATCGTGGCGGCGCCGTCGTGCACCTCACCGATCTTGTAGCTGATACCGGTGTAGTAGAGGATGCGCTCGGTCGTCGTCGTCTTACCGGCATCGATGTGCGCCATGATGCCGATGTTGCGGACCTTGGTGAGGTCGGTGAGCACGTCCTGTGCCACGGCGTCTTCCCACTCTTTCTTGCTTGTTGGTTGTTGATCTGAGACCGGCGGTCGGCTTGCGCTAGCCGCCGGCGGCGATCACCAGCGGTAGTGCGCGAAGGCCCGGTTCGCCTCGGCCATCTTGTGGGTGTCCTCGCGTCGCTTGACGGCGGCACCCAGGCCATTGCTCGCGTCGAGCAGTTCGTTGGCCAGACGTTCGACCATCGTCTTCTCGCGACGCTGCTTCGAGAAGCTCACCAGCCAACGCAGCGCCAGCGTGGTGGACCGCTCGGGGCGGACCTCGACGGGCACCTGGTAGGTGGCGCCACCGACGCGACGGCTGCGAACCTCCAGCGCGGGCTTGACGTTGTCCAGTGCGCGCTTGAGGGTGACGACCGGATCGGTACCGGTCTTGTCGCGGGCCTGTTCGAGCGCCCCATACACAATGCGTTCGGCGAGGGATTTCTTCCCGTCGAGCAGAACCTTGTTGACGAGCTGGGTGACCAGCTGCGAACCGTAGACCGGGTCGTTGACCAGCGGCCGCTTGGGTGCGGGGCCCTTACGCGGCATTAGCTCTTCTCCTTCTTGGTGCCGTAACGGCTCCGGGACTGCTTGCGGGTCTTGACGCCCTGGGTGTCGAGCGAACCGCGAATGATCTTGTACCGCACGCCGGGAAGGTCCTTCACGCGACCGCCGCGAACCAGCACCATCGAGTGCTCCTGCAGGTTGTGGCCCTCGCCTGGGATGTAGGCGGTGACCTCAACTCCGGTGGTCAGCTTGACGCGCGCGACCTTGCGAAGCGCCGAGTTCGGCTTCTTCGGGGTGGTCGTGTACACGCGAGTGCACACGCCGCGGCGCTGTGGGCTGCCCTTGAGGGCCGCGGTCTTGACCTTGGCGATCTTGTCCCGGCGACCCTTGCGGACCAGCTGGTTGATGGTTGGCATGTACCGGCTTTCTGTGTTGCTTCTGGGTGCTGCTGCTGCTTGCTCTTCTGTTACTCGGTGGTGCTCAAGTCTGTGTACTGCGGTTACGCCCTGCCCTACTACCCCGCGGCCGGGTGTGTCGCACGCACCCTCACACCGAATCTCGTCGATGCGTCGTGGACATGCGAATTGGCCCGGCGTGCAGGCTGGCTTGCGGGCATCACAGCCCCAAGCGCCCTATCGGCCAGGCACGATCGACCACAATACCTGTCCGCGGGGGCGCAGGTCAAAGCGCGCCGGAGCGGCCCCCGAGCTGGGCGTCTGCGGGACTTTTCGGCGACGTCATCGCCTCTCCATCCCGGCCGCCAACCGCAGCACCATGTCGGTGAAAACGGCGTCGGTATCGATCGCATCCATCACGCCGGTCATCTCCAGCAGCACGAAACCGTGCAACGCCGACCAGAACTCGAGCGCGGCGAAGAACCCGTTCTCGCCCTCGAGCCCATAGGACGTGAGCACCGCGATGACCGGCTCCGCCGCCGCCCGCGTCGCCTCGGTGTATTCGGGATCGTCACCGCCCAGCGGCATCCGGGTGAAGGCGGAATAGCGGCCGGGATGGTGGTGGGCGTAGCTGCGGTAGGCACTCGCCATCGCCACCACCGCGTCATCGCGAGTACGGCCGTCGCCCACCGTGTTCAGCATCCCGATGATGTCGCCGACGACGCGCATGCGCACCGTGCGACGCAGGTCCTCGAGGCTGTCGACGTGGTTGTACAGCGACGGACCCTTCGTGCCCAGCTGCATCGCCAGGGCATTGATGGTGAGCGCGTCCCACCCCTCGCGGTCGAGGAACGTCAGCGCTGCGTTCACGATCGCATCGCGGCTGAGCTTGGTGGTCCTGGCGGGGCTTCGCGGTCGGCTCGCGCCGGATGCGGCGTCCGCCCTGGCAGTCATGGGGAATGACTCTAACCCTCCCAGCAGGCCAGGGGCGGTCATCACGGGCCGAGCGGCTGCCGGCGCGGAACCTGCGAACAGGTGCCTCCCGCACCACTGGGCAACGTAGAGTCCGCGGGAGAAGCGAGTCGGCACGCGAGGGGGAATCACCGTGGGTAGGCGCACGTGGGGCACTTCGCTGGTGGCGACCGCGCTCGCCGTGGCCGTCCCGTGGTGCATCGGTGTTCCCACGGCGCAGGCGAAGAACGGTGACACCCACATCACCGGTCAGGGCATCACCCAGACGCTGGACTGCAACGAGTCCGCCCTCATCGTCGTGGGCACCGGCAACTACATCACCGCGGTCGGGTCGTGCTGGGGCGTCTCGGTCCAGGGGTCGTCGAACATCGTGGTCGTCGACGACGTCGTCAACGACATCACCGTCTACGGGTTCGATCAGACGGTGCTGTTCCACACCGGCGATCCGGCGGTGTGGGACCGGGGCCGCGAACTGGGCATGACCAACCGCATCGACCGGGTTCCCGCCTAGCCGTGCCCGCATTCGTCACACCGTTGGCTTCGCTGGCCGCCGTCGCTGCGCTGAGCCTCACCGGTTGCGGCTCGAACGGTTCGCCGACGGTGACCGCCGGGTCGTCCGGCGTCCAGGTGGAAATCGCGAACACGATCAACTACGGCTCGGTCGGAACGACCGCCGAGATCGATTGCGCCGGGGGCAAGTCGCTCACCATCGGCGGCTCCAACAACACCCTGACGGTGAAGGGCACGTGCGCCAACGTGAACATCGGCGGCGCCGACAACAAGATCACGCTCGAGAAGATCGACGGCGGCCTTAGCGTCGTCGGCCTCAACAACGTCGTCACGTACGCCGACGGCGACCCGACGGTCAATGACACGGGATCGGGTAACACGATCAAGAAGGGGTGAGCGTCACGGCCCCGGTGCCGTGTCGCCCCGCTCCGTCAGCGAATCGCTTTGCACCAGAGAGCGATTCGGCCGCGACCCTCGACATGCTGCCGAACTCGACGTCCATCGCGTCGGACTCCGACATCCCCCACTGGTTGAGCGCGGACAGCCGGTCGGCCCGAAGGCACTGCTGCGGTAGCGCGGCGAGCTCAGCGGCCAATGCCTCGGCAGCCTCGCGGGCCTGACCCCGTGGCACGACGCGGTTCGCCAGCCCGATCGCGAAGGCCTCGCTCGCATCGACGCTTCGGCCGGTGAGGATGAGATCCATCGCCCGCCCGTGCCCGATCAGCCGCGGCAGGCGCACGGTGCCACCGTCGATCAGCGGCACACCCCACCGGCGGCAGTACACGCCGAAGACGGCATCCTCCTCGGCCACCCTCATGTCGCACCACAGCGCCAGCTCCAGCCCGCCCGCCACGGCGAAGCCGCTGACCGCGGCGATGACCGGCTTGGACAATGTCATCCGTGACGGGCCCATCGGCCCGGGCCCGGTGCGGTGGACCGGGTTCGCGTCGGGGGTGCCGAAGGCCTTGAGATCAGCTCCCGCGCAGAAGGTTCCGTTGTCACCCCAGAGCACGGCGACCGACGCCGAGTCGTCCCGGTCGAACTCCTCGAAGGCGGCGTAGAGGCCCGCGGCCGCCGGCCCGTTGACCGCGTTGCGGGCGCCGGGCCGGTTCATGATGACGGTGGTGACGGGACCGTTTCGTTCCACGCGTACGCCGCCGGAATAAGTCATCTGGCCTCCATCGATTCGGTGTCGTGGCGTCTCGCCGCCAGTTCGGCGGCGAAGTCGTGATAGGCCAGTCGCAGCGCGGGACCGGGCCAGTCGGCGGGCAGCAGTTCGGTCGGCAGGACGGGATCGGCGAGCAGGTGACGGACGATGCCCGCGGCGACGACGAACCGGGCCGGTACGTCTCCCGCACCAGCCATCTCGTCGAGCAGGCGGTGTCCGGTCTGCGCCCAGTCGGGCAGATCCCACAGCACCGCCACCAGGCCCGCCGGGTCGTCGTCCCGCGCGCGCAGCACCCGAACCCGACCGCGCAGCTCGCCGGTGAGCTCCTCCGCGAGGTTCGCCGGACGCATCCACACACCTTCGCGAAGCTCGCCGAACCGTTTGTCGTGCAACGTCGTTCGCAAGGTCGCCCGCGTCTTGGCGTCGATGCCGACGCTGGTGATCACCAGCGTCGTCCATGTCCCATCCCAGCGGCGGAGCTTCGGATCGAGCGCGTCGTCCTGACGCTTCTGGCGGGCCAGCAGGCGGTCGGAGAGCCGGTACCCGTCCGCGGAGCGCACCAGGTCGCCTGCGCCCACCATCCGGGTCAGGGCGACCCGCAGCGTCGGCTCTCTGATACCGAAATCGGCTGTCAGCGTGACCAATTCGCCCGCCGATGCCCAGGCGGGGTGGGCGCCCAGCAGCACGCTGAGCACCACTGAACGCGCCGTCAGCCGCGTGAGCGCCCGGCCCATCTAGACGCCGGACGTCTTGCGACCCGCATCACCGAACGGTTCGTCGCGCGCCTTCACGGCCTCGCGAAATCCGTGCGCGGTGGCCTCGGCGACGAACGCGTGCCCTTCCGGCGTGTGCCGGGCGACGCCGTCGAACACCGTGCTGACCATCCGACTGGTGGCGATGCCCTGGTTGTACAGCGCGGTGTTCAGCGCTAGCTTCGCCATGATCAGCTGGTTCACCGGCATGGCGGCGATGCGTTCGACGAGGTACTCCGTCCGCTCGTCGAGATCCTCGGGGGCCGGCGCCTCGACGGCGAGGCCCCAGTCGGCGGCCTGCGCCCCACTGATGCAATCACCCGTGAAGAGAAGGCGTTTGGCGCGCTGGTCGCCCAGTCGGTGCGCCCACAGACCCGCGGCGGGTACTCCCCACACCCGCATCGGCGGGTAGCCAATCTTCGCGTCGGAGGCCGTAATCACCTGGTCGGCGTGCAGCGCGATGTCAGTGCCGCCCGCGACGCAGTAGCCGTGGATCTTCACCACCGTCGGCTTGTCGGCGTGCATCAGGCTGGCGAACCCGCGCACGAAGCGGCTCATCATCTGGTAGTCGATCATCGGATCCCACGGCTGATCGGGCAGGTGGTTGATCGCCTGCGTCTTGCCGTCGAGCACGGTGCCCTGGTAGGTGCCCGTCCCGCCCGCGGAGCCCGTGCGGTCGGCGTAGGCGGACAGGTCGAAACCCGCGCAGAAACCGGCTCCGCGACCGGAGATCAGCATCACGTGGACGTTCGGGTCGAGGTCGGCCCGCTCCACCAATGCGGAGAGCTCCAAAGGTGTGTCGGCGACGATCGCGTTGCCCTTCTCGGGGCGGTTGAACGTGATTCGGGCGACGCGGTCGGTGACCTCGTAGGTCATCGTCTTGAGGTTGTCGAAGTCGACGGGCCTGATTGCGTGTGTCATGCCCGCCCCCTTCCCCGCGAGCAGACGCAAAGGGCCCTCGATTGGGGCATTTCAGGGCCCTTTGCGTCTGCTCGGCCAGGGCGGGTCATCCCTTGACCAACGCGCGCTCGATGATCGGGCCCAGGTCCAGCCCGGTCGGCAGCGTGCCGAACGCCCCACCCCACTGACCGCCGAGCCGGCTGGCGAGGAACGCCTCGGCCACCGCGGGGTGCCCGTACCGCACCAGCAGCGAGCCCTGCAGCGCGAGCGAGATGTCCTCGGCGATCTTGCGGGCCCGGTACTGGATGGTCTCGAGGTCGTCGAGCTCGGCCCGCAGCGACGTGACGTGGGAGTCCAAGCGCGGATCCTGCCCTGCGGTGCGGCTCAGCTCGTCGAACATCACGTCGATGCATTCGGGGCGAGTCGCCATGGCGCGCAACGTGTCCAGTGCGCTGACGTTGCCAGAACCCTCCCAGATGCCCATCAGTGGCGCCTCACGGTACAGGCGCGGCATGCCGGACTCCTCGACGTAACCGTTGCCGCCAAGGCACTCCATCGATTCGGCCGCGTGCGGAGTGGCGCGCTTGCACACCCAGTACTTGCCCGCGGCGAGGCCGATCCGGCGCAGCAGGGTCTCCCGCTCGTCACCGCGGGTGGCCGCGTCGGTGGCCCCGGCCATCCGCATGGCCAGCATGGTGGCGGCCTCGGCCTCGACCGCGAGGTCGGCGAGCACGTTGCGCATCAGCGGCTGGTCGATCAGATACGCGCCGAACGCCTTTCGGTGCTGGGCGTGGTGGATCGCCCGGGTCAGCCCGGTACGCATGCTGGTCGCACTGCCAAGGGTGCAGTCCAGCCGCGTCAGGTTCACCATCTCGATGATGGTCGGGACGCCGCGGCCCTCCTCGCCGACCAGCCAGGCCGTGGCGCCGTCGTACTCGACCTCGCTCGACGCGTTCGCGTGGTTGCCGAGCTTGTCCTTGAGGCGCTGCAAGAACATTCGGTTGCGGGTGCCGTCGGGCAGGATCCGCGGCAGGAAGAAGCAGCTGAGTCCGCCGGGTGCCTGCGCCAGCACCAGGAAGACGTCGCACATGGGGGCGGAGGTGAACCACTTGTGGCCCCGCAGCGAGTAGGTGCCGTCACCGTTGGGCGTTGCGTCCGTGGTCCCCGCACGGACGTCGGAGCCGCCCTGCTTCTCGGTCATCGACATGCCCGCGGTCAGGCCGGCCTTCGTCGTGGCGAGCTTGAGCTCCGGGTCATAGGAACGGCTCGTCAGCAGCGGCTCGTAGACCGCCGACAGCTCCGGGTTGTGGCGCAGCGCGGGGACGACGGCGTAGGTCATCGAGATGGGGCAGACGTGGCCCGCCTCGGGCGTCCACACCGAGGTCTTGGCGGCCCGCACGACGTGGGCGCCCTGGCGGTCGTCGGCCCACGGGGCGGCGTGCAGGCCATGGGCCACTGCCACTTTCATCAGTTCGTGGTAGGCGGGGTCGTATTCGACCTCGTCGACGCGGTGCCCGTAGCGATCGTGCGTGCGCAGCACGGGCTGATTGCGGTCTGCCAACTCGCCCCAGCGCTGAGCCTCGCTGCCACCCGCCAACGCGCCGAGTTCGAACACCTCGTCGACACCCCACGCGCCGCCCTCGCGGATCAGGGCCTCGGCGAGCACCGGCGACGTGGCGGGGTTGTAGTCCTGCAGCGGAGGGACCTGGTTGGTGACGACGTGCGTGTCCGACATGGCACCACTGTTACATTTTTCCGACAGCTGCACAAGACTCGTAACACCCCCATCGTCATCCCGCGAGCGTGAGTGTCTGTTCTGCGACACTCCGCGTTTCACCGTGCAAACGCGCACGCTCGCGAGCAAGGTGTTGGGGGTGAAGCCCAACTCCGTCGTCCACGCCGCAACGATCGACCTCGCTCACGAGCCCGTCCCCGCCGAACAGTCGGTCAATGGCGACCCGACAACGGCGGCAACTGCTTTGGAGCAGTTCGAGGGTCTCGAGGTCGGCGTCTGGGAGATGACGCCCGGTGTGATGAACGACGTCGAGACCGATGAGGTGTTCGTCGTGCTGACCGGTGCCGCGACGGTCGAGTTTGCCAACGGCAGCCCCACGCTACAGCTAGGTCGCGGAGACCTGGTCCGACTGGCGGCCGGCGCCAAGACGATCTGGACGGTCACCGAGACCCTCCGCAAGGTCTATCTCACCGCCGGCTGAACGCGCCCGCCGGCGCGCCTCGTAGCGGTTCAGCGCCATCACCACGACGGCGGCGAGCGCCCAGCCGAGCAGGATGTCGACGACGTAGTGCTCGGCGGTGTACACCAGCGTGAAGGCCATGATCAGTGGATACGCCACCAGCAGTGGGCGCCATCGCGGCCGCACCCGGGTCCAGAGGAACGCCGACACCGCGGCGGTCATCCCGGCGTGCAGCGACGGGATCGCGGCGACCAGGTTGACGCTGGCCTGGCCTTGATCGAGTAGCGCGGTCGCCGAGTGCAGGTGCAGGTTGCCCCACCCCCGCGCGACGATGCGCTCCACCCAGACGTTGGCACCGTCGTGGTTGATCTGCATCGCTCCGAGCAGGCCGCCGTCGGGCACGCCCCGGGCGGAACGGAACATGCACCCCGGGTTCGACGGCCCGCCCGTGACGTCGTCGGCGGTACAGCGCGCCGCGGCCCACGGTGGCGCGGCGGGCAGCAGCGCGTAGATCGCCAGGCCCGCGACGGACAACCCGACGAACAGCCGGACGAACGCCTTCCATTCGTCGCGGTCGCGCATCCACAGCACCGCCGCCACGACGTACGGAAGGATGAAGAACGACATGTACACCGAGCTGATGACCACCTCCCACCACGGCGGCTGCGGCAGTTTGAGGTGCTCCTGCAGCCACACCGTCGGCATCGTCCCGGAGAACAGCCAGCGGTCGGCGTCGGCCTGCCACTGCCACAGCGTCGGGCGGCCGATCAGCGTCGCCGCGCCCCGGCTTAGGTCGTAGGCGATCAGCACCACGGCGAACGGCAGCCAGTCCCGCACCACGTACAGCACCCGACGTCCTTGGCCGATGCTGGCCACCGCAAGACCCGAGCAGATGTAGAGGAGCAACAACTCCCGGTTGAACGCGAAGCCGTCGGTGGCGGTGCGGTAGACGACGATCCCCGCCCATATCGCGATCGCCGCCCACCGGACGATCTGCAGCGATCGGCGCCGGGTTGCCGCGGAGCTCTCGGTGCGCGGCAGCGCGAAGGCCGACTGGTCGATTGCTGACACGCAGGCCTTTCGAGGTCGGCAGAGTGAGGTCCCCGCCGATCCTAGTTAACCCGGTGTTATCCCGCAGTTGGGTGGCGATTCACGCATGTCACACGTGGTCGCGGAGGAACGCGATGTCGTCCTTGCGGCCCTCGTCGGACGTCTCGCAGATCACCGGGGCGTCCGCCGCCTTCACGACGGCGACGAGCAGCTGCGGGTCGATCTGGCCGGTGCCGAAGTTGGCATGCCGGTCCGCACCCGATCCTGCGGCGTCGCGCGAATCGTTGCAGTGCACCAGGTCGATGCGACCCGTGATCGACTTGATGCGTTCGACGGAATCGATCAACGCCTCACCCGCCGCCCACGCGTGACAGGTATCGAGGCAGAACCCAATCCCCTTGTCGCCGATGTGATCCCACAGCCTCGCGATGGTGTCGAAGTGACGCGCCATCGCGTGGTCGCCACCGGCGGTGTTCTCGAGGTACACCGGCACGTCGGTCGTCAGGTAGTCCAGCGCCTTGACCCACCGCTCGAAGCCCGCGTCCATGTCGTCGTCGTCGGCGTGGCCGCCGTGGACGATGACGGCCGTGGCACCGATGTCCGCGGCCGCATCGCAGGTGTCCTGCAGGATCTTGCGCGACGGGATGCGGACGCGGTTGTTCGCCGACGCCACGTTGATCAGGTAGGGCGCATGCACGTACAGGGGCACGCTCGACGAACGCAGCACCTCGGCGTCCTCGCGGGGCTTGGGCTTCTTCCAGCTCTGCGGGTTGCCAAGGAAGAACTGCACCGCCTCCGCACCTTCGGCGGCCGCAGCGGCCAGGGGGTCGTCGTCGTGGACATGTGAACCGATCAGCACACGCCGCAGTCTAGTGACGGCACCGACAGCGTCAGCTCAGCCGCATCTCCCCCCTGACGGGGGCGACGTGAACTGGCCGGTGCAGGTCGGGCGTGCCCAACAGCGTGCCGTCGTGCTCGACCGCCGTGGCACCGAATTGCAGCGCGCTGGCCAGCGCGCCGGCGCCGCCTGCGGGCACCGCCAAGAATCCGGCCAGGAAGGCGTCGCCCGCACCGACGGTGTTGACGACGCGCTGCGTCGGCGCGGTGCCGTAGAGCGGCTCGGGCAGATTCGCGTCGACCAGCAGGGCGCCGTCACCGCCAAGGCTCACCAGCACGCTGCCGACACCACGGTCCACCAGCGTCCGTGCCGCCGCAGTCACGTCGCCGAGGGTGCGCAGCGTGGTGCCGAGCACGTCGGCGAGTTCGTCGGCGTTGGGCTTGATCAGGTTCGGCAGACCGTCGCGGGCGTTGTCGAGCACGGCTGCCAGCGCGGCGCCGGAGCCATCGACGGCGACCCACCGGCCTGCCGCGCGCGCCTCGGCCACCGCGCCCGCCAGCCGGCTCGGAGCGAAACCGGACGGCAGGCTGCCCGCCCAGAGCACGCGCTCACCCCGTGCACCGGCCGCGGCGCAGAGCGCGTCGACCTCCTCGCGGGTCAAGGTGGGCCCCGGCTCGTTCACCTTGGTGCTGCGCCCATCGGATTCGACGAGTGAGACGTTGCTGCGCACCGTGCCGGCGATGGGCACCCCCACCGTGTCCAGCCCCAAAGCCTCGAGCGCCGCAACGATTTCGAGCCCCGCGGCGCCTCCCACCGGAAGGACGGCGCACACGTCGACGCCGACCCCGTGCAGCGCCAGCGCGACGTTGACCCCCTTGCCACTCGGCTCGGTCATGGTGACGGTGGCCCGGTTGACCTCCCCCGGCTGCAGCAGCGGCAGGTGCAGGGTGCGGTCCAGACTCGGGTTCGGCGTGACGGTGACGATCATCGGCCGGCCACCTCGACCGCGATGCCTGCGGCTCGCAGTCGCTTGCGTTGTGGGGCAGTGATTCCCGCATCGGTGATCAGCACGTCGACGTCAGACAGCTCGGCGTGGCGGGCGAGGCTGGTGCAGCCGAACTTGCTGGAGTCCACCAGGAAGATCCGCTGCTTGGCCGCAGCGAGCATTCGCCGCTTCACGTCCGCCTCCTCGGCGTCGGGGGTGGTCAGGCCGCGGTCGAGAGACAGCCCGTTGGTGCCCAGGAACGCGACGTCGACGTTGATCGAGGCGAGCGCCTGCGCGGTGAGCGTTCCGACGGCCGCCATCGTCGCCGGTCGGATCCGACCGCCGAGCGTCTGCACCGTGATGCCCCTGTCGTGGAGCGCGGCGCCGACCGGCCAGGAGTTCGTGTACACGACGAGTTCGCCGTCCGCGGGCAACATCTCGGCCAGCCGCAGCGTCGTCGACCCGGCGTCGAGCAGGAGCGACGCGCCGTGCGGAACGTGCCGCAGCGCGAGGCGCGCGATCGCCGTCTTCTCCGCCACGTGCTCGTCGCGATCGGCAACGTGTGATTCGGCGCGGCTGGCTTCGCGCGGGATGGCCCCGCCGTGAACCCGTCGCAGCAGTCCACGTCCGTCGAGCAGCGCGAGGTCCTTGCGCACGCTTTCGGCGCTGATGTCGAATGACGTTGCCAATCTAGAACTCTCGACGCGGCCCTCGGTCGCCAGCAGGCGCAGTATCTGGGCGTGACGCTCGTCGGCGAACCACGTCCTCGTCATGTGTCGGCCAGGTGCTCGCCTGGACCCAACGCGCCGCAGGCGCGCGCCGCGAGCGTGGCCGCGCCGAGCGCACCCGCCTCCTCGACTGTCGAGACCTCCAGCGGGCCGAAGCGAGCCCTCTTGGCGCGCAGTACTTCTGCGCTGTGTCGCCAACCCCCGGTGACCACGACCCGGGCGGCCGGGCCGACGACGGCGTCCATCGCGCGGTGCAGGGCCAGCGCTTCGTCCGCAGCGGTGGCCACCACCGTCCGCCACTCCGCTCCTGGACCGGCGTCGGGCGACCGCTCGGCGGCAGCGTCCAGGTCGGCTACGTCGGCCGGCTTCACCCCGAGACGTTCGAGGGTGCGCAACTGGGCCAGCCCGCCCTCGGTCCCGCCGAGCAGACTCCAGTGGCCCGGTTCGATGCTGGGGTCGGTAGTGATGCCCGTCGCGGCGAGTCTCGCGATGTCGGTGCGCGCGGGCGCAGGCATGACGGTGCGCACCAGCGCCTCGGCCGTACCCGACGAATCCAGTTCGTGCCCTTGGCCCGTCGCGCGAGCGCCAAGCGCGGACGCCTGGTGGTCATGGCCCGCCAGCGTCAGTACCGCACCCCGCAGATGGTGGCTCATTGCATCGGAGGTGACGGCGCCCACCGGCACACCCGCGGCGACGAGCGGTGGCATCAGGGCCCGCGTCGCACCGGACCAGTCGAGGGCGTCGTCCCACCAGTCGAGCGCGGTGACGTCGAGCCAACCGGTGCGCCCGGCCAGGGACAGTTCGAGGGCCACGTCGCCACCGAGCCGCCGGACCACCCACCCGCCGACGTCGAAGCGGATGGTGGCATCCCGGCTGGCGGGAACGTGCTGCCGCAACCATCGGTGCTTGGTCAGCGAGAACTGGCCCCGCAGCGGCTTTCCCGCGATACCACCGAAGGCGTCGGTTCCGATGGTCGCCGCGAGGTCGGCCACCTCGTCGCCGTCGCGGTCGTCGTGCCAGGCGATCACCGGCGCGAGCGGGCGCTCCCGGGCATCGGTGAGGACCCCCGACTCGCCCATGCTGGTGACGCCGACCGCACGGATGGGTACGCCCGCCATGTCCGCTGCGGCGTTCAATGCCTCGAAGGCACTGCGGCACAACCCGTCCGCCTCGATCTGGGTGCCATGCGGGGTGCTGTCCCACGTCATGGCGGCGCGGCCGGTACCGAGCACGGCGCCCTCGTCGTCGTAGACAACGGCCTTGCTCGAGGTCGTTCCGACGTCGAGGCCCGCGAACGCCGACATCGTTCTCCCGCCCATTGCCTTCGTTGGGTTTGAATGGTTATGGTGGCGTTTCGTTGGAGTTTCGTCAAGCCGTCGAGGAGCGCGATGCCGCTGATCACCACGGCCGAACTGGTCTCGGCTGCCGCTGAGCACGGTCGCGGCGTCGCGGCCTTCAACGTGATCACCCTCGAGCACGCCGAGGGCATCGTCGCCGGCGCGGAGCGGGCTGCGACGTCGGTGATCCTGCAGGTGAGCGAGAACGCCGTGGCGTTTCACGGTGCCCTCCGACCCGTCAGCGCCGCGCTGGTCGCCATGGCGCGCGATGCCGGGGTGCCGGTGAGCCTGCACCTCGATCACGTCGAAGCGCCCGACCTGTGGCAGCAGGCCGCGCCGGCGGGCTACTCGTCGGTGATGGTCGACGGCGGCGCCCTGTCGTACGACCGAAACGTGACCATCACCGCGGAGGCCGCCGCGCTGCTCCACACCCAGGGGCTGGCGGTCGAGGCCGAGCTCGGGTACGTCGGCGGAAAGGACTCCCAGGTGTCCAGCGCACACTCCCCCGGCGTGCGCACCGATCCACGACAGGCCGCCGAATTCGTCAGTGCCACAGGGGTGGACGCATTGGCGGTGGCGGTCGGCAGCTCACACGCGATGACCACCAGGACCGCCGAGCTCGACGTCGAACTCATCGCGGCCCTGCGCGACGCGGTGCCCGTCCCGCTGGTCCTGCACGGTTCGTCGGGGGTGCCCGACGAGGCTCTGCGGGCCGCAGTGCGCGCGGGCATCGTGAAGGTCAACATCGGCACGGCGCTGAACATCGCCTACACCGGCGCGGTGCGCTCGGCGTTGGCTGCCGAGGACGCGGTCGACCCGCGCCGGGCATTGCGCTCGGCGAGGGCGGCAATCGCCGACACCGTCGCGCACCTGCTCGACGTGGTCAGCGGCTGACGCGACCCCGTCATTAGTCCCGCGAGCAGACGCAAAGGGCCCTGAATCCACGCGAATGAGGGCCCTTTGCGTCTGCTCGCGGGTTAGGTGAGGAGGCGCTCGAGGCGGTCCGCCAGTTGTGGGGTCTGCCGGCGCACGTCGTCGACGACCATCGGCACCGTCGTCCATCCGCAGTCCTTCAGCCGCTCGACCTTCAGGCGATCGCGCTTCCAGATCGTCGGGTTCGCATGCCATTCCATGCTGTCGTACTCCGCCACCACCATGCGGTCGGGCCAAGCGAAGTCCACGCGCCACAGATCGCCGCAAAGGTCGACGATCTCGTACTGAAGTTCCGGCTGCGGTAAGCCGTAATCGAGGAACACGAGACGCGCTTCGCTCTCCATCGGCGACTCCGCTCGACCGTCGGCGTGCGGCAACAACTCTCGTACGTGCACGATCCCGCGGCGGCCCGTCTGCTCTCGCGCGGCCGTCTCGAGTTCGGGCATCGTGCACGCACCCACGTGCAGTGCGGCGTCGAGGGTCGCCAACGCCCGAGGGCGTCGCAACGAACATGCGACCTCGACGGCAGTCCAAGCCGGTGCGGTCGTCATGCGTCCGTTCACTCTGCGCAATGGCGCTCCGACCCGTTGATGCACCATGACCCCGCCGGTGGGCCGGACCCGAACACCAGGGTCGAGTACGTGCACCCGCGGACCACGTTCGGTGTCGAAGCCGTGCAGGAGCGCGGCGGTTCCCAGACACGCGACCATTGGCCGTCCGACCATCAGGTCCAGCGCGCGCAGTGTGTCGAGGACGTCGGGCGGCGAGAGCGCGTACACGCCGTGGCACACCCGCACCAGGTCACCGGACCGCACGTGTGTCCTCAGCATCTTCCGCGACATCACGGCCTGTATCTGCTCAGCCGTGATCAAACCGTCCGTGCCGGTGACCAGATCGTGGATGTACACGGCATCGAGGCTGCCGCCCTCGCGAGCGCGCCACCAGACCCCTACGTCGATCTGTGGATAACTCCCCTCGTCACCAGACGCAAAAGGCCCTCAATCCACAGGATTGAGGGCCCTTTGCGTCTGCTCGCGCAGAGGGGTGGCTACCGGTAGTCGCTGAATCCGTAATCGTCCAGCGGCACTGCCTGGCCTGCACCCTGACCGAAGTCCGGGCTGTAGTACTGATCCTCGTAGGACGGGATCGTGTACGCGGCGGCCCGAGCTTCCTCGGTCGGCTGCACCGTGATGTTGCGGTAGCGGCTGATGCCGGTACCGGCCGGGATCAGCTTGCCGATGATCACGTTCTCCTTCAGACCGTTGAGCCGGTCGCTGCGGCAGTTGATCGCCGCATCGGTCAGGACTCGCGTGGTCTCCTGGAACGACGCCGCCGACAACCACGAATCCGTGGCCAGCGATGCCTTCGTGATACCCATCAGCACCGGACGTCCGGCCGCGGGCTCGCCACCCTCGGACACGACGCGACGGTTCGCGGACTCGAACTCAGCACGCTCGGTGAGCGAGCCGGGCAGGAATTCCGTCGAGCCCGAATCGATGATCGTCACGCGACGCAGCATCTGCCGGACGATGACCTCGATGTGCTTGTCGTGGATCGACACACCCTGGGCGCGGTAGACCTCCTGGACCTCCTTGACGAGGTGGATCTGCACCTCGCGGGGACCCTGGACGCGCAGCACCTCGTGCGGGTTGGCCGAGCCCTCCATCAGCTGCTGGCCGACCACGACGTGGTCACCGTCGGTCAGCAGACGCTCGGAGCCGTCCTCGTGCTTGAACACCTTCAGGCGCTGACGACGGGTGAGCTTGTCGTAGACGACTTCCTCGCCACCGTCGTCCGGGACGATCGTCATCTTGTAGAACTTCTCGCCCACTTCGATGTTGACCCGACCGGTGACGTCCGCGATGGGAGCGGTGTTGCGGGGCACGCGGGCCTCGAACAGCTCCTGCACGCGAGGAAGACCACCGGTGATGTCCTCACCGACGCCGCCCTCCTGCTTGAACGTACGCATGGTCAGCTGCGTGCCGGGCTCGCCGATGGACTGCGCGGCGACGATGCCGACCGCCTCACCGATGTCGACCAGCTTGCCGGTGGCCATCGAACGGCCGTAGCACGTGGCGCAGACGCCGGTGCCTGTCATGCAGGTCAGCACGGAGCGGACCTTCACCTCGGTGATGCCCGCGGCGAGCAGCGCATCGATCGCCGGATCACCCAGGTCGTGCCCACGCTCGACGATCACGTTGCCCTTGGCGTCGACCGCGTCCACGGCCAGCGTCCGCGCATACGTCGAGGTCTCGACGTGTGCGTCGCGGGTCAGGGAGCCATCGGCCTCCGGCGCCGCAATCGTGGTCATGATGCCGCGCTCGGTCTGGCAGTCGTGCTCACGAACGATGACGTCCTGAGACACGTCGACCAGACGACGGGTCAGGTAACCCGAGTCCGCCGTACGAAGTGCGGTGTCCGCCAGACCCTTTCGGGCGCTGTGCGTGTTGATGAAGTACTCCAACACGGTCAGGCCCTCACGGAAGGACGACTTGATGGGGCGCGGGATGAACTCACCCTTCGGGTTCGTCACCAGGCCCTTCATGCCGGCCAGCGTGCGCGTCTGGTTGAACGTACCGGTGGCACCTGAGTCGATCAGCTGGATGATCGAGTTCGACGCCGGGTAATGGTCGCGGAGGGCATTGCCCACCTCTTCGGTGGCTTCCTTCCAGATCTTCACCAACGCGTCGGTCCGCTCGATCTTCTCGAGCAGGCCGCGCTGGTACTTCTTCTCGATGGCATCCGCCTGCTGCTCGTAGCCGTCGAGGATCTGTGCCTTGTTCGGCGGCACCAGCACGTCGGCCATGGACACGGTGACACCCGAGCGGGTGGCCCAGTGGAAGCCGGCGTCCTTGAGCTTGTCGACGGTCTGCGCCACGACGATCATCGGGTAGCGCTCGGCGAGATCGTTGATGATCGCCGCCTGGACCTTCTTGTGCATCTGCTTGTTGACGAACGGGTAGCCCCGCGGCAGAAGCTCGTTGAACAGCACGCGGCCCAGCGTGGTCTCCGCCAACCAGGCGTTGCCCATCTTCCAGCCCTCGGGGAACAACGACGCCTCGACGTCGGCCGGCGGACGCTGCGTGGTCAGCCGAACCTTGATCTTCGACCGCACGCTCAGCACGCCGCGATCGACGGCCATCTGCGCCTCGGCCGGCGAACCGTACACACCGGACTCCGGCTGATCCTTGGCGGGAGCCGTGTATTCGCCCGTGTCGCCTTCGATCTCGGTGGTCAGGAAGAACAGGCCCGTCACCATGTCCAGACGCGGCATGGCCAACGGGCGGCCCGACGCGGGAGACAGGATGTTGTTCGACGACAGCATCAGGATGCGCGCCTCGGCCTGCGCCTCGGCGGACAGCGGCAGGTGGACTGCCATCTGGTCACCGTCGAAGTCGGCGTTGAACGCCTCACAGACCAGCGGGTGCAGCTGAATCGCCTTGCCCTCGACCAGCATCGGCTCGAAGGCCTGGATGCCCAACCGGTGCAGCGTTGGTGCACGGTTCAGCAGCACGGGGTGCTCGGAGATGACCTCTTCGAGGACGTCCCACACCTGCGGGCGCTGACGTTCGACCATCCGCTTGGCGCTCTTGATGTTCTGCGCGTGGTTCAGGTCGACCAGACGCTTCATCACGAACGGCTTGAACAGCTCGAGGGCCATCAGCTTCGGCAGACCGCACTGGTGCAGCTTGAGCTGCGGGCCGACGACGATGACCGAACGGCCCGAGTAGTCCACGCGCTTGCCGAGCAGGTTCTGACGGAACCGACCCTGCTTGCCCTTGAGCAGATCGGACAGCGACTTCAGCGGCCGGTTGCCCGGTCCGGTGACGGGGCGGCCACGACGACCGTTGTCGAACAGCGCGTCAACGGACTCCTGAAGCATGCGCTTCTCGTTGTTGACGATGATCTCGGGCGCGCCGAGGTCGATCAGTCGCTTCAACCGGTTGTTGCGGTTGATGACGCGTCGGTACAGATCGTTCAAGTCGGAGGTGGCGAAGCGGCCACCGTCGAGCTGAACCATCGGGCGCAGTTCCGGCGGGATCACCGGAACGGCGTCGAGCACCATGCCCATCGGGGAGTTGCGGTTCATCTGGAACGCCGCGACGACCTTCAGTCGCTTGAGGGCCCGAAGCTTCTTCTGGCCCTTGCCGTTCTTGATGGTGTCGCGCAGGCTCTCGGCCTCGGCGTCGATGTCGAAGTTCTCGATCAGCTTCTTGATCGACTCCGCGCCCATGGCGCCGTTGAAGTACTCGCCGTAGCGGTCGATTAGCTCGCGGTAGAGCACCTCGTCGACGATCAGCTGCTTGGGAGCCAGCTTGACGAACGTCGTCCACACCTCGTCGAGGCGGTCCAGCTCGCGCTGGGCCCGGTCGCGAAGCTGACGCATCTCGCGCTCGCCGCCGTCACGGACCTTGCGACGGACGTCGGACTTGGCGCCGTCCTTCTCGAGCTCGGCCATGTCGGCCTCGAGCTTCTGGCTACGCTCCGCCAGATCGAGATCGCGCTGATCCTCGACCGCCTTCTTCTCGACGACCATCTCGGCCTCGAGCGTGGACTGGTCGTTGTGCCGCTGTTCGGTGTCGACGGCGGTGATCACGTAGGCCGCAAAGTAGATGATCTTCTCGAGATCCTTCGGGGCCAGGTCCAGCAGGTAGCCCAAACGCGAGGGCACGCCCTTGAAGTACCAGATGTGCGTGACGGGTGCGGCCAGTTCGATGTGGCCCATCCGCTCACGACGCACCTTGGCGCGAGTCACCTCGACGCCGCAGCGCTCACAGACGATGCCCTTGAAGCGCACGCGCTTGTACTTGCCGCAGTAGCACTCCCAGTCGCGAGTCGGTCCGAAGATCTTCTCGCAGAACAGGCCGTCCTTCTCTGGCTTGAGCGTGCGGTAGTTGATGGTCTCCGGCTTCTTGACTTCGCCGTAGGACCAATTGCGGATGTCATCCGCAGTGGCGAGGCCAATGCGGAGTTCATCGAAGAAGTTGACGTCGAGCACGTAACTCCCTTTCCCCTTGCGGGACTAGATGACTATCAATCAAAAGCGCGGACCGCGGGGGTCCCCAAAACAGTTAGGCGAGATCCTCGACCGAAGGAGACTCGTTGCGAGACAGGTTGATTCCGAGGTTGGCCGCAGCGCGTTCCAAGTCCTCGTCGTCGCTGTCGCGCATCTCGATGGCGTGGCCCTCAGAGGACAGCACCTCGACGTTCAGGCAGAGCGACTGCAGCTCCTTGAGCAACACCTTGAACGACTCCGGGATACCGGGCTCGGGGATGTTCTCGCCCTTGACGATCGCCTCGTAGACCTTGACCCGGCCGACGGTGTCGTCGGACTTGATGGTCAAGAGCTCCTGCAGCGTGTACGCCGCGCCGTAGGCCTGCATGGCCCAGCACTCCATCTCGCCGAACCGCTGGCCACCGAACTGCGCCTTACCACCGAGCGGCTGCTGGGTGATCATCGAGTACGGGCCGGTGGAACGGGCGTGAATCTTGTCGTCCACCAAGTGGTGCAGCTTCAGGATGTACATGTAGCCGACCGTCACCGGGTACGGGAACGGTTCGCCACTGCGTCCGTCGAACAACTGCGACTTGCCGTCGGCGTTGACCATCACGTCACCGTCGCGGTTGGGCAGCGTCACACCGAGCAGACCCTGCAGCTCGTTCTCGCGCGCGCCGTCGAAGACGGGCGTGGAGACGATGCTGTTGGGCTCCGACGACAGCAGCTCGTCGGGCAGGTTCTCCGCCCAATCCGGCAGTGCGTCGGTGCCGTCGGCGACCTGGATGTTCCAGCCGGCCTTGGCCACCCAGCCCAGGTGCGTCTCGAGGATCTGGCCGATGTTCATCCGTCGCGGCACACCGTGCGTGTTCAGGATGATGTCCACCGGCGTGCCGTCCGGCATGAACGGCATGTCCTCGATCGGCAGGATCTTGCCGATGACGCCCTTGTTGCCGTGGCGTCCGGCGAGCTTGTCACCGTCGGAGATCTTGCGCTTCTGGGCCACGTAGACGCGGACCAACTCGTTGACGCCGGCGGGCAGCTCGTCGTCCTCCTCGCGGGAGAACATCCGAACGCCGATGACCTTGCCGGACTCGCCGTGCGGCACCTTGAGCGACGTGTCGCGGACCTCGCGGGCCTTCTCACCGAAGATGGCACGCAGCAGGCGCTCCTCCGGGGTCAGCTCGGTCTCGCCCTTCGGCGTGACCTTGCCGACCAGGATGTCGCCGTCGCGGACCTCGGCGCCGATGCGGACGATGCCACGCTCGTCGAGATCGGCCAGCACCTCGTCGGAGACGTTCGGGATGTCCCGGGTGATCTCCTCGGCGCCCAGCTTGGTGTCGCGGGCGTCGATTTCGTGCTCTTCGATGTGAATCGAGGTGAGCACGTCCTCTTCGACCAGACGCTGGGACAGGATGATCGCGTCCTCGTAGTTGTGACCCTCCCACGGCATGATCGCGACGAGCAGGTTCTTGCCCAGCGCCATCTCACCGTTCTCGGTGCACGGACCGTCGGCGATGACCTGACCGGCCTCCACCCGCTGGCCGCTGTCCACGATCGGACGCTGGTTGGCGCACGTGCCGTGGTTGGAGCGGGCGAACTTGCGCATCCGGTAGGTGTGCCGGGTGCCGTCGTCGGCCATCACGGTGATGTAGTCGGCGGACACCTCTTCGATGACGCCTGCCTTGCTCGCGATGACGACGTCACCGGCGTCGATCGCGGCACGGAGTTCCATGCCGGTACCGACCAGGGGGGCCTCGCTACGCACCAGCGGAACCGCCTGGCGCTGCATGTTGGCACCCATGAGGGCACGGTTGGCGTCGTCGTGCTCGAGGAACGGGATCATGGCCGTGGCCACCGACACCATCTGGCGCGGCGAGACGTCCATGTAGTCCACGTCCATCGGGGAGACGTTCTCGACCTCGCCACCCTTACGGCGGACGAGGATCTTCTCCTCGGTGAATCGGCTGTTCGCGTCGATCGGCGAGTTGGCCTGCGCCACGACGTGGCGGTCCTCCTCGTCGGCGGTGAGGTGGTGGATCTCGTCGGTGACGACACCCTCGACGACCTTGCGGTACGGCGTCTCGATGAAGCCGAACGGGTTGACCCGCGCGTACACCGACAGCGAGCCGATCAGGCCGATATTCGGGCCTTCCGGGGTCTCGATCGGGCACATGCGGCCGTAGTGGCTGGAGTGGACGTCACGGACTTCGAGGCCGGCGCGCTCACGGGACAGACCGCCGGGGCCCAGCGCCGACAGGCGACGCTTGTGGGTCAGACCCGAGAGCGGGTTGTTCTGGTCCATGAACTGCGACAGCTGGCTGGTGCCGAAGAACTCCTTGATCGCCGCCACGACGGGACGGATGTTGATCAGGGTCTGCGGCGTGATCGCCTCGACGTCCTGGGTGGTCATGCGCTCACGCACGACGCGCTCCATACGCGAGAGGCCGACGCGGATCTGGTTCTGAATCAACTCGCCGACGGTACGCAGACGACGGTTGCCGAAGTGGTCGATGTCGTCGACCTCGACGGGGACCTCGACGCCTCCGGGAGCCGTCATGACCGTCTGGCCCTCGTGCAAACGCACCAGGTACTCGATGGTCGCGACGATGTCCTCTTCGTTCAGCGTCGAGGACGTGATCGGCTGGCCCACGTTCAGGCCGAGCTTCTTGTTGACCTTGTAGCGGCCCACGCGAGCCAGGTCGTAGCGCTTCTCCTTGAAGAACAGGTTCTCCAGCAGGGTCTGCGCGGACTCCTTGGTGGGGGGCTCGCCCGGGCGCAGCTTCCGGTAGATGTCGAGCAGTGCCTCGTCGGGACCGGCGGTGCTGTCCTTCTCGAGGGTGGACATCATGATCTCGGAGAAGCCGAAGCGCTCGGTGATCTTCTCGCTGGTCCAGCCGAGGGCCTTCAGCAGCACGGTGACCGGCTGACGGCGCTTGCGGTCGATGCGCACGCCGACGGTGGCGCGCTTGTCGACGTCGAACTCCAACCAGGCGCCGCGACCGGGGATGACCTTGACGCTCGTCAGGTCGTTCTCGGTGGCCTTGTCCTTGGACTTGTCGAAGTAGACGCCCGGCGAGCGGACGAGCTGGGACACGACGACACGCTCGGTGCCGTTGATGATGAAGGTGCCCTTCTCGGTCATCATGGGGAAGTCGCCCATGAAGACGGTCTGGCTCTTGATCTCGCCGGTGGTGTTGTTGATGAACTCCGCGGTGACGAACAGCGGCGCCGCGTAGGTCTGGTCCTTCTCCTTGCAGTCGTCGACGGGTGCCTTGACCTCGTCGAAGCGCGGATCGGAGAAGCTCAGCGACAGCGTGCCGGCGAAGTCCTCGATCGGCGACAACTCCGTGAGCACCTCTTCGAGGCCACCGACGGGGCTGGGCTCACCGCGTTCGAGAGCCTTCTCGCGCCAGCCGTCGGAACCGATCAGCCACTCGAAGGAATCTGTCTGCACGTCGAGCAGACCGGGAACTTCGAGGGGTTCGCGCAGTTTGGCGAACGAGACTCGGTTAGGTGCTCCAGGAACGGAATTGTTGGGGTTTTCTACTGACTTGCTCTGGCGAGAGACTGCCAAGATGCATCCTTCCAGCACCGGATGCGACGATCGGGAACCGGCCGGAACCGGACCCTTTGCCGCGTTATCTGCATTAGGTTCGGCTGGCGTTCTCAAGCCTGATCTCGGCCCCCACGGCACACGCCTAGTTCACTGAGCAGAGCTCAGGCTAGGACCACGGTGTCAAGGACGGGCGAGGGGTGGGCAGGATGCAGCCAGCGCAACGTCCAACAATAGCGCAGACCGGCGCATTCCTCAACCACGGCATGCGGCGGCGGAGCGCTCACGAGATCGGCGCTGGCTGGCGTCCTCTACCCGTGCACACATGCTGCCCAACAGATTGGCCCGTTTTCGCGTTTCCGTCAAGACTTCACACGCGGTTTGGGGAAGGAAAACTGGCCGGTAACCGCTAGACGGTGACCAGGTTGGACGCCGCGGCGGGTTGGCGGGTCGGGAAGATCCAGCGCTTGACGCCCTTCACCGACGCCCGGCCCAGCAGCTCTTGGTACAGCGCGTCGGGGACCGTACGAGTGCGGCTGAGCAGGAACCCCGTGAGCCCGTTCGCATCGCTGACCACGGCCCAGCTGTAGTCGGGGGCCAGATCGACGATCCAGTAGTTGCCGGGCTCGCTGGCCGACGGCGGCCCGAAGAACGTCACGTTCAACCTGTTGTTGTCGGCGTTCAGCGGCACCGCCGTACCGAAGATGCGGGACTCCGGCCCGTTGTTGAAGAAGTAGTTGCCGGAGTTCTCGACGCCGATCGTTCCGTCGCCGTTGTCGGTGTACACGGCGGTGGTGTTCACCAGCCCGATCGAGAAGAACTGTCGCACGCTGCCCACCTCGTACCAGGTGCCCAGGTACTTCTCGACGTCGACGACCGGTGGCGGTCCGAGCACGACCCCGGCGGCCTGCCCGAAGACGATGTAGTCGTCCGGATCGCCGTAGGTCCCGTAGACACCGTCGGTCGGCCCGAGGCCGGCATACATGTCGTTGATCCAGCCGTTGGCCAGCGTGTACACGGCCTCCGTGTTGCCCGGAGGGGACCGCTTGATCACCAGCTGGCTGACGAAGTCGATGATCGCCGATCCGCCGATCAGCGAATCGACGTGCGAGCCGTCGACCAGAACGTCGCCGACGAACTGATTCGGCCGCAGCGCCACCAGGTCAGTCGTGGTCTGGCCGTTGGCATTCCATGCCTGCGGCGGCGCGGCGATCTGATACACCGGGATCTCCAGTGCGTCCAAGCTGGCCAACGCGCTCGCGAAGGTGCCGTTCGACGAGACGCCGTCATACATGACGACCCCGAGGAGATCGTTGGTCGCGGCCGAGACGGCGTCGACGTAGAACCCACCCGCAGCCGTGGCCAGCCCGCCGCCCGCCGAGTGCCCGGTCAGAACGAACTTGTCCGGCAGCACGCCGTGGTAGCCGGCGGCCAAGGCGCTGGCGGTCAACGACGTCCGACTCGGATCGATGAACAATGCGGCCACGCCCTGCTGCATCGGGACTGCGCTGAGAGTGCAACCGGCGCAGGTGAAGAAGCCGAAGGACGGGATGTTGGGCACCACCACGACGCTGTTGGTGCGCTGTGCCAGGTCCGCCGCGAGGGCCGAGTACCAGAAGTTGGACCCGAGGAAGCCGTGCTGCAGCAGCACCACACCCTGCGCCCGCACCGTGCCGTCGGCCTGGGTCGGGAAGTACCAGTCGGCCGCGCCGGTATAGGTGGACGTGCCGACCGGGATCGCCAGGCTCGAACTGCCGACCTTGACGCCGGTCACCCCGTTGATCAACGACGTGCCGGGCACCGGATCAGCCGGCACACCCACCACGTTGGCCGGCACCGGCGGGAGGGGCGGCAACAAGCCGAACGGCGACAGCAGGCTGATCAAGATGGTGGCGATCGGGCCCGGGGTGGGGCGCACGATTCCCGGCGCGGTGAAGGTGTTGGCCGTGGGGGCCAGGCTGCTGGCCGCGGCGAACGGGATGGCCTCGACGACGGGCTCGGGCGCTACCGCGACCGCGGCCTGCGGCTCGACGATCGGAGCAGCCTCGGCTGGCGGCGTGGATGCCTTGGGCGTGGGGTCGACGGTCTTCTCGACCTCTTGGGCGGCCACCGGTTCGGTCGCGACGGCCTCCGTCTGCGCCGCCGGCTCCGAGTGCTTGGTCGACGTCACCGCGGCCGGCTGGACCTGCTCGACGGGTTCGGCCGTCTCGGTCTCGTCCCGGCGGACCGTCACGGTGGAGGCGCTCACGGTGCTGGTCGGCTTGTCGACGCTCGTCGCGCCGGCACCCGAATCATGGTTGTTGTCAACGTCTTTGGTGCCAACTGGGGCGTCGTCGGTGGCAGTCTGCGAAGTCTGGGACGACTCGGTCGTCGACGGCCCCGGTCCGGCGTCGGGGGTGTCCGACTCGGCGGCGGCGAGCCCGCTCCCGGCCCCGAGCGCGATGCCTGCTCCCGCGACCATGATCCACAACGCGCGCAGCATCTTCTTCGACGTCACCGCCGGACTGTAACCGGCCGCACCGACGAGGCGGCACATTACTGTCGCCAACGTCAGAAATACGACATCAAGTCTTGGCGACCTTGCGTCCGGCGACGGTCTGCGACGCCGCCGATACGTTCCTGGTCACGTCGATCAGACCGGCCGCCCGCATCGCGTCGGTGATCTCGTCGACGTCGAACAGCCGAAGCGGCGCCAGTCGCGACGCCGCCAACTCGGCCCGGCGTAGCGGCGCGGGCCCGCGGGCGCACGTCGTGAGGACGGCGATCCGGCCGCCGGGCTTCAACACGCGGACCATCTCGCGCAGCGATCCGAACGGATCGGCCATGAGATACAGCGCCCCGTAACAACTGATCGCGTCGAACGTGGCGTCGGCGAACGGTAGGTCGACGGCGTCCCCGCGGACGTATCCAACGGGGCTGCCGGGCGTGGTCTCGCGCACGGCCTGCGCCAGCATGGTCGGCGAACTGTCCACCCCGACCGTGAGGCCGTCCGGCCCGACTTGTTCGACGAGCGTGCGGGTGGTGTTCCCCGGACCGCAGGCGACGTCGAGCACGGTGTCCCCTGGACCAACGTCGAGCAACCGCAGCCTGCGTTGGTCCTCCTGGGCCGTGTTGCGCGCCGTGAAACCCCAGAACAGCACGGGGCGCCAGACCCGTTCGTAGATCTTCGGTAGCACGGTCGAACCCATGACTCGCTGACCGGTGGTCTGCGGGACGCGGGCG